>NZ_FKLB01000064.1:6840-144768 GCF_900067035.1 Pseudomonas sp. 1 R 17
GTTACCCACGGATTCAAGCCTGCGTTCGGCCAGCGTGGTTAACGGGGCGCCTGAGATCAAGATCAAAAGCCAGAGCCAGAGCAGATCAAAAGATTGCTGACTTCGTCAGCGGTTAAGGAAGTAGAAGCCACACCGCGTACGCGTCAAAGATCAGGTCGGCTTTAAGGCCGCCTCGCTTTGTTTTTGATCTGGGATCGCCCCGTCAAACACGCTGGCCGAACGCAGGCTTTGGAGCGTGGGTAACCCGGCAGGACGCCGGGTTAGCCGCACTGGGCCAAGGATGGCCCATTGCGGCGGCCCACGCTCCAAAGCCGGAGTGAGGGCACACCGAGCCTAAGCGAGGTGCCGAGTGTTGGGGCGAGGACCTTTTGCTTACTTTTGGGTCCCTCCAAAAGTGAGTCGCTGTAAAAGCGAAACCATAAGTGGCCGTTACCGCAGCAACGGATATGTACTCGGTCAAAACCAACGACATGGTCGGCCCGAAGGCCGCCACGGAAACAAGCCCCCTCCCACATTTGGTTCTGCGTACATCAGGCAGGTAAGATGGCAGCCCTTCGCACAGCGTTTTGCTGCGCACTGCCAACCATAAGCCCTGCCCAATGCCCTTCGAACTCAGCGTAGACCTCACCACCCTCGCCATTCTCGCCGTCGTGGCCTTTATCGCCGGCTTTATCGACGCCATCGCCGGTGGCGGCGGCCTGCTTACCACCCCGGCGCTGCTCACCGCCGGGATGCCGCCCCACCTGGTACTGGGTACCAACAAGCTCAGCTCCACCTTCGGTTCGGCCACGGCCAGCTTCACCTTCTACCGTCGCAAGCTGTTCCACCCGCGTCAGTGGGTGCATGCGATCATCGGCACGTTGATCGGTGCGCTGGCCGGTGCGGTGGTTGCCCACTACCTGCCCGCCGAAACCCTGAACAAAATGCTGCCGGTGATCGTATTCGCTTGCGGCGTGTATTTGCTGTTTGGTGGCACGCCCAAGGCGCCACTGGACGCCGACGCGCCGATCAAGAAGAAATGGCAAGGCACCCAGGGTTTCGGCCTGGGCTTCTACGACGGCGTGGCCGGCCCCGGTACCGGTGCATTCTGGACCGTGAGCACCATGCTGTTGCACCCCATCGACCTGGTGAAGGCCAGCGGCGTGGCGCGCAGCATGAACTTCGTCAGCAACGCGGCGGCGCTGTCGGTGTTTATCTTCAACGGCTCGGTGGATTGGATTGTCGGCCTGGCGATGGGCGTGTCGGTGATGTGTGGCGCGTTCTTTGGCGCGCGCAGCGCGATCAGCGGCGGCGCCAAATTCATTCGCCCGGTGTTTATCACCGTGGTTCTCGGCCTGACCGTGCGCCTAGCCTGGCAGCACTGGTTCAGCGTGGCCTAGGCGACGGGCCAGGTAGAGGTCGATCAGGTAACGCGCAATCGAGCGTGACGCCGGCAACGGCGGCAGGTCGTGGATGCTGAACCACTGCGCGTCCTCGATCTCGTCGGCCTGGGGCACGATGTCGCCACCGGCGTACTCGGCATGGAAGCCCAGCATCATCGAATGGGGGAACGGCCAGCACTGGCTGCCCATGTACTGGATGTTCCTGACCTCCACCTGCACTTCTTCACGCACCTCGCGGATCAGGCAGTCTTCGGCCGACTCCCCCGGCTCGGCAAAGCCCGCCAAGGTGCTGTAGACCCCGGTGACAAACCGTGGCGAGCGCGCCAGCAGGATCTCGTCGCCACGGGTCACCAGCACGATCATGCTCGGCGAAATCCGCGGGTAGCTGCGCAGGTCGCAGGCCTGGCAATACATCGCCCGTTCCCGTGGCACCTGGACCATGGCCTGGCCGCAACTGCCGCAGAACCGATGCTCCCGCGCCCAGGTGCCGATCTGCGCGGCGTAGCCCAGCACTTTGTAGAGGGTGTGATCACCTTGCAGCATGAAGCCGCGCAGGCCCTGCCAGCTGCAACCAGGCACTTCGCCCGCCGAGTCGAGTTCCAGCAGATACACCGGCTCACCGTCGAGGTGGCCGATGCCATGTTCGGCAAACACCGAAAGCTCCTGGCGCTTGAGCCATTCCCGAGGGAACAGCGGGCCGTTGGCGTCATGCAAAAAGCCGTCGCGGCTGCGGGCGACGGCCCAGCCGCCGGGGGCGTCGTTGTCCAGCAGCGTTGTGGTAATCCAGCCTGGGGTCATGTCAGTCAATCCACGAATTCGGGTTTCTGCTTGCTCATATGGGCCGCGATGGCCACGCGCAGGTCGTTGGATTGCAACATAGCCGAGTTCCAGGTGGCAACGTATTCCAGACCGTCATTGACCGTATGGTCACGCATGTAGCTGATCATGGCTTTGGTGCCGGTGACCGCAATCGGCGATTTGGCCGCGATTTCATGGGCGATCTCGAACACGCCGGCCAACAGGCTTTCCTGGTCGGCATACACGCGATTGACCAGGCCGATGCTGCGCGCCTCCTCGGCACCGAACGGGCGGCCGGTGTAGGCCAGCTCACGCAGCATGCCGTCGCCGATGATGCGTGGCAGGCGTTGCAGGGTGCCGACGTCGGCGGCCATGCCGATGTCGATTTCCTTGATCGAGAATTGCGCGTCTTCAGCCGCGTAGCGCATGTCGCAGGCGCTGATCAGGTCGATGGCGCCACCGATGCAGTAACCCTGGATCGCTGCCAGTACCGGCTTGCGGCAGTTGTCGACGGCATTGAACGAGGCTTGCAGCTCGAGGATCTTGCGCCGCAGCAGGCGTGCATTGCGGCCCACATCCTTGCCGAAGTCATTGGCCACCGAGGCCAGCATCATCAGGTCGATGCCGGAGGAAAAATGCTTGCCGGCACCGCTGAGCACCACGGCGCGTACGGCGTCGGTGTCTTCGATCCATTGGAAGATGTCGATGATCTCGGTCCAGAACGCGGCGTTCATCGCGTTGATCTTTTCCGGGCGGTTGATCTGCACATGGGCTACGTTGCCGCTGAGTTCGACGACGAAAGCTTGATATTCGGACATGGCAGTGATCCCTGGCTGGCGAGTGATAAGGCCTGAACTATAACAAGGGTACGTGACGGCGCATCGGCCAAAAGCGGGACTGGCAACGGCGATGGAAAAGACGCTGGATAAAAGCCCCGGCACACGCCATCCTTCGCGCTTTGAGCCGCCCCATCAGCGGCGTTCGACGTTTAAAGGATATGCCCATGCACGCCCAACCCCTCGCCCCCGCCGATTTCGAATTCATCGAAGAAACCCTGTTGAAATACGGCGACGACCATTCGGTGCTGAACCTGGCCGAACTCGACGGCTACTTCACCGCGCTGGTGTCCAGCCCGGCACAGGTGGACATCGCCGAGTGGTTCCCGGCGATCTGGGGCGGGCAGAACCCGGAGTGGGAAAACGCCGAAGAGGCCCAGCAGTTCCTTGACCTGTGCGTGCGTCATATCAACACCCTGGCCGGACAACTGGCGACTGACGCCGAGGGCTTCAAGGCGCGCTTCGATGAAACCGAACACCAGGGCCAGGACGTGACCCTCGCCGAAGAGTGGTGCTTTGGCTATATCCGTGGCGCGGCGATCGGCAACTGGCCGGAATTGCCGGCCGAACAAGCCGCACAGCTGGAGAAAATCTCCTGGTGCGCCGAACAGGACAACTTCGAGTTGCCGGCCGACCTCGATGTGCCGGCCCATCAACAACGCGTCAGCGCAATCGAACCGGCGGCGCGGGCCCTGCATGATTACTGGCTGGCCTTGCGCTAAGCCTCGACAAGCACCGCTGCTTTGGCCGATTATTCGGGTCCGCCCGTCGGCCACTCCGTACCACCTTGCCTTGATCAGGAGCCTTGCACCTTGAGTTCGCAGAAAACCGTGACCGTTACACCGCCCAACTTCCCCCTGAATGGCAAGGTCGCGCCCCCCGGCTCCAAATCCATTACCAACCGCGCCCTGCTGCTGGCGGCGCTGGCCAAGGGCACCAGCCGCCTGAGCGGCGCCTTGAAGAGCGACGACACCCGGCATATGTCGGTGGCCCTGCGCCAGATGGGCGTGACCATCGACGAGCCGGACGACACCACCTTCGTGGTCACCGGCACCGGCAAGCTGCAATTGCCGGCGCAGCCGTTGTTCCTCGGCAATGCCGGCACCGCGATGCGCTTCCTGACGGCCGCCGTGGCTACCGTGCAAGGCACCGTGGTACTGGACGGCGACGACTATATGCAAAAACGCCCGATTGGCCCGCTGCTGGCCACCCTCGGCCAGAACGGTATCCAGGTCGACAGCCCGACCGGTTGCCCGCCGGTGACGGTGCACGGCGTGGGCACGGTCCAGGCCAAGCGCTTCGAGATCGACGGCGGCTTGTCCAGCCAGTATGTATCGGCCCTGTTGATGCTGGCCGCGTGCGGCGAAGCGCCGATTGAAGTGGCACTGACCGGCAAGGACATCGGTGCCCGTGGCTACGTGGACCTGACCCTGGACTGCATGCGGGCCTTCGGCGCCCAGGTCGATGTGCTCGACGACACCACCTGGCGCGTGGCCCCCACCGGCTACACCGCCCATGATTACCTGATCGAACCCGACGCTTCCGCCGCCACCTACTTGTGGGCTGCCGAAGTGTTGACCGGTGGCCGCATCGACATCGGCGTGGCCGCCCAGGCCTTCACCCAACCAGACGCCAAGGCCCAGGCCGTGATCGCGCAGTTCCCGAATATGCAGGCCACCGTGCTCGGTTCGCAGATGCAGGACGCGATCCCGACCCTGGCGGTCCTGGCTGCCTTCAACAACACCCCGGTGCGTTTCACTGAGCTGGCCAACCTGCGGGTCAAGGAATGCGATCGCGTACAGGCCCTGCATGACGGCCTCAATGCGATCCGTCCGGGCCTCGCCAGCATTGAAGGCGATGACCTGCTGGTCGCGGCCGACCCGGCGCTGGCCGGCACGTCGTGCAACGCCCTGATCGACACCCATGCCGACCACCGCATCGCCATGTGCTTTGCACTCGCGGGGTTGAAAATCGCGGGAATCCGCATTCAGGACCCGGACTGCGTGGCCAAGACCTATCCTGGGTACTGGAAGGCCCTGGGCAGCCTTGGGGTCGCGTTGAGCGACTGACTCAACGGCGTCGGAATGGGGAGGTAAGGATCATGACCATTCGCCAACCCTGCCCACCCGGTGCCTGTGTCTGCGACCGTGAACAACTGCTGGAAGCCCCCGGCGCGGACCTGCGTATCCTCAGCCTGACGCGGCAGGAAGAGAAACGCCTGGTCGAGCGCCTGGAAAACCTGCAAAGCCTGCAAGACCTGGAGCGCATGCAACAGCGGATGCACGAGCTATTGGGCATCCGCGTGCATATCGCGCCGGGGCACAACGAGGTCAAGAGCATGCGCGGTATCCAGATCGTCATCGACGAGCTGCCAGGCATGTGCCGCAAGACCCGGCAAGCGATCCCGGCGGCGATTCGCCGGGGCCTGGAGAAAAATCCGGAAATTGCCTACCGCCTGCTGGACGCCCACGACCTGTTTCGCGAAGGTTGAATCAACCGGCGACCGTCTCGGCCTCGAACAGTTTCTGCCCTACCGCCCTGGCTGCTTGCAGATGCGCGGTCGCCGCGCCATCTTCCGACTCCAGCAACAACGCCGACGTCACCACTTTCGCTCCACAGTAATCAAAAATCCCGTAGTCGATCTGCGTGCGCATCGCCTTGGCGTAGCCGTGTCGGTCAAACGCGCTTTCATCGGCCGCCCCCAGGGCCAACAGGTGCACGTGCAAGTGCCGCAGTTTTTTCACCACGGGCATGTCCGGGCCGTAATCGATCGCCCAGCCGTTGACGAACACGCGGTCGACCCAGCCCTTGAGCAGGCCCGGCAGCGACCACCAGTAGATCGGGAACGCCAGCACCAGGGCATCGGCGCGGTCGATGCGTGCCTGTTCCGCCAGCACGTCGGCCGGGGGCGTGGCGCGGGTGTGGTGTACGAGGTGGTCGGCGGCGGTGTAGCGCGGGTCGAAGCCTTCGGCGGCGAGGTCGGCGATTTCGAAGGTGTGGCCCTCAGCAGTCAGCCCGGCAGCCACCTGCGCGGCCACGGCGTGGGTGAGGGATTGTGGGTCGTGATGGGCAACGACGATGAGTGCGTGCATGACTTTGACTCCCTTTGGGTTTAATCTACTTTTGGTAAGTTAACACCAACAAGTTACTTTTGGTATATAAGCATGTCAAGCCCTGAATCCCCTGCCCCACGTCGTCGCCTGTCCCGTGAAGATCGCCTGCGTCAATTACTGGAGGTGGCCTGGCAACTGGTGCGCGAGGAAGGCACCGAAGCCCTGACCCTGGGCCGCCTGGCGGAACTGGCCGGCGTCACCAAACCGGTGGTCTACGACCACTTCGTCACCCGTGCCGGGCTGCTCGCCGCGCTGTATGAAGACTTTGACGCGCGTCAGACCCAGGTGTTTGCCGAAGCCCTCGACGCCAGCAGCGCGACCTTGGAAGAACGTGCCTGGGTGATCGCCTCGTGCTATGTCGATTGCGTGTTATTGCAGGGCCGGGAAATTCCGGGGGTGATTGCCGCACTGAGCAGCTCGCCGGAGCTGGAAGCGCTCAAGCGTAAGTATGAGGCGATTTTTCTCGACAAATGCCGCGCCGCGCTGGCGCCCTTTGGCCAGGTTTCACAGCCAGGATTACGGGCGATGCTGGGGGCGGCGGAAGCGTTGTCCGATGCTGCGGCGAGCGGCGAGATCAGCCGGGAAGAAGCGCAACAGGAACTACTGGCAACCATCCTGGCGATGGTCAATCGCGCACAGCGTTGAAGACTGAAGAAGCTTCTGTGGTGAGCGGGCTTGTTGTGGTGAGCGGGCTTGCCCCGCGCTGGGCTGCGAAGCAGCCCCAATAAGAGCACTGCAGTGTGCCAGGCAGCTCAGGGGCTGTTTCTGGGGCCGCTTCGCAGCCCAGCGCGGGGCAAGCCCGCTCACTACAGAAGCACTACAAAAAAGCCAAGCAGGCCAGGCTAACGCCCTGCCACAAACAGCTGGACCTTGCGTGCCAGTTGATCGAGGTGCCGGTCCCGCTGTTTCTCGGCATCCACCATCGCCCGCTTGCCGTGTTTTTGCAGCAGGTAGGTATGGATCTGGCGTACCTCCAGCGAACTGTAGATTGCCGCCACATCCAACACGCCCATCAAGCCATCGGTGCCGTAGGCCCGGGTATTCATCAACACCTGGGTGCCCCGCGCACCCCGCACTTGAAAACCCATGGCCTCGAAGGCCGCTACCTTCTCCACGGCACATGCCAACTCGGCATGGGGATAGCGCGCCACCACGTCCGCCATCATCCCGCGCGCCACACCCTGACGCCGGAAACCGGCCTGTACCGCCATAAAGGCGATGCCACAGGCTTCAGGATCATCTTTCACCGGCAGGTACAGGCAAAAGCCAATCACCTGCTCCTCGAGCATCGCCACGATCAACTCAACGGCAATCCCCTTCGACCCGCCCAATGCCTCCAGGTACAGGTGCACCTCAAAGCCGATGGCATATTGGTAGATGTTGTAGAGCAGGTTGCTCGGCGGCAGTGCGACGCTGCTGATGTCGGTGAGGTTGTCCACCACCATCTGCAGGATCTGGGCATTGATGGGCTCGGGGCACGGTGTGGTGTAGCGGGTAAGGCTGAACATGCAGATTCCTGGGGTTTCGCGTCAAGGCAGCGGCGATTGTACCTGTTGCAGGCCGTTCAGTGTCCGCACACCTCACGCACGCACCCGCGCAACCAGCGGTGGGCCAGGTCGGCATCCAGCCGCGGATGCCAGAGCATCGCCACGGTGAACGGTGCCAGCGTCAACGGCAACGCAAAGCTGTACAGGCCTTCGCGCTGATGGGCGGTGTAGCGTTCGGGCACGCAGGCAATCAGGTCGGTGTCGCGGGCCAGGGCGATGGCCGTGGCGAACCCGGCGACGATGGTGCCGATCTGCCGCGTCAAGCCCAGGGCTTCAAGCCCATCGTCGATCTGGCCGCGCTCCTGCCCGCGCCGCGAGACGTAGACGTGGCGCCCCTGGGCAAACCGCTCGGCACTGATGTCGCCCTGGCTCAGGGGATGGCCGCTGCGCACCACGCCAATCAAACGGTCGCGAAACAGCGCCTGGGTCAGCACTTCGGGGCTGGCGTCAGGGTCGACCACGCCGGTTTCCAGGTCGACGCTGCCTTGGCGCAGTAACGTGCTGTCCTTGTCGGTCTTGCTGACGAAACGCAGGCGTACACCGGGCGCCTCCCGTGCGATGCGCGCCAGCAACACGGGACCGAAGTTTTCGACGAACTCTTCACTGGTGCGCAAGGTGAACGTGCGCTCCACCTGGGCCAGGTCCAGGGCGTGTGCCGGGCGCAGCACCGCATGGGCGTCCTGCACCAGGCGGCTGACCTGCTCACGCAATGCCTGCGCCCGCGGCGTCGGCACCAGCCCGCGCCCAGCGCGGACCAACAGCGGATCGCCGGTGGTCTCGCGCAAGCGCGCCAGCGCCCGGCTCATGGCCGAGGGGCTCAACTGCAAGCGTTTGGCCGCTCGGGCGACACTGCCTTCGGCCAGCAAGACATCCAGGGTAATCAGCAGATTAAAGTCGGACATGGGCGCTCCTTAGCAGGCGTTTGACGCAGGTATTAACTGCAAACCCTGCGTCTTCCGCCATGTTAGGCCAGGCCGTAGATTTGTGACAGTTGCGTCCACCCAAGGAATCTTCCATGCATACGTCTTCACGCGGCGGCCTTGCCAGCCTGTCGCTGTCCATGTTGCTCGCCGCCCTCGGCACCAGCATCGCCAATGTCGGCCTGCCCAGCCTGGTACAGGCATTCGATGCGTCGTTTCATGCCGTGCAGTGGGTGGTGCTGGCCTACCTGATGGCGATCACGGCGGTGATTGTCATGGCCGGCCGAATGGGCGATCGCCTGGGCCGTCGCCGGCTGTTGCTCGCCGGGCTGCTGTTGTTTGCGCTGGGCAGTGGGCTGTGTGCGGGCGCGCCCTCGCTGGGCTGGCTGATTGCCGCACGCCTCCTGCAGGGCTTGGGCGCGGCGAGCATGATGGCCATGGCGCTGGGGATGGTCGGCGACACGGTGCCCAAGGAACGCATCGGCCGGGTGATGGGCCTGCTGGGCACGATGTCAGCCGTCGGTACCGCCATGGGCCCCGCCGCTGGCGGGTTATTGCTCAGTGTATGGGGGTGGCGCGCGCTGTTTCTGGTGGGCATGCCCTTGGGATTACTCACGGCCAGCCTCGCGTGGCGCTACTTGCCGGTTGATCGACGCCAAGCAGGCTCACCTTCCAGCGTCTGGTCACCGTTGAAGGAAGCACCCTTGCGCACGAGTCTCGCGATGAGTGCGTTAGTAGCGGCGGTGATCATGGCAACCTTTGTGGTCGGCCCTTTCTACCTGTCCAAGGGGCTGGGGCTGGACCCGCAATGGATGGGCCTGGCCATGGCCGTCGGGCCCTGTGTCGCGGCGCTCAGCGGTGTACCGGCGGGGCGCCTCACCGACCGCCAGGGCTGGCGCCTTATGACTTTCGCCGGGTTGGGCATCCTGTTTTGCGGCGCATTACTGTTGTCGTTGGCCTCGGGATTGATCGCCTACCTTGGGGGGCTGGTGATTCTGACGACGGGCTATAGTCTGTTCCAGGCCGCCAACAACACTGCGGTGATGTGCGATGTAGACGGTGCGCGCCGAGGTACGGTCGCAGGCTTGCTCAACCTGTCACGCAATATCGGGCTGATCTTCGGTACCTCGGCCCTGGGGGCGGTGTTCGCCTGGGCGACCCCGGATGTCACCCGCGCCAACGCGCAATCCGTGACCAGCGGCCTGCATGCGACTTTCACCGTCGCCGTGGGCTTGATCCTGCTGGCCACCGCGATGGCAACGGGCCGCATCCGCGCCGTGAATGCCCCACAGAATACCCGTTGAGGCAAAAAAACAAAAAAGGCGTTGCGCCAGACGGGGTTACATCGCGCATCATGGGCACTTTCAAGCTCAAGGGTAACGTCCATGCGCGTTCTGTCATTGATGATGGGTCTTACGACGCTGGCCGCCAGTACGGTGTTCTGCGCCAGCGCGATGGCGAATGAAGAAAGTCAGTTGGTGCAACAGATCAACGAGTACCGCAGCCAGGTGCAGCGCTGCGGCGACCAGGGTTCCCAGGAACTGCCACCGTTGGCCAACGATACACGGCTGGTGCTGCCGGCCAATAACGTCGGCGACCTGCAGCAGGCCCTGGCCCGTGCCGCGTACCCGATGGTCAATGTGCAGGCGATCAGCCTGTCCGGGCCCAAGGACGCCCAGGCAGCCATGAAAGCCGTGCGCGAGAGTTTCTGCCGGGTGGTGCTGGACCCGCAATTCGTCGACATCGGCGTGAGCAACAGCGGCCAGGACTGGCGCATCGTGCTGGCCCGCCCGTTGCTGTCCAGCGGCCTGGGCGATTGGCAAACCGAAGGCCGCAAGCTGCTCGACCTGATCAATGCCGCCCGCACGCAACCGCGCCAGTGCGGTACCCAGGCGTTTACCGCGACCACGCCATTGTCGTGGAACGAGGCGCTGGCCGGGGCCGCCAACAGCCACACGCGCAACATGGCCAACGGCAATTTCTTCGACCACCTGGACCACGACGGCCGCACGCCTGGCGACCGCGCGGAACTGGCCGGGTATATCGCGAAGAACATCGGCGAAAACATCGCCGCCGGCCTGGACACCCCGCGCAAGGTGGTCGACGGCTGGCTCGCCAGCCCAGGTCATTGCGCCAACCTGATGAACCCGCAGTTTCGCGAATTGGGCTCGGCCTATGCCATGGACCCGAAGAGTGACGCGGGCATCTACTGGACCGCTTTATTCGGCACGCAGTAAGGGTTGGGCAATCGCCCGCCCCCCGGCCTTCGCTCTTTCAAACGAATACAGCATCAAAATGCCATCTAGCGGATAATCGTGCTGAACTGGCAGCGACCAGACAGGTCTGTAGCTTTACGCCACATCCTTGCGGGCGCGTTGAAGATTCCGGAATACAAGGTGTTCTCCCAATGATGAATTGGCTGCAAAGCAGCAGCGACATGGCTGAGCAAGTACGTCAGCATGATTGGGCCAATACGCCCCTAGGACCGCTGGAACAGTGGCCGGACGTGTTAAAGACCACCGTGGCGCTGTGCTTCGCCTCCAGCTTTCCCCAGGCGATTGTCTGGGGCCCGCAGCTGATCACGCTCTACAACGATGCGTTTATCCCGATCCTGGGCAGCAAGCCCTACGCGTTGGGGCGCCCGTTCAACGAAGTGTGGGCCGAGGTGTGGGATGACGTCAGCCCCATCGCCAACGCCGCCTTCGAGGGCCACGCCACCTATATCGAAAACTTTCCCCTGGTGATTGAACGCGGCCCGAGGCGGGAGCAGGCGTACTTCACCTTCTGCTACAGCCCGATCCGCGATCCCCAAGGCAAGGTGGTCGGCATGCTCGACACCGTCACCGAGACCACCGCCACGGTGTTCCTGGCACGCCGCCTGGCGGTGCTGGACGCCATCGGCAACGCGGTGGTCAACGCCGTCGATGCCGAAGCCATCATGACCAGCACCACCCGCTTGCTGGCCGAGCACCTGCAGGTGAGCAATTGCGCCTACGCCGACATGGACGCCGATGAAGACGGCTTTACCATTCGTGACAATTGGACCGCGCCCGGCTCGCCCAGCATCATCGGCCGCTACAGCCTGGCGGCGTTCGGCGAGATGGCCGTCAAATGCCTGCGCGCCGGCGAGCCCCTGGTGATCCACGACAATCTGCGCGAGTTGCCACCCGCAGAGTCCGCCACCTTCCAGGCCCTTGGGGTGACGGCGACCATCTGCATGCCGCTGATCAAGAACGGTCGCCTGACCGCCCTGATGGCCGTCCATGACAAAAACCCACGCGCCTGGTCACCCTACGACCTGGCCCTGTTGCGGGAAGTCACCGAGCGCTCCTGGGCGCATATCGAGCGCGTGCGTGCCGATGCCGATGTGCGCAAGGGCCTGGCGGCCTATGCCGAACTGAACACCACTCTCGAACAGCGCGTCGAAGAACGCACCCTGGCGCTGGCCAAGGCCGAAGCCGCGCTGCGCCAGTCGCAGAAACTCGAAGCCATCGGCCAACTCACCGGCGGCGTGGCCCATGACTTCAACAACCTGCTGACCATCATTCGCTCATCGGTGGACTTCCTGCGTCAGCCAGACCTGCCGGAACAGCGTCGCCAGCGCTATATGGGCGCAGTGGCGGATACCGTAGAGCGGGCGAGCAAGTTGACCAGCCAATTGCTCGCCTTTGCCCGCCGCCAACCGCTGAACCCGGAAGTCTTCGACGTGGGCCAGCGCGTACAGAACATCGGCGAGATGCTGGAGAGCGTCACAGGCGCGCGTATTCATGTACGTGTCGAGATGCCTTCGCAGCCGTGTTTTGCGCGGATTGATGCCAGCCAGTTTGAAACCGCACTGATCAACATCGCCCTCAATGCACGGGACGCAATGGAGGGCCAGGGCACCCTGACCCTGAAGGTCCTCGGGGCACAGCCGTTGCCCCACATTCGCGGCGACGCCGGGTCGGGTAAGGCGTATGTCGCCATTTCGCTCGCCGATACCGGCCCCGGCATTCCCGAAGACACCGTCGAACGCATTTTCGAGCCGTTCTTCACCACCAAGGCGGTGGGTAAAGGCACCGGCCTGGGCCTGTCGCAAGTCTTCGGCTTCGCCAAGCAGTCGGAGGGCAATATCGATGTGACCAGCACGCCTGGCCAAGGCAGCGTATTCACCTTGTATCTGCCCCAGGTCGAAGCCGAAGCAGCGCCGCCCCCCTGCGAGGAAACGCTGGCGTCGTCCCACGACACATCACAGTGCCGGGTGCTGATTGTGGAGGACAATCTGGAGATCGGGCGGTTTGCCAGCCAGATTCTTCAAGACCTGGGCTACCAGGCCAGCTGGGTGACCGATGCCGAACAGGCCCTGACCCTTGCCGGGCACGATGGGAGGGCCTTCGATGTGATCTTCTCCGACGTGGTCATGCCCGGTATCACCGGCGTCGCCATGGCCAAGCTGCTGCGCCAGCGTCGAGCGGACCTGCCGGTGATACTGACCTCGGGCTACAGCGAAGAGCTGGCCGATAATGGCTATGACGGCTTCGAGTTCCTGCCCAAGCCTTACTCTGCCGAGCAGGTTTCGCGGGTATTGATCAAGGCCATGCACAAGGATTGAGCAGCGCCCTACTCCGCGACGGCCACTTGGTTGCGGCCCAATGCCTTGGCCCGGTACAGCGCTTTGTCGGCGCTGTTCATCAGGCCGTGCAGGTCCTCGTCCACGGCATGGGTAAACGCCACCCCAAGGCTGGCTGACAGCCCCTTGACCGGCTCGGCGGCCAAACCGGCTATAGCCTTGATCAGATCCTCGGCAATATTGCGCGCGGTGTCCAACGACGTATTGGGCAACAACACGGCAAACTCTTCGCCGCCCAAGCGACCATACACATCGGCCTTGCGGAACGACGCACTGATCACCCCGCCAATCTGGCGCAAGACCTGATCGCCGGCCTGGTGCCCATAGGTGTCGTTGATTTGCTTGAAGTGGTCCATGTCCATCATCAGCACGCACAGCGGCTGCTGGTTATGACGGCATTGCGCATACAGCAATTGCGCATGTTCGAAAAACGCCCGGCGGTTCATCAGGCCGGTCAGCTCATCGGTCTGTGCGGCACGGGTCGAGATGTTATGGGCCCGTTCCATTTGCCGGGTCAGGCGAAAGGCTTTCTCCAGTGCATCGGACAACTTGCGCGTGGCACTGGCCACAAACGTGGAAAACACCAGGACCGCGATGCCGATACCCACTTGCATCGATGTCGGCTGGAACAACAGCCACAGGGTGCACGGCAGCAACACCAGACCGATGGACACCAGGGTCATATAGCGATAGGCCGAATAACACGACACGGCACTGACCGACATCCCCACGGTGAACAGCATCACCAGCGCCTGGGACAACCGATCATCGGGGGGCATCAGCGCGAGTGCCCCAGCCCCCCAAATGCTCGCGGACAGTACCAGCGTGACCCAGTAGCGGCGCTCCCAGCGATCCGGGGTGCGTTCGCTGTTGGGGCAGCGGAACCAGTCCAGGAACATCTTGACCCGCAGCAGCGACGACGCGCCCAGCACCACCAGCCACACCACCATGAACGTGTGATCGAAGCGCTCCCAGCACAGCCAGCAGAGCATGGCGGCTGCCATGTAGCTGCCGAAAATGGCTGCAAATGACTGGCGAAACAACTGGTGCAAACGGTCGGTTCGCACCTGTGCCTCTATAAAGCAATCCTGATCCCGCCCATGCCCAAGGCCATTCATGAAATTCGCCTGATTCGACTGCCATGACAAAGGCGCCATTGTGGCACCCTGCCACCAGCGTGGACAACTGAATCCAGCAGGGTAGAGCCTTTAACTCCCGTCAGGCCGCAAAATCAGCACCCCCAACGGCGGCAGGTTCAACGACAGTGACACCGGTTGCCCATGGCGTGGCTCATCCTCGGTGAACACGCCACCGCCATTGCCGTAATTGGAACCCGCGTAGGTATCGGCGTCACTGTTGATCACCTCGCTCCAACGCCCACCGAACGGTACGCCCACCTTGTAGGCCTCACGGGGCACCGGGGTGAAATTGGCCACCACCAGCACCGGCTTGCCGTCCTTGCTCCAGCGTAGCCAGGCGTAGACGCTGTTGATCGCGTCGTCGCCGATCAGCCACTGGAACCCCTGAGGCGCATCATCCTGCTCGTGCAGCGCCGGCTCTTCGCGATACAGGCGGTTCAAGTCACCCACCAGCTTTTGCACGCCTTTGTGCTCGGCGTACTGCAGCAAGTACCAGTCCAGTTGCTGGTCGTGGTTCCACTCGCGCCACTGGCCGAATTCGCAGCCCATGAACAGCAGCTTCTTGCCCGGATGCATCCACATGAACGCCAGGTAGGCGCGCAGGTTGGCAAACTTCTGCCAACGGTCGCCCGGCATCTTGTCGATCAGCGAGTGCTTGCCGTGCACCACTTCATCGTGGGAAATCGGCAGGATGAAGCGCTCGGACCACGCATACACCAGGCCGAAGCTCAGCTCGTTATGGTGATGGGCGCGATAGACCGGATCCTGCTGGATGTAATGCAAAGAATCGTGCATCCAGCCCATGTTCCACTTGTAGTTGAAGCCCAGGCCGCCCTGTTGGGTGGGCTGGCTGACGCCGGGCCAGGCGGTGGACTCTTCGGCGATCACCAGGGCGCCGGGCGCTTCCAGTGCCACCACGTCGTTCAAGTGGCGCAGGAAATCGATGGCTTCCAGGTTCTCGCGCCCGCCATGGCGGTTGGGCACCCATTCGCCGGCCTTGCGCGAATAGTCGCGGTACAACATTGACGCCACAGCGTCCACGCGCAGCCCGTCAATGTGGAAGTGTTTGAGCCAATGCAGTGCCGAGGCCAGCATGAAGCCGTGGACCTCAGTGCGGCCCAGGTTGTAGATCAGCGTGTCCCAGTCCTGGTGGAAGCCTTCCAGCGGGTTGGCGTATTCATACAACGCAGTGCCGTCGAATTGCGCCAGGCCGTGGGTGTCGGTGGGGAAATGCGCCGGCACCCAGTCGAGGATCACGCCGATATCGGCCTGATGGAGCGCGTTGATGAAATAGGCGAAGTCCTCCGGCGAGCCAAAACGCGCCGTCGGTGCGAACTGTGAAAGCGCCTGGTAACCCCACGAACCGCCGAACGGGTGTTCCATGATCGGCATCAATTCGACGTGGGTGAAGCCCAGTTGCTGCACATACGGCACCAACCGCTCGGCCAGCTCGCGCCAGGTGTATTGGCGCGCTACTTCGCCGGCCTCGTCCAGCTCGCACTGCCAGGAGCCCACATGCAACTCGTAGATCGACAGCGGCGCCGTGCCCTTCTGTCGCTCGACCCGCGCTTGCATCCACTCATGGTCCTGCCAGTCCACCTGCAACGGCGCGGCGACTTTCGAGGCGGTATCGGGTGGCAACTGGGTCGCCAGCGCCATCGGGTCGGCCTTGAGCGGCAGAATCCCGTGGGCGCCGAGGATTTCGTACTTGTAGGCGGCGCCAGGTTGCAGGCGGGGAATGAAGATCTCCCACACGCCCGACGGATGCCGCAGGCGCATCGGGTGGCGGCGGCCGTCCCAGATATTGAAGTCCCCCACCACCGAGACCCGCCGCGCATTCGGCGCCCACACGGCAAAACGCACGCCGTCTACGCCATCGACGCTGGTCACCTGGGCCCCCAGGCAACTGCTGAGGTCACGGTGGTTGCCTTCGGCGAACAGGTACAGGTCCATCTCCCCCAGCAACAGTTGCTGGAAGCTGTAAGGGTCTTCGGTGATCTGCTCGCCACCGGCCCACTGGATTTTCAGCAAGTACGCCTGGCGGGTGTTGAACTGCCCGACGAACAGGCCCGGCACCTGGGTCGCATCCAGGCTGCCGATCTGTTCACCGCCATCGCGGCTCAGCACCTGGACACTCAAGGCCTCCGGCAGGAACGCGCGGATAAATTGGCCGCCCTGCTCGTCATCGTGTGGCCCGAGAATGGAAAACGGGTCGTGGTGCTCGGCGCGCACCAGCGCTTCGACGTCCTTGGACGCCGGCATGGCTGTCAACTTCGGTTGCAGCGGTTCTTTATTCGTAAAGCTCATGACGTCTCCCCACCGCGTGCAGTGTTCGATTTAGATGTAATCCCGCTCAACAACCCGTGCAAGCCCCGCAGGGGCACCGGCAACCAGGTCGGGCGGTTTTCCGCTTCGTACGCTACCTCATACGCGGCCTTCTCCAGGCTGAACAACGTCAGCGCGGCGTCCTGGCCCTTGGCATCCTGCCAGTCATGCGCCAGTGTAGACGCAGCGGCCTGATAAGCCTGGATAAATGCCTGGCGGGCCTCTTTCAGGTAGCGATCGGTCACGCGCCTGCGCGCCTGGTCCGCTGCGGGCGAGTGATCCACCCCTTGTACGTTCAAGGCCATGGCCGCCGCGTAGTCAAAGGAGCGCAACACGCCGCTCACATCTTTATACGGGCTGTGCTTGCCGCGCCGTTCATGCAGCGGCCGCGCCGGTTCGCCTTCAAAGTCGATCAGGTAGGCATCGCCCTTCACCACCAGCACCTGGCCCAGGTGCAAGTCACCATGAACCCGAATGCGCAGCCCGCCCAAGGTGGCTTTCGCCAGCGCCTGGACATGCGCGCCGATGGCTTTTTTCTGCGCCAGCAATTCACTGACCAGCGCCTGATCGGCAGGGTTCAATTGGCTTTGATGCAGCTTGAGCAATTGCAATGCACGGTCGATCTGCGCCCCAACGTCCTTGGCCCAGGCTTGGGTATCCTTGGCGCTGGTCGGTTCGGGCTTGAAGTCCTTATTGGTCGTGTTGGCACCCAGTACCCCGTGCATTTCACCCAGGCGCTGGCCGAGCAGCCCGGCGAAGTCCGCCAGCTCGCCCAATGCGTTGTAATGCTGTTCCTGTTCGGAGATGGCCTCGGCCAGTTCATCGCGGATGGCACGTTCCAGGTTGTTCTGGGTCCAGCTCCATGCGTCACCCTGGTTGCTCAAGTAGCCCTGGGCGATCATCAGCAGGTTGTCCTCGCCTGCGCCATCATGGCGAATCACCGAACCCATCAGCGGCGAGATATTCGGGTAACCCGCCTGCGTCAGGTACGCGCTCATTTCCAGCTCCGGGTGCACCCCGGCGCTGACTTTGCGGATCAGCTTGAGCACCAGGCTCTCGCCCACCACCACCGAGCTGTTGGACTGCTCGGCAGACAAGTAACGTACCGGCGACTCGTCCGTCAGTTGCAGCGTGTCCAAGTGTGGCGTGGCTTCAAAACGCAGGTCGCCGTCGCTGCCGTTTAACACGGTACCGGCCTGCAGGCCTTGGATCACCGCGCGGATAAAGTGCTCCAGGCTGAAGGCGTCCGTCACCAGGCCGACCTGACGCACCCGCCGTACCCGGGCCAGGGCCAACTGTTGCGGCAAGGCGCTGGTGAACTGGTCTTCGCCAAGAAAACCGAACGGCAGCTGATAACGGCTGACCTGGCCACCGGCGGTCACCTCAAGCTCGCTGAGCAAGACCGGGTGCTGGGGGTCGCCAAAGCGCACACCGTAGGCGATGCGCACGCTGTCGATGGCGGTGTCCTTGCCGGCAAACCAACGGCGCTTGGGCAGCCAGGCGGGCAGCGAGGTCTGTTCGAGGGCGGTGCGACACGGTTCGTCGAGCAGCTCTTCCATGCGTTTTTTCAATACCAGGGTGGTGAAGTCCGGCATGCTTTGCGCCGGCTCCACGTGCCAGCTGGGCATCTGGTTTTCCGCCGCCAGCACGAACCAATAGAAGCCATACGGCGCCAGGGTCAGCAGGAAATTCAGCTGGCCGATGGGCGGGAACGCATTGCCGCCGAGCATCTCCACCGGGACCATGCCGGCAAAGGCCGATAGGTCCAGCTCGGCCGCCTGGGCGCTGCGCGAGACGTTGGCCACACACAGGATGATTTCGTTGCGCCCGTCTTCGCCGGTGAATTCGCGGGTATACGCCAGGATGCGGCGATTGCTTGGCGAGAGCATTTTCAGGCTGCCGCGCCCAAACGCCTTGGACTGCTTGCGCACCGCCAGCATGCGGCGGGTCCAGTTCAACAGTGAGTGCGGGTCCTGGGCCTGGGTTTCGACGTTGACCGACAGATAGCCGTATTGCGGATCCATGATCGGTGGCAGCACCAGGCTGGCCGGGTCGGCGCGGGAGAAACCGCCGTTGCGGTCAATGGACCATTGCATCGGCGTGCGCACGCCATCGCGGTCGCCGAGGTAGATATTGTCGCCCATGCCGATTTCGTCGCCGTAATACAGGGTCGGCGTGCCGGGCATCGACAGCAGCAGGCTGTTGAGCAACTCCACACGGCGGCGGTCGCGCTCCATCAAGGGCGCCAGGCGCCGGCGAATGCCCAGGTTGATGCGTGCGCGGCGGTCAGCAGCGTAGTAGTTCCACAGGTAGTCGCGCTCTTTATCGGTGACCATTTCCAGGGTCAGTTCGTCGTGGTTGCGCAGGAAGATCGCCCATTGGCAGTTGGCGGGGATCTCCGGGGTCTGGCGCAGGATATCGGTGATCGGGAAGCGATCCTCCTGGGCCAGCGCCATGTACATGCGCGGCATCAGCGGGAAGTGGAACGCCATGTGGCACTCATCGCCGTCATCGCCCTTGCGGTCGCCGAAATACAGCTGCGTGTCTTCCGGCCACTGGTTGGCCTCGGCGAGCAGCATGCGGTCGGGGTAATGGGCGTCGATCTCGGCGCGGATCTGCTTGAGGACGTCGTGGGTTTCCGGCAGGTTTTCGTTGTTGGTGCCATCGCGCTCGATCAGGTAAGGGATGGCGTCCAGGCGCAGGCCGTCGATGCCCATGTCCAGCCAGTAGCGCATCACCGACAGCACGGCTTTCATCACCTGCGGGTTGTCGAAATTGAGGTCCGGCTGGTGGGAATAAAAACGGTGCCAGAAGTACTGGCCGGCGACCGGGTCCCAGGTCCAGTTGGACTTTTCGGTGTCGAGGAAAATGATGCGGGTGCCGTCGTATTTCTGGTCGTCATCGGACCACACGTAGAAGTCCCGCGCCGCCGAGCCCGGCTTGGCCTTGCGCGCCCTCTGGAACCACGGGTGCTGATCGGAGGTATGGTTGATCACCAGTTCAGTGATGACCCGCAACCCGCGTTTGTGGGCTTCGGCGATAAAGCGCCGGGCATCGGCCATGGTTCCGTAGTCGCTGTGCACGCCCCGGTATTCGGCAATGTCATAGCCGTCATCGCGGCGTGGCGAGGGGTAGAACGGCAGCAGCCAGATGGTGTTGACACCCAGGTCGGCGATGTAGTCGAGCTTGGCAATCAGGCCGGGAAAATCACCGATGCCGTCGTTGTTGGAGTCGAAATAGGATTTGACGTGAACCTGGTAGATCACCGCGTCCTTGTACCAGAGCGGGTCTTTGATGAAGGTGGCAGCCTTGGGTTTCTTCGCCATTGGAAACTCCTGAAATACTCGAAAAATCGTGCAGACTGAACCGGGTCAATGTGGGAGAGGCTTGCCCCCTCCCACATGTTGATCTTCACCAGGCTCAGGAGGTGCTGATGCGCCAGATCCCGAACGGCATCTGCGGCTCCAGCCGCGTCCACTGGGTCTTGCCATACCAGGTCCAGCGGTGGCCGTTCATCAGGTCTTCGCCCTGGGTCTGCGCATCGTCCGGCAGGCCCAATTCCCACAATGGCAACTCAAAGTGGGCCTCCTGGGCATTGAACGGATCGAGGTTGACGGCTACGAGGATGAAGTTGCTGCCGTCCTCGCTGCGCTTGCCGAAGTACAGGATATTGTCGTTCCAGGCGTTGTAGAGCTTCAGGCCCAGGTGAGTCTGCAACGCCGGGTTTTGGCGGCGGATGCGGTTGAGCTGGGCGATCTCGGCGATGATATTGCCGGGTGCGGTGAAGTCCCGAGGGCGAATCTCGTATTTCTCCGAGTCCAGGTATTCCTCTTTGCCCGGCACCGGTGCCGCTTCACATAGCTCAAAGCCCGAATACATGCCCCACAGGCCCGAGCCCATGGTGGCCAGCGCGGCGCGGATCAAAAAGCCCGGGCGCCCGGATTCATGCAGGAACCCTGGGTTGATATCCGGTGTATTGACGAAAAAATTCGGCCGGTAGCATTCGCGCCACGGCGACTCGTTCAATTGCGCCAGGTATTCGGCCAGTTCGGCCTTGGTGTTGCGCCAGGTGAAGTAGGTGTAGCTCTGGGAGTAACCGACCTTGCCCAGGCGCGCCATCATCGCCGGGGTGGTGAAGGCTTCGGCGAGGAAGATCACCTCGGGATGCTTTGCCCGTACATCGGCGATCAGCCACTGCCAAAAGGGCAGCGGCTTGGTGTGGGGGTTGTCGACGCGAAAGGTCTTCACGCCCTCTTCCACCCAGCCCACCACGATGTCGCGCAGTTCAGTCCACAGGCCTGGGATCGCATCCGCGGCATAGAAGTCGACGTTGACGATGTCCTGGTACTTCTTTGGCGGGTTCTCGGCATATTTGATCGTGCCGTCCGGGCGCCAGTTGAACCAGCCCGGGTGCTCTTTGAGCCACGGGTGGTCCTGGGAGCACTGGATGGCGAAATCCAGGGCGATCTCCAGGCCATGCTCGGCGGCGGCCTTGACCAGGCGACGGAAGTCTTCGCGGCTGCCCAACTGCGGGTGGATGGCCTCGTGGCCGCCGTCCTCGCTGCCGATGGCATAGGGGCTGCCCGGATCATCGGGGCCTGCGGTCAGGGAATTGTTCTTGCCTTTGCGGTGGCTGCGCCCGATCGGGTGGATCGGCGGGAAGTACAGCACGTCGAACCCCATGTCATGGATCATCGACAGGCGCGAGTGCACGTCGTTGAACGTACCGTGGCGGGCCGGATCGTCGGTGATCGAACGGGGAAACAGCTCGTACCAACTGGCAAATTGCGCCGCCTCGCGCTCCACATCAATCGGGTAGACGGTGCTGATGCTCAAGTAGGCGCGGTGGTCGGCCTGGGTCATCAGGTGTGCACTGTCTTCGTGCAAAAACAGCGCGACCTGCTCGGTTTCCAGCAAACCGGAGAGTTCGTGGTGCAACAGCATCAGGCGGTCACGCAGTTCGTTGTCGCTGCGTTCGGCGGCCTGCAGCACCAGGCTGCGGCCTTCCTGCAACTCCAGGCTGACCGGCACCCCGGCTTCATGTTTTTTGCGCAGTTCATAGCAGAAGCTGGCGTAGGTATCGATCCAGGCCTCGATGCAGTATTCGTGAGGGCCCTGGACGGTGACGGTAAACGCCCCTTCCCAGCCATTGTTGCCCACGTCGTTCATGACCACGCTGTGCCAGCTTTCGTCATGCAGCGGGCGCCAACGGATCAATACGGCCAGCTTGTCGTGGCCATCGGCGAATACCTTGCTGGTGACGTTGACCCGCTGGCCCACCACAGCCTTGACGGCAAATTCGCCGCCGTCGATCACGGGTGAAGTGCTTTCGATCGCGATCCTGGGCAGCAACAGCGCCTGGGACAGCGGCAATATGGAGTCTTCTGGAGCCAGTGTTTCAGCAGTCATCGAGCATCTTCCCCTTACGCCCTGTGGACGCTCTTTGCTTGATCCGAATTCCGATACGGCAGCGCTCTCCCTGAGCAGGGCCGCTATAGGTCCGAGCCTGGGCCAAGGTTAAAAGTTCAGCTGGATGTTCCGCCATTGGGCGGGGAATCAATTGGCCTCGGTGGATGTCCACCGCTGGAGCAAAGCACAAAGGAGGCCACACCGATGAATATCCCGATCCCGGCTGAAACCCCGGACCCGAATATCGACAACCCGACCCTGCCCCCCACGGAGCCGGAGCCGATTCCCGAGAAGGAACCGCCGGAAACCCAACCGCCAGCGGTGGAAGAACCACCAACGACAATGCCACCGGTAATTGTAAGAACCAGCTGACGGCGACGGGAGGCTCGCTCGAAAACAAGATATCGTCCTTCGAGCGGACCTCATGAAAAACCGAAATTTCCTTCGCTATTAAGAAAATATTGCTTAAGCCCAGCTTTATATACTGACCTCGCGAAATGCTCCCCCCACCCTTTGGGATAAGGCGTTTCAGTCCATTCTTCGTGAGGTTATATATGTCGACCATCCCTCCTCAGCTGACCCCGAACTACGTACCGTCCACCCCCGTCACTCCGGCGCACACCGATGCAACGCCTCTGGCTGAGCTGAACTCGCTGTTATCCCAGCACAACATCCACTGTATTCTGCACGCCCCGAACTCCTTTCATTCCCGCACACAGCTTGACAAAGTCCGCAGACTGTTAACTGAAGACAACATCCGGTTGATGTTGCACGGTGAGAATGCTGAAGCGAACGCCAAAACCCTCGAAGCGCTCGGTAAACAGTTAAATCCGGACATGATCAGCACCAACCTGGAATCCGCCAGGCGTGATGCGGAAGAAACCCTGATCAAGGAGCTCAGGTTGAAAGGGCTTGAAAACTTGATGAAAGCATATTCTGGCAGTGACACCGCAGATCTGCTGAACGCTTATCATAAGTCGAAAGACGATGTGGAGACCCTTGGCAAGAACCATTCAGCAATGGGACGTATAGCTGGGTTCTTGACTGGGTTTGGTAGTCTGTTGAACATGCGCAGGCTCGACTCTTTACGCACAGAACGAGTGCCCGCCGAACGCCAACACGGTCCTGAAACCTACAGCGTCAACATGAAGGTCCCTTATTAAGTCAGGTCTCCTTGTCCAACAGCTTGACGATCCTTGGCATCACGCTGAACACCGCCAGGGCCAGCAAGGTACTCAACACCGCCGTCGACTCGCGACCCATTCCCGCCGCCACCCCAATGGCGGCGGTCATCCATAACCCGGCAGCGGTGGTCAGGCCTTTGACGTGCTGGCCCTCTTCATCTTCCTTGCCCTTGAGGATCGTCCCTGCGCCGAGGAAACCAATCCCCGCGATCACCCCCTGGACCACACGACTCATGGCATCCGCCTGGTTGCCAGACATCTGCGGTACCAGCACAAACAATGCGGCGCCCATTGCCACCAGCATATGGGTGCGCACACCGGCAGCCTTGCCCTTGTGCTCGCGCTCAAACCCGAGGATGCCGCCCAACAGCGCTGCGATCAGCAGGCGAACAGTGATTTGAGTGAGCTGTTTCGCGTCGCCAAGGTCGGCGAATTCGGCCTGCAGGGTTTGCCACACTTCGTGCCACCAGGCGTCCATGGATGCTGTCCTTTATTTATGGATAAAGGATGGACAGCGGCGACCGCCAGTCAGTTGCCTTGAACCCACACACCTTGCTGCACCCTAACCTTCATACCCCATGAAAAAGGAGACCGGCATGCCCCTGCGTATCGAAAACCAACTGTGCTACTTCATGCTCGATGACAATGGCCAGGAACAGAGCGTGCCGGCGACCCGCGTCCATATCGTTACCGACACCGACAAATCCATGTCGTACGTGGAACTGGCCGCCGAGCGGATCTATATCACCGAAGCCGAGGCCGACGCCCTGACGGTGGCAGGTGCCCATGATGGGCGCCAACATGTAAAGGCTGAAGAACCTGGTTCGCTGATTTAATTGATCTGTATCAGCACGCGCCAGATCTAGCTGCACCTCCAGCGCCATGGGGTGCAGCACATTGACGCAGGCCCATGGCCAAAGCCCATCTGATCCGCTTTTTATCGCCATACCTGAGCCTGTTATGCAAACAGACCGACGCGCATAGTTCATCGGCCTGATGGAGGCTGATGAGCGAACGACCATGAGCGAACGAATCCCAACCGTGGAAACCTTTGAGCCGATCCACCCAAAGAAGGTGAAGGCCAAATCCAGCGACAACCTGATCCATACCCGCAGTTTCACCGGCCTGTTCCGCACCTTGCGCGTAGCTGGCGCGGGCTTTCTGTTCCTGGCGTTCTTCGGCACGGTGTGGCTGAACTGGGGTGGGCGGCAAGCCGTGCTGTGGGATTTGGCCGAGAGTAAATTCCATATTTTCGGCGCCACCTTCTGGCCCCAGGACTTCATCCTGTTATCGGCTTTGCTGATCATCTGTGCCTTCGGCCTGTTTGCGATTACGGTGTTCGCCGGCCGCGTGTGGTGTGGCTACACCTGCCCGCAAAGCTCGTTTACCTGGCTGTTCATGTGGTGCGAAAAGGTCACCGAGGGCGAGCGCAACCAGCGTATCAAGCTGCAAGCGGCGCCCTGGAGCCTGAACAAACTCGCGCGACGCTCGGCCAAACACACGTTGTGGCTGGGCATCAGCGTGCTCACCGGGCTGACCTTTGTCGGCTACTTCACGCCGATCCGCCCCCTGGCCGCCGAACTGCTGACCTGGCAAATGGGGGGCGTGAGTCTCTTCTGGGTGCTGTTTTTTACCGCCGCCACCTACATCAACGCCGGCTGGCTGCGTGAAGCGGTGTGCATGCATATGTGTCCGTATGCGCGGTTCCAGAGCGTGATGTTCGATAAAGACACCCTGACCATTTCCTACGATAGCGCCCGTGGCGAGCATCGCGGCCCGCGTAAACGCGAGGTCACGCCGGCCGCTGTCGGCCTGGGTGACTGTATTGACTGCCAGCTGTGCGTGCAGGTCTGCCCCACCGGCATCGACATCCGCGACGGCCTGCAAATGGAGTGCATCGGCTGCGCGGCGTGCATCGACGCCTGCGATTCGATCATGGACAAGATGGGCTATGCGCGGGGCTTGGTGAGCTACACCTCCGAGCATCAACTCCAAGGCGGCAAGACCCACCTGCTCAGGCCGCGCCTGATCGGCTACAGTGCGGTGCTGCTGGTGATGATTGCGGCGTTAGTGGTGGCATTGGTGGAGCGGCCAATGGTGTCGCTGGACGTGACCAAGGACCGTGGCATGTTCCGCGAGAACGCCCAGGGCCAGATCGAAAACATCTACAGCCTCAAGGTCATCAACAAGACACAGCAGCGCCAGGAATACCGGGTGGAGCTGCTGGATGCAGAGGGTTTCCAACTGCAAGGCAAGACCGAGATCAGCCTGGCACCGGGGGAAATCGTCGATGTGCCGGTTTCGGTGGCATTGCTGGCCGACAAGCCGGCGAGCAGTTCGCAGACAGTGCGCTTCAAGGTTTCGGATGTGGACGAGCCGTGGATCTACAGCGCCGCCGACAGTCGCTTTGTGGCACCGCTCAACCGCTGAGACCTCGCTATCGAAAATGATGCAGATCAAATGTGGGAGGGGGCTGGACTCATATTACCTATTTGTTTAAGGCCAACATGAAACGCTACGAAAAATTCGCCGATGACATCGCAGAACTGATCCGCTCCGGCGTGCTCGGCCCCGGCCAGCGTGTGCCGTCGGTACGCTATGCCAGCCAGACCTATGGCGTCAGCCCGTCCACGGTGTTCCAGGCCTACTACCTGTTGGAGCGTCGCGGGCTGATCCGGGCACGGCCGCGCTCCGGCTATTTCGTCAACACCCATGCACCCAGCCCGTTCTCCGAACCGGTGGTGAGCGAGCAGGTGCATGAGTCCACCGAAGTCGATGTCAGCGAACTGGTGTTCTCGGTACTCGATTCGATCAAAGACCCCAACACCGTGCCCTTCGGCTCGGCCTTCCCCAGCCCCATGCTGTTCCCGCTGCCGCGCCTGGCCCGCTCCCTGGCCAGCGCCAGCCGCGAGATGGACCCGCGTCTGGTGGTCACCGACATGTCGCCGGGCAACCCGCAACTGCGTCGGCAGATTGCCCTGCGCTATATGGTCGGCGGCCTGATGCTGCCCATGGAGGAGCTGCTGATCACCAACGGCGCCCTGGAAGCGTTGAACCTGTGCCTGCAAGCGGTCACCGAACCGGGCGACCTGGTGGCCATCGAGGCCCCGGCGTTCTACGCCTGCCTGCAAGTGCTGGAACGCCTGAAGCTCAAGGCGGTGGAAATCCCCGTGCACCCGCGCGACGGCATCGACCTCAACGCCCTGGCGCAAACCCTGGAGCGCTACCCGATCAAGGCCTGCTGGACCATGACCAGTTTCCAGAATCCCATGGGCGCCACATTGCCGGAAGCAAAGAAGCAGGCGCTGGTGGAACTGCTGCGTAGCCACCAAGTGCCGTTGATCGAGGACGACGTGTACGCCGAGCTGTACTACGGGCAGCAGGCACCCAAGCCGGCCAAGGCCTTCGACAACGAAGGCCTGGTGATGCACTGCGGCTCCTTCGCCAAGAGTCTGGCGCCGGGCTATCGCGTCGGCTGGGTGGCGGCCGGGCGCTATGCGCAGAAGGTCGAGCGCTTGAAGCTGATGACCTCGCTGTGCCCTTCGATGCCGGCGCAAGCGGCGATTGCCGACTACCTGCAACACGGCGGCTATGACCGCCACTTACGTAAACTGCGCTATGCCCTGGAAGAACAGCAAAGCGCCATGCTGGCGGCTATCGCCCGCTACTTCCCGGCGCAGACACGGGTGAGCCAGCCGGCCGGCGGGTATTTCCTGTGGCTGGAATTGCCGGAGCAGACCGATTCGTTGAAGTTGTTCCAGATGGCGCTGGCGCAAGGCATCAGCATTGCGCCGGGGCCGATCTTTTCTGCGACCCAGCGCTTTCGCAACTGTATTCGCCTGAACTACGGCAGCCCGTGGACCGAGGTCTCGGAGAAGGCGATGGAGACGTTGGGGCGGATTGTGCGGTCGTTTTGAGGGATGGCGTTGCGCTTTCTGACGCCATCGGGGGCAAGCCCCCGATGGCCATGGGTATCTACACAACTTCCAGTGAATACGGAATCTATGGCAATTAGGCTTCTGTGGTGAGCGGGCTTGTCGAATCGTCGCACCGCCCGCTCACCACAGAGTTATGTGTCAGCCTTTAAGAGTTGTGTAGATACCTATGCCCCGATGGCGCCGGTACAGGCACTGCATCACTAGCGACCGCCACCCAAATCCAGAAAAGTCCCCGTGGCATACGAAGCCTTGTCCGACAGCAGCCAGATAATCGCTTCCGCCACTTCATCCGGCCGCCCGCCACGGGCCATGGGAATACCGGACTCGAGCTTGCTGACCCGGTCCGGGTCGCCGCTCAGGGCGTGGAAGTCGGTGAAGATGTAGCCGGGGCGCACCGCGTTGACGCGGATGCCCTCGCCCGCCACTTCTTTCGACAGGCCGAGGGTGAAGGTGTCGAGTGCGCCCTTGGATGCGGCGTAGTCGACGTACTCACCCGGCGAACCCAGGCGTGCAGCCACCGACGACACATTGACGATACTGCCGCCCTGCCCGCCATGCTTGGGCGACATCCGCAGCACCGCGTGCTTGGCACACAGGATCGGACCGAGCACATTGGTCTTGAGAATGTTCAGGATGCGGAACTCGGACATCTCATCCACCCGCGACTTGTGCCCCACGGTGCCGGCATTGTTCACCAGCGCGGTGACCCGGCCCAGTTCGGCGTCCACGCGATGGAACAGCGCAATCACTTCATCTTCGATACTGACATCCGCGCGCACCGCAATCGCCTGGGCACCGAGGCCGCGAACCTGCTCGAGCACGCTGTGGGCGGCTTTTTCATCGGAGTGATAGTTGATGCAGATGCGATAGCCCTCGCGGGCAGCCAGCAATGCCGTCTCGGCGCCGATACCACGGCTCCCCCCGGTGATGATGAGGACTTTGTCCATGCGTGCGGTCTCCTGATCCAACCTGGTGTTTAGGGTTGGATCCGATACTAACCGTCACGCACGGCTTTTGTCAGGCGCCGCTGCATCTTCGCCGCGCTGGATATGGGCCATGAAACCGTCCGCCGGCAACGGGTGGCCGAGCAGGTAGCCTTGCAGGGAGTTACACCCCAACCGCGTGAGAAAACTCTGCTGCACATCGGTTTCCACGCCTTCGGCGACGATTCGCAGCCCCAGCGCCTGGCCCAAGGCAACAATGGCAGACACGATGGCGGCGTCGTCGCTGTCATGCTCCAGGTCACGCACAAAACCACGGTCGATCTTCAACTCGTTGGCCGGCAGGCGCTTGAGGTACATCAGGCTGGAGTAGCCCGTGCCGAAATCGTCGATGGACAGGTCCACGCCCATGTCCGACAGCTGCTGCAACACCGTCATGCTCGCATCGGCGTCGCTCATCGCGGTGGTCTCGGTGATTTCCAGGGTCAGGCTGTTGGCCGGCAACCGGTGCCGCGCCAGGGCGCCGGCCACGCTGTTGACCAGCCCGGCGTGGCAAAACTGCAACGCCGACAAGTTCACCGCGATGCGCCAGTGCTCATAACCCTGGGCGTACCACAGGCTCATTTGGCGACAGGCTTCATTGAGCACCCATTCGCCGATGGGGATGATCAGGCCGGTTTTTTCCGCCAGTTCGATAAAGGTCGCCGGCAACAACAAGCCTTGTTGCGGATGCTCCCAGCGCACCAGCGCTTCGGCGCCCACCGGGATCCCACTGATCGCATCAAACTTGGGCTGGTAATACAGCCGGAACTGCTCGTGCTCAAGAGCATTGCGCAGGTCTTGCAGCAGCTGCAATTGCTTGCGCGCATTGGTGTTCATCGACACATCAAAGAAGCTGTAGCCGTTCTTGCCCATGCCCTTGGCATGGTACATGGCGGCGTCGGCGTTCATCAGCAGTTCCTGGGGGGTGTTGCCATTGCCCGGGAACATGGCGATGCCGACGCTGGCGGAAATCTTCAGCTCATGCTCGGCCACCTGGAACGCGCGGTTGATCAGCACCACCTGGCGTTCGGCAAGGCCGAGGGCATCGTCGGGCTGGGTCAACTGCACCAGCAATACAAACTCATCGCCGCCGATGCGCGCCAGGGTGTCGTGACTGCGCAGGTCTTCGCGCAGGCGCAGGCCGACTTCGCGCAACAGCTGGTCGCCCATGTGATGGCCAAAGGCATCGTTGACCGGCTTGAAGCCATCCAGGTCGATGAACATCAGGGCAAAGCAACCGCCCTGCTCCTTTACCGCCTCGATGGCCTGTTGAATACGATCGGCCAGCAAGGTGCGATTGGGCAGGCCGGTGAGCATATCGTGCAGGGCCAGGTGGGTCAGTTCCTGGTTGGCTTGGGTCAACGAGTCGGCGAGCACCGCAGTACGGGCTTCCAGGCGCGCGTCGAGCAACGACGTCAGCAACGCGATGGCCAGTACCGCCAGGGTCGTCACCAACACCAGGTTATCCAGGCCCTTGCCACTCAAGCCATCCAGCACGGCGGCGCAGTAACTTTCATCGGCAAAGCGTGCGGCCGCCATGCCGGTGTAATGCATGCCGACGATTGCAAAGCCCATCACCACCGCCGCACCACCACGGGCCAGGCGTACATAAGGCGTGTTGCGGCGCAGGTTGAACGCAATCAACAGTGCGGCTCCGGACGCCACCACCGCGATCAGCAACGACAGGCCAAATAGCGTGGGGTCATAGTCGATGCCCGGCGTCATGCGCATCGCGGCCATGCCGGTGTAGTGCATGCTGGCAATACCGCTGCCCATGACCAGCGCGCCAAACGCCAGTTGCCAGGCAGGCAAACGCGCTTGGCTGACCAGCCATAATGCAAAGCCGCAGGACAATACCGCGATCAACAACGACAGCGCGGTGATACCGATGTCGAAGCCCAAGGCAAACGGCAGGCGCAACGCCAGCATGCCGATAAAGTGCATGGACCAGACGCCTACCCCCATCGCCATGGCCCCGCCGGCTATCCATAAATACACAGCGCGCCCCTTGGCGGTCGCGATGCGGCCGGTGAGGTCCAGGGCGGTGTAGGAAGCGAGGATCGCGACAAACAGCGAGATCGCGACCAGCGAGGGGGAATAGCTACCGATAAGCATGGGACTTCTCGTGGGCAACGGACCCGAAACGCCCGTACCAAGTGGCAAAGCGGGCGATTGTAGCGAGAATAATTCTTGAACAGTTGATTAATTATCAGAGGGCCATTAGTGGCAGTTTGACGCCAATCTACTGATTGAAATTACCCACACACTGCGTTCCCACACACGTGAGAACGATCGATCAATCCTTCTCGGCAATCGGCGTCTGCCCATCCCAACCACCACCCAGCGCGGCGATCAGTTGCACGCTGGCCACCAGGCGGCTCTGCAACAGGGTCAACACGGTGCGCTCGTTACTCAGCGCCGTGGCCTGGACCGTCACCACATCCAGATAGGCAATCAGCCCGGCCTTGTACTGGTTCTGGGTCAAGCGCAGCGATTCTCGGGCGGCCTCGAGGGCTTCGTTGCTGACCACCGCCTCGTCTTCCAGCACCTTAAGCTGGACCATGTAGTTTTCCACTTCACGGAAGCCGTCGAGCACGGTCTGGCGGTACTTGGCCACGGTTTCGTCGTAGGACGCCACGGTGCGGTCGACTTCCGCCGAGCGTTGGCCGCCGTCGAACAGGGTCATGGCCAGTTTCGGCCCTACCGACCAGAAGCGGTTCGGCAGGCTGATCCAGTCGGCATAGGTGCTGCTGGAATAGCCGCCGGCTAGGCTCAGCGTCAGGTCCGGGTAATAGGCGGCCTTGGCCACGCCGATATTGGCGTTGGCGGCGATCACCGAGCGTTCGGCCGAGGCGATGTCCGGGCGCCGTTCAAGCAATTGCGACGGCAGGCTGACCGGAATCTGCGGCAGGGCCGGGATGTCCTTGCTCACCGCCAGGCTAAAGCTGGCCGGTGCCTCGCCGATCAACACGGCGATGGCGTTTTCCAGTTGGGCACGTTGCCAGATCAGGTCGATCAGGCTGGCCTGGGTGGTCTTGAGCTGGGTTTGCGCCTGGGCCACCGCGTCCTTGCCGGAAACCCCGGCGCGGTATTGGTTTTCGGTCATTTGCAGGGAGCGCTGGTAGGTGTCCAGCGTGGCTTGCAGCAGGCGGGTCTGCTCGTCCATGACCCGCAGTTGCAGGTAGCTTTGCACCAGTTCCGACTGTTGGCTCAGGCGCATCGCGGCCAGATCCGCCGAGCTGGCTTCGGCACTGGCCTCGTTGGCCTCCAGGCCACGGCGCAACTTGCCCCAGATATCGGCTTCCCAGCTCACGCCGAGCTGCGCATTGAGGGTGTCACGGATCCCGCTGCTGGAACTGCTGAGGCTGGCGCTGCTGCTGCCGGTGCCCTGGCTGGCGCGGGTTTTGCCCGCGCTCAGGTCGACGCTGGGGTAAAACGCCCCGCGTGAACTGCGCACCAGGGCCTGGGCCTGGCGAAAACGCGCTTCGGCCTGGGCCACGGTCTGGTTGGAATTATTCAGGCGCAGCACCAGGTCGTTGAGTTGGCGGTCGCCATACAGCTCCCACCAGGCGCCACGGGCCAGGGAATCACTCGGCGCGGCCTGGCGCCAGCCCTGGGCTTCCTTGAACTGCGCGGGTTCAGTGACTTCCGGGCGTTTGTAATCCGGGCCGACGGCACAGGCGCTGAGCAACAACGCCAACCCTACTGTAGGAGCGAGCTTGCTCGCGAAGGTCGTTAACGATAACGCGCCGAGCCTGAATGAACGCGGTGCCTGCCGTTTTTTCGCGAGCAAGCTCGCTCCTACAGGGATGAGTGCCGTGTCGGAAGCCCGCAGTGCATTGGCGTTGGTTGAATCGGTCATAGCGCAGTGTCCAGGGCAGCATCGGTACGCACGCCGCGCCAGGCATTGAAACGGTGGCGCGCGCGGTCGAGATAGAGGTAAACCACCGGGGTGGTGTAGAGGGTCAGGACCTGGCTGAAAATCAGGCCGCCAATGATGGTCAGGCCCAGGGGATGGCGCATTTCCGCGCCATCGCCGGTGCCCAGCAGCAACGGCAAGGCGCCGAGGATGGCCGCCAGGGTGGTCATCAGGATCGGCCGCAGACGCAACAGGCAGGCGCTGCGAATCGATTCCAGCGGGCCTAGCCCATCGTTGCGTTCCAGCTGCAACGCCAGGTCGATCATCAGGATCGCGTTCTTCTTCACCACCCCGATCAACAGGAACAGGCCGAGCAGGGAAATCAGGCTGAACTCCCCTCCCGTCAGGTAGATGGCAAGCATCGCGCCGACGCCGGCCGACGGCAGGGTCGAGAGGATCGTCAGCGGATGAATGTAGCTCTCATACAGAATGCCCAGCACCAGGTACACCGCCACCAGCGCGCCGAGGATCATGAACGGCTGGCCCTTCTGCGTGGCCGCAAAGGCATCGGCAGTGCCGGCCATCTTGGCGATCACATCTTCCGGCAGGCCGACCTTGGCAATCGCCCGCTCGATGGCCGCCGTGCCCTGCTCCACCGTGACCCCGGGGGCCATGTCGAAGGCGATGTTTTCCGAGGCGAACTGGCCTTCGTGGCTGACGCGGTCGTCCGCCAGGCTGTTCTCGTAATGGGCAATGGTCGACAACGGCACCCGCGCGCCGCTGGAGGTGATCACCTGCATCTGGTTGAGGGTGATCGGGTCCTGGGCGTATTTGGGGTTGACCTCCATCACCACCTGGTACTGGTTGAGGCTGTCGTAGATGGTGGAAATCTGCCGCTGGCTGTAGGCGTTGTTGAGCACCGCGGTGACCATGTCCATGTCGATGCCCAGGCGCTTGGCCTGGTCACGGTCGACAATCAGCGTGACCTGGGCCGCGCCCCGGCCTTCGCGGGCGTCGATGGCGGTCAGTTCCGGCAGCTCACGCAGCGCCGCAACCACTTTCGGGTACCACAGGCGCAGCGCGGCCAGGTCGCCGCTTTGCAGGATGTAGGAATACTGCGCGCTGGTCTGGTCACGGCTGCCGCCGAATTGCAGGTCCTGGTCGGCCATCAGGAATAGGCGCCCGCCCGGCACCAGCGGTACATCCTTGCGCAGGCGCTCGATCACCGCCTGGGCGGACACCTTGCGTTCGCTGATGGGCTTGAGGCGGACCAGCATCACCGCGTTATTGGTACCGTTGTTGCCGCCGATAAAGCCGGCCACGCTGAGCACCGCTGGGTCGTTGAGCACCGCCTTGCGGAAGATTTCCATCTTCGGCTGCATGACGCTGAACGACAGGCCGTCGTCCCCGCGCACAAAGCCGATCAATTGGCCGGTGTCCTGTTGCGGCATAAAGGTCTTCGGGACCACCACGTACAGCGCCACGTTCACGCCAATGGTCAGCAGCAGGCTGAGCAAGGTCAGGCGGCGATGGCGCAGCACCCAGTCCAGGCTGGTGGCGTAGCCGGCCACCATGCGGTCGTTGATCTTCTGGCTCCAGCGCTGCAGGCCGGTCATCTGCCCTTTCACGTGGGGCTTGAGCCAACGGGCGCAGAGCATCGGCGTCAACGTCAGCGACACGATCAGCGAAACGATGATCGCCGCCGACAAGGTGATGGAAAACTCGCGGAACAAGTTGGTGACGATCCCGCCCATGAACAGGATCGAGAGGAACACCGCCACCAGCGATACGTTCATCGACAGCAAGGTAAACCCGACTTCCTCGGCACCCAGGTAGGCGGCCTTCATCGGTGGCACGCCCGCGTCGATATGCCGGGAAATGTTCTCCAGCACCACAATGGCATCGTCCACCACCAGGCCGGTGGCCAGGATCAGCGCCATCAGCGAGAAGTTGTTCAGTGAGAACCCGTACAGGTACATGATCGCGAACGTGCCCACCAGCGACACCGGCACCGCCAGGGTTGGAATCAGCGAGGCGCGGAAGTTGCCGAGGAACAGGTACACCACCAGGATCACCAGCCCCACCGCAATCAGCAGGGTCATCTCGGCTTCATGCAGGGTCGCGGTGATCACCGGCGAGCGGTCCATGGCCAGGCTGAGCTTGACGCTGGACGGCAGCACCGCCTGCAACGCCGGCAGTTGCGCCTTGATCTGCCTGACGGTCTCGATGATGTTGGCGCCGGACTGGCGGTTGATCACCAGCAGCACCGCCGAATCATTGTTGAAGAAGCCACTGTTGTAGCGGTCCTCCACGCCGTCGCTGATCTTCGCCACATCCTTGAGGCGCAGGGCGGCGCCGTCCTGGTAGCGAATCAGCAGCGGCTCGTAATCCTTGGCCTTTTCCAGCTGGTCGTTGGCCTGGATCTGCCAGTTGCGCTCGCCGTCTTCCAGGGAGCCCTTGGGCCGACGCTGGTTGGCATTGGCGATGGTGTTGCGCACGTCGTCCAGGGCCACGCCGTACTGGTCGAGGGCCTTGGGTTCCAGCTCGATACGCACCGCCGGCAGGGAGCTGCCGCCGATCTGCACTTCGCCCACCCCCGGCACCTGGGACAGGCTTTGGGAGAGGATGGTCGAGGCCAGGTCGTACAGCTGGCCCTTCTGCAACACGTCCGAGGTCAGCGACAGCACCATGATCGGCGCCTGGGACGGGTTGATCTTCTTGTAGGTGGGCATGCTGCGCATGCCGCTGGGCAGCAGGTTGCGCGAAGCGTTGATCGCCGCCTGCACTTCCCGCGCGGCGCCGTTGATATCACGATCGGAGTCGAACGCCAGGATCACCCGGGTGGAGCCCTGGCTCGACGAACTGCTCATGGTGGTGATGCCGGCAATCGCGCCGAAGGAACGCTCCAGCGGCGTGGCCACCGTGGAGGCCATCACCTCGGGGCTGGCGCCGGGCAGGCTGGCCGAGACCACGATCACCGGGAAATCGATCTGTGGCAGCGGCGACACCGGCAGCAGGTTGAAGCTGACCCCGCCCAGCAACATGATCGCCAGGCTCAGCAGCAGGGTCGCTACCGGCCGGCGAATGAAAGGTCCGGACAGGTTCATGACTCAACCGGCTCCAGGCTTTGCGGCTCTTTGCGCCAGCGGCGGCCGAGGCGATCGAAATACAGGTAGATCACCGGCGTGGTGAACAGCGTCAACACCTGGCTCACCAGCAGGCCGCCGACCATCACCAGGCCCAGGGGCTGGCGCAGTTCGGCACCGGAGCCGGTAGCGAGCATCAACGGCACTGCACCGAACAGGGCGGCCAGGGTAGTCATCAGGATCGGCCGGAAGCGCAGCAGCGCCGCCTGGTAGATCGCGGTCTGCGGGTCCAGGCCCTGGTTGCGTTCGGCGTCGAGGGCGAAGTCGATCATCATGATCGCGTTCTTCTTGACGATACCGATCAGCAAAATGATGCCGATGATCGCGATCATGCCCAGGTCATTGCCGCTGAGCAGCAAGGCCAGCAAGGCCCCCACTGCCGCCGACGGCAAGGTCGAGAGAATGGTGATCGGGTGGATATAGCTCTCGTAGAGCACGCCCAGCACGATGTACATGGTGACCACCGCTGCCAGGATCAGCAGCAAGGTGCTCGACAGCGACGCTTCGAATGCCTGGGCAGCGCCCTGGAACTGGGTCTGCACCCCCACCGGCATGCCGATGTCCTTCTGCGCCTGGTTGATCAGCTCCACGCCTTTGCCCAGGGCAACGCCGGGGGCTAGGTTGAACGACATCATCACCGCCGGGAACTGGCCGATGTGCGCAATCGCCAACTGCGCCTGGCGCTGTTCCACATGGGCGAGGCTGGACAGGCGCACCTGGCCGCCGTCGGTGGTCTTCACATGGATCTGGTTCAGCGCCGCCGGGCCCAGGGTTTCCCCAGACTGGGCCTGCAAGACCACGCGGTACTGGCTGGCCTGGGTGTAGATGGTGGAAATCTGCCGCTGGCCGAACGCGTCATACAGAGCATCGGTGATGGTCGACACACTGACGCCCAGGCGCGAGGCCGCATCGCGGTCGATCACCAGGTACACCTGCAGCCCCTTGTCCTGCAGGTCGCTGGCGACGTCTGTGAGCTCCGGCATCTGGCTCAGTGCGTGCACCAGCTTGCCGCTCCACAGGGCCAGCAGGTCGGCGTCCGGCGAGGACATGCTGAACTGGTACTGGGTGCGGCTGACACGGTCTTCGATGGTCAGGTCCTGCACCGGCTGCATGAACAGGCGGATTCCCACCAGCTTGTCGATTTGCGGTTGCAGGCGCGTGATCACCTGGGCCGCGCTCAAGTCGCGCTGGCCGTGGGGCTTGAGGTTGATCAGCAAGCGGCCGCTGTTGAGGGTGGCGTTATCGCCATCCACGCCGATATAGGACGACAGGCTTTCCACCGCCGGGTCGGTGAGGATGATCTGCGCCAGTTCCTGCTGGCGCTGGCTCATGGCGGCGAATGAAATCGACTGCGGCGCTTCGGAAATACCCTGGATCACCCCGGTGTCCTGCACCGGGAAAAAGCCCTTGGGCACCACCAGGTACAGCACCACGGTCAGGCCCAGGGTCGCGATGGCCACCAGCAGGGTCAGCGGCTGGTGCCTGAGCACCCATTGCAACTTGCGCCCGTAGGCTTCGATCAGCCAGTCGATCCAGGCGCCGCTGGCCTTGTAGAAACGGCTCTGCTCTTCTTCCTTGGGCTCGCGCTTGAGCAAACGCGCGCACATCATCGGCGTGAGCGTGAGGGACACCACCAGGGAAATAAGGATCGCCACCGCCAGGGTGATGGCAAATTCGCGGAACAGCCGTCCCACCACATCAGCCATGAACAGCAGCGGGATCAATACGGCGATCAGTGACAGGGTCAGGGAGATCAGGGTGAAGCCGATCTGCCTGGCGCCCTTGAGCGCGGCGGCCAGCGGCGTCTCGCCTTCCTCGATATAGCGGGAAATGTTCTCCAGCATCACGATGGCATCGTCCACCACGAAACCGGTGGCAATGGTCAGGGCCATCAGCGTCAGGTTATTGATGGAGAACCCGGCCAGGTACATCACCCCGAAGGTGCCCACCAGCGACAGCGGCACGGCAATCGACGGGATGATCGTGGCGCTGACCCGCCGCAGGAACAGGAACGTCACCATCACCACCAGGGCAATGGCGATCAGCAATTCGTGCTGCACATCGGTGACCGAGGCGCGGATGGTCTGGGTGCGATCGGTAAGCACCGTCACGTCGAGGCCGGCCGGCAGGTTGTCGGTGATGCTCGGCAGCAGCGCCTTGATGCGGTCGACCACCTCGATCACGTTGGCGCCCGGTTGGCGCTGGATATTGAGGAGTACGGCCTGGTTTTCATTGGCCCAGGCGGCAAGGCGTTCGTTTTCGGCGCCGTCGACGATCTGCGCCACATCCTTGAGGCGCAGAGGCGCGCCATTGTTGTAGGCCAGGATCAGCTCGGCGTATTGCTGGGGCGACACCAACTGGTCGTTGGCATCGAGCATCGACACCCGCGTGGGGCCGTCGAAGTTGCCTTTGGGCTGGTTGACGTTGGACGCGGCGATCAGGGTGCGCACATCGGAGAGGTTCAAGCCGTTGGCCGCCAGGGCTTCGGGGTTGACCTTGATGCGCACGGCCTGGCGCTGGCCACCGGCGATGCTGACCATGCCGACGCCGCTGATCTGCGCGATCTTCTGCGCCATGCGTGTGTCGACCAGGTCATTGAGCTTGGGCAGCAGCATGGTCTTGGAGGTAATGGCCAGGGTCAGCACCGGGGTATCCGCCGGGTTGACCTTGTTGTACACCGGCGGTGCCGGCAAATCCTTGGGCAGCAGGTTGGTGGCGGCGTTGATCGCAGCCTGCACCTGTTGCTCGGCGACATCCATATTGATGTCGAGGTTGAAACGCAGGGTCAGCACCGAGGCGCCGCCGGAACTGGTGGACGCCATCTGGGTCAGGCCGGGCATCTGCCCGAACTGGCGCTCAAGGGGCGCGGTGACCGCGCTGGTCATCACATCGGGGCTGGCACCGGGGTACAGGGTCATCACCCGGATGGTCGGGTAATCCACCTGAGGCAGCGCCGAGACCGGCAACAAGCGGTAGGAAATAATGCCGGCCAAAACAATCGCCAGCATGCTCAGCGTGGTGGCGACCGGACGAAGGATAAACAGTCGCGACAGGTTCATGAACCGACCTTTTGCGCCTTGCCGGCGGTGGTGCCGGTCTCCCCTTTAGCCGCCGGCTTGCCTTGCAGGTGTTCGGTGGGCGTCGTCGGCACTTCGCTGCTGTCGTTGACCACTTCGATCTCGCTGCCGTCCTTGAGGCGGTCGGTGCCTTCCAGCACCACACGGTCGCCGGCGACCAGGCCTTCCTTGATCACAGTGTTGTCGCCATCGGTGTCACCCACCACCAGCGGCTGGACCTTGACCTTCTTGTCGCCATCGAGCTTGTAGACAAAGGTGCCGGTGTTGCCGAACTGAATCGCGGCGGACGGCGCCAGCACCACGTTGTGCAAGGTATCGGCGAGCAAATGCACGTTGACGAACTGGTTGGGGAACAGCGCCTGGTCCTTGTTATCGAAACGCGCCTTGAATTTCAGGGTGCCGGTGGTGACGTCGATCTGGTTGTCCAGGCTTTGCAGCACACCAGTGGCCTGCCGCTTGACGTCGCCACGGTCCCAGGCTTCCACCGGCAACTTGTTGCCGGCGTGATAACGGGCGAGCACGGTTTCCAGGGTGTTTTCCGGCAGGGTGAAGGCCACGCTGATCGGTTGGGTCTGGGTGATCACCGCGAGGAAGGTGGTGTCGTTGGCCGCCACCAGGTTGCCCACATCGACCTGGCGCAAGCCGACGCGACCGCTGATAGGCGCGCGGATCTTGGTGAACTCGAGGTTGAGCTTGGCGTCGTCCACCGCGCCCTGGTTGGTCTTGACCGTGCCCTGGTATTGCAGGACCAGCGCTTCGGCGGTGTCCAGGGTCTGCTTGGCGATACTGTCCTGGGTGTACAGGTCGCGATAACGCTGCACGTCGACCTGGGCGTTTTTCAACTGGGCCTGGTTCTGCATCAGCGTGCCCTGGGCCTGGAGCAAGGCATTCTGGTAGCTGCGCGGGTCGATCTCGGCCAGCAGGTCGCCGGCCTTGACCATCTGCCCTTCTTCAAAGGCGATCTTGACCAGCTCGCCACCCACCCTGCTGCGCACATTGATGGTATTGAGCGCGGTGACCGTGCCCAAGGCCTTGTAGTACACCGGGAACTCCCCCAGCACCGCTGGCGCTACACGCACCGGCACCGGGCCGGTGGACCCGCCGAACCCCGGGCGCGCCATGCCGGTTTTACCGGTATGCCCGGCCGGTGCGTCTTTGTGGGCGGCGCCGCCTGGCCAGAATTTCCAGCACAGGCCGGCGATAACCAGCAGCACGAGCAGGCCGAACAGCCAGCGGCGGGAGTTGCGGGGGGAGGATTGCATGGAGTGATCAACCATTGGGCGCGAGAGCTTCTTCTTCGGGAGGCTGAAAGATAAGCACTGGAGCGCGTTAAGAAAAGCGCCTTTACCGGCTATTTACCTTGGGCTTACAACTTTTAACTTCTGCGGCTTAGTCTGTGGGCTATTTCGCTAAACGTCTGAGCCACAAATAAAAACGGCCTGGACTAGGCCAGGCCGCAATCATGTCTTACGGGTGTTACTGCAAAACGACAGTAACGCGCCGCAACAGTTACTTCAAAACAGCCAGGGCCGCTTCGTAGTTCGGCTCCTGGCCGATTTCCGAAACCAGTTCGCTGTGCAGCACGGTGTTATTTTCGTCCAGCACCACGACCGCACGGGCGGTCAGGCCCTTGAGCGGGCCATCGGTAATCGCTACGCCGTAATCGACGGCAAAACCAGGGTCACGGAAGTCCGACAGGTTCTTCACGTTTTCCAGGCCTTCGGCGCCGCAGAAACGCGCCTGGGCGAATGGCAGGTCGGTGGAGATGCACAGTACGACGGCGTTGTTCAGCTCGTTGGCCTGGGCGTTGAACTTGCGTACCGACGTGGCGCAGGTCGGGGTGTCGACGCTTGGGAAGATATTCAGCACTTTGCGCTTGCCGGCAAAGGTAGCCAGGGTTGCATCCGACAGATCGCCGGCGGTCAGGGTGAAGTCTGCTGCTTCAGAGCCGACTTTCGGCAATTCGCCTTCAACCTGGACAGGGTTACCGCGAAGAGTGACTTGAGCCATGAACAGAATCCTTATGCTGGGTTTTGGTTAAACGAATTCGAGAGGCGGAAGTTAACCACAAAGTACCGTGGCTACCTACCGCCAGACACAAATTGTCATGCCACGCGGTTGTGGTTTAATTGCGCGCTTTGCGCCTGCCCTCCAAGGAAACCGTTGCTAATGAATCAGCCCGCCACCAAAGTCCTGGTCATTGGTTATGTCTGGCCGGAGCCCCGTTCCTCGGCCGCGGGCGGGCATATGATGCAGATCCTTGAAACTTTTCTTACACAAGGTTGGGATATTACCTTCAGCAGCCCGGCAGCACTGGGCGAGCACAAGGCCGACCTGCTGGCGCTGGGCATCGCCGAATGCGCGATCGAGCTCAATAGCAGCAGCTTTGACGACTTTGTCCGCGAGTTGGCTCCGGATATCGTGCTGTTCGACCGGTTCATGATGGAAGAACAGTTTGGCTGGCGCGTGGAGAAGTGTTGCCCCGACGCCCTGCGCGTGCTGGAAACCTCCGACCTGCAAAGCCTGCGCGACGCCCGTCAGCGGCGCCTCAAGGCGCACCTCAAGGCCCACCCGGGCAGCGACGACTTCAGCGCGCTGTTCGCCCCGGCCCTGGAGCAGGCGTTCCAACTGATGGCCGACACCGACCTCGCCAAGCGCGAAATCGCCGCGATTTATCGCTGCGACATCAGCCTGATGATCTCCGACGTGGAAATCCGCCTGCTCACCGAACAATTCAAGCTACCCGCCGCCCTGCTCCACTGGTGCCCGCTGATGATGACGCCGCCAACCGAGGCCTTCGTACCGTTCGAAGAGCGTGCGCACTTCCTCAGCATCGGTAACTTCCGCCATGCGCCGAACTGGGACGCCGTACTGTGGATGAAGAACAGCGTCTGGCCAATAATTCGCCAGCAATTGCCGGGCGCCCAGCTGCATATCTACGGCGCCTACACCCCGCCCAAGGCCACCGCCCTGCACAACCCGGCGCAGGGCTTTCATGTGATGAACTGGGCCGAAGATGCCCTGCAAGTGATGAGCGCCGCGCGCATCTGCCTCGCGCCCCTGCGCTTTGGCGCGGGTATCAAGGGCAAGCTGGCCGATGCGATGCTGTGCGGCACGCCCAACATCACTACCCCCATCGGCGCGGAGGCCATGGGCGATGAGCGGCCATGGCCCGGCGCCATCGAGCAATGCGCCGAAGCCCTGGCGGCGGCGGCCGTGGCGCTTTATCAGGATCGCGAACGCTGGACCCAGGCCCAGCAGGATGGGCGCCAACTGATTGCCGGCCGTTATGACCGCACTGTCCACGGGCCTGCACTGGTGGAGTGCCTGGAACACTGCCGCAGCCACCTCGCCGCCCATCGCCGCAGCAACTTCACCGGCAGCATGCTGCGCCACCATGCGCATAAAAGTACGCAGTACATGTCCCAGTGGATCGAGGCGAAAAACCGTAGCCTGTAAACCGCGGCGCTGGCGAGGTCGTGCGCGAGGGGGCATTATCCCAAGCAGCAACCACAATAAAGCGACGGCAGCATGACCCGAGCAACGCGAATCACCGACCCTTCCTACGAGCTGATGGACGATCACAACGGCCTGTCCATCATCTATCGCCAGCATGGTTTCCCCTGCCCGCTGGTGCGCTGGCATTTCCACAAGGAATACGAGCTTCACCTGATCGTCGCCAGTTCCGGCAAGGTGTTTATTGGCGACTATATCGGCAACTTCTATCCGGAGAGCCTGTTCCTCACGGGGCCCAACCTGCCCCACAACTGGATCAGCCAGGTGGAGGAAGACGAAGTGGTGCCCAAGCGCGACATGCTGGTGAACTTCACCGATGAGCTGTTCGAGCAGGGCAGCCATATTTTTGCCGAGCTCAAGACCTTGACGCCCATGCTGGAACGCGCGCAGTCCGGCATTGAGTTTCGCTGCAAGAAAACCATCGCCCAGGCCATGACCCTGATGCAGCGTATCGAAGACGCCCGGGGCATGGCGCGCCTGGGGCACTTCTTTATCCTGCTGGAAGTGTTGAGTAGCTGTGAGGACTACCAGTTGCTGTCCGGCGTGACCACGCCGCAACTGGCGGATGAACATAGTATCGACCGCACCAACCGCGCGGTGGACTACATTTTCGCCCACTACGCGCGCGAGTTGCCCCTGGAGGAAGTGGCGGAACACCTGGGGATGAAGCCGACGTACTTTTCCCGGGTGTTCAAGCAGGCGACCGGGCGCACGTTTATCGAGTTTGTAAATCGGCTGCGCATCAGCAAGTCCTGCGAGCTTCTGGCCGATGGCGACAAGGCCGTGACGGATGTGTGTTTCGAGTCGGGTTTCAACAATATTTCCAACTTCAACCGGCGCTTTCAGCAGCTCAAGGGGATGACCCCCTCTCACTACCGCCGTTTGGCAGTTCAGCGTCTGACGGAACAAAACCTGGCCTGACCCAGCACCTAAACAGGTGCTTACAAAGCGTGTCGGCAATTCCCACCCCAAACAGGAACGTGGAACAAGCCCCAGGCCACTTAGCGAAGTGCCTCTCTCGTTTAACCAGCAAGAGGGGAACTCAATCTACGCAGGCATAGGGTAGTTCCATGATCAATGTTCGGCCGTCGCACACGCCAGGTTTCTTCATTCCAAAGGAACTGAATCTGCCCACAAAACCTGCCGGGTCAGTGACACCCCAAGTCATCGAGCTGTTTCTTAAACGCTTGAACGATGCTCAACCCATGCGGGCGAGCGCCCAAGCGAGTGATATACCCTTGCCAGACCGCACGCGCATCGAGCAGTTGCTCAGGTTTGCGGTCACCAAAGAACAGCCCAGCCTGGACGAACAAATCAGCCAGTTGATCAAGAACACACGTGAACCGCTGGCGGACGTAGCGCTGCACAATGAGGTGGGACAGCGACTCAACCAGCCCAGCGCAATAAATCCGCAAAAAACCTATGCCCAGCTTATTCAGGAGATACTGGATGGCGCCTCGCCCAGTGCACCAAACACTTACCCTGCCCCGCCGCGCCTGAGCCGAAAGCGCCGTGATACTTCATCAACTTCCGCCCCACGCATTGCACCCGTTCGCCAGTTCGCCGAAGCCTTGGTTGAAAACGGTGACCGACAATTGGCCATAGGCGTCGCCAATAGCTTGATGCGCCAACGGCTTGCCGTCGAGAAAGGTCACTCCGGCGATGCCGAGGACAAGGTGACCATCCCGGCCGACTCCACCTTCGGCCACGCCTGGGCGGAACTGGCTGAAGCGCTGCACTCGGAACCGTTCAAATCGTTTGCCGAGGCCAGGAAGCTCGATCTCTCCCAACTGACCATGACTCCCGAAGGCCGCCTGATCGAAACAGGCAAGGAGCCGCCTGCCGACTTCTCCCTGGGTAACGACGCCCGCTGGGCAGCCGCGTCAGGGGCGGTATTGGCCGCAGTCAAAAGGATCGCCGGGAACACCTCGCTGGCCGTTGATTTCCATGGGCGCAATCAAGCGTCGGCCTTCAACGTCGCCACTTTCTACGGCTTGCAACTGGGTCAAATCGAAAGCGACCACACCTTGCTTGCCATCGGACAACTGCTGAGCGAGGGCAACTTCCACGCGTTCAACACTACCGATCCGAACTACGCCACGTTTTACGCGCCGGTCAAACAGCGACAGCGAGAAGCCAGCCAACGAATCATGGATTTACCGCCGGATCAATTGAAACTGCGCCTCGAGCAGTTCACACCCTCAAGCGTGGAGCAAAAGGTCCAGGAAGCCGATCGGGCCCTGGCACAACAGTGCAGCCAGGCCATGCTGAAACTCACACCTCAATTGCGAATCGAAGGCGACGATTTCCCGCCGGTGCTCAAAGAGGTTCCGGAGTATTCGACCTTCTACCAGGTGCGCAAAAACCTCCTGGATGCGCTGACCGGCAGTGCCTTTACCACCTTTGCACAAGAAAAAAACGTTGAGGCCGGCAGCGTGCGTATCCACCCCGTCACCGGTGAGCTGACAGGCAAGGTGAATGGCAGGGACACCCTCTTTGTCCCGAACGATCTTTCGGGCTGGGGTGGCGTCTGGGCAGAAATAGCCGATGCAATCCGGCAGATGGCGGCCGGAGCGGAACGCCCCGTTCGATACCCCTCCCCACCCTCTGCATCACTGTATGAGGTCATGTGGTTTTACAAGGAAGAGATACCTCGTCAACAAAACGGCCTACCCGCCCTGGTCTCGCTTCTCGATCGAAGTATCGAGATGACCGGTAACAACGGTTTCAAGGCATTCACAGACCCCCACGCGGACAGCACCTGGTATACGGCTGTACGTGAGCGCCAATACGCCATCACCCAACAGCTTGCCGACACGCCCACTACCGGCTCTGAACTTGAAACCCTGGCGGCCGCTGTGGAGTCGGGTCTCAGCGCGACGGTGGAGAGCGCACCGTCCCCGCAAGACGCCCTGGCCAGCGCCGAAAGCGCACTGGCCACCGCCACGTATCGCGCAATGCACGGGCTGAAAAACAATCCCGCCCAAGCCTCGACGAGGATGATCGGACCGATCCCGGCTGACAGCCTGCTCGGCCAATGGCGCAGCTACCTGGACAAAGCCATCAAGGCGCGTGGTTTCACCGAGTGGGCCGAGAAACACAAGGTTGATTTGACCTCTCTGCGCTTTGACCCCGATGGCGAGGCGCTGATCGGCAAAATCGACGGCGTTGACCGGCGCTTTGGCGCCGCCGACTTTGCGAAAAACCACCCCGAGCATTTCGACGTGCTGGCGCCGGTGCTCAGCGCCGCCAGGGTATTTGCGACGCCTGGAAGGCCGATCACACTGTCTCAAGCCAGCAGCAACACCGTGCCGCTGGACTGGGTAGGCCGCTTTTATGGCATCACTACGCAGCCCGGCAGCCAGGCATTCGACACCAGCATGACGCAGCTGGACAGTATGAAGATGTTCCCAAGGAGTCCCGACCACCCGGAACAAATGGTGAATTGGCTGAACCAGCAAAAAACCGCATTGGGTGACAGCAACGATCGGTATGCACTGATCAATCAGCTCAAGCAGGGCAACCTTTCTAACGACGACACCACGCGCTTCATTGTCGACCCGGCTTCGTCCCATCGGCCTAAAGGCGAGACGACCGTGCAGAAATTCCTCGCGGATCAGAGCTGGTTTGGAGCCACGTCGGCAGCGCAGGTCGATAACCTGTTACTGGCACTGCAGACACCTACGCCGCAAGCTCCGACATTGGGCAACAACTGGGGTTTTCTGGCCACGGACCTCCCGCTGAGCACGGCCCAACGCGAAGCCGTGAGTAGGTTCGTGAAACAATCCATCGTCCCCCATCCCAACCTCTTCAGCTACCTGAGTGCGCAAACCCCTCAGCTCAGCAGCAGCCCTGCACGCGCGCTGGAACAACTGCTGTCCAGCGACAGCGCCCTGGAACTGGCCACGAATCTGCAAACCGAGATGAAGGGTGCAGTCACTTCAACCAGTCTCAAGCAGTGGCTACTGACCGCGTGGGTACTGGAGCTTGATCCCGCGGCCGGCACGCAGCGCAATCGTGTGGCGGGTTATGACTTCATGCAGGCGCAAAACTGGGGCAGGCCTGCGCATGAAATACGCCAAGGCTTTGCACTCCACCTTGATCAGCCCGGCACCGGCGACGTGCCGTCTCAGAAGGCAATGATTGCGGCGCATTTGCTGATGTCAGGTGCCGCACCGCAGTTTCTGGTTAACGATCTGCCCCCGTCCCTTGTTCAGGGCACACCCCAATGGGCGATGTTTCATACGGCTGTAAACCGGATCGAACAAATAGCGCCCGGCGCCACGCGGCACATGAATTTCAAGCAAGTGATGGATTACCACAAGGTCAAGCCTCTCTCCTCCCATGAACAGCTGCAATTGCTCAGAGCGCAAATGAACCCTCTGATTGATTGGGGGATCATCAATGACATCATCGGCAGGAATTCAAATGACGAGTACACGCCAGAGCTGCTGCAAGCGTGTATCAAGGCACTGGGTGAACAAACCACTGCTGTGGCGCAGGCCAAACGCTATATCAAGGATAACCCTGAGCCCACACGACGAGCCCTGGCACTTGAGAACCTCGAGCAAAAATTTGGTAAGGGAATCCCCTATGAACAACGCAGCCTCTGGAGAGAGAGCGATCAGTTATACGGCACCCTGGCGAGCGTGGTCGAAGCCTATGAAGCCGGACAATTGGGGGATACGTACAAGCCAACAAACCTGATCGATAGTTTGACAAGTGGCTCGACCACTCCTGCCTGGGAAGCCAGGGATGCGCGTATCCCTATCCAGGCAATGCATGATCAGGCGAACCAATTGCCCGACGTCAATACACAGTACGACGCAGCGATCGAAAGCGATTTCGTCCCTCGGCGCGCGCACTCGATCGTGATTATCAAGGACCTGCTGTCCAGGCTCCCGGCCGAAGTCCGCAACCATCTGGCCAACGGCAGGATTGAGTACTACAGCGTTCGCGAATCAGACACCAGCATATGGCAAAACCTCAGCGCCAAAACCGGTAAAAAAGGCAGCCATGGCCTACTGATTCGTGCGACCGGACACAACGGGAACATCACCGATGTAGCCGTCTTCCCCGATGCGGGCACGGTAAAAACAATGTCGAAACTGCCGAACCCCATGCCCATAGGCGGTACGAACAAGCATTTCGGCAAAATTTATGACGGCGCCGATGAAGGCCCCCATGAATTGCCATTGGACTTCGCCGCCTTCGATTCGGCGGCGGCGCCACGAGACGGAATGATCTCCAAGGTCATCGTCGACCGCGTCACACCGAGCACGCTGGTGAATGGGGAGCTGGTAAATGACGGTCGGGCCACATTCGGCGACACCCGCTCAAACGCGGCGCCCGCGTTCTTCAATGAGCAACTCGAGAAAATCGCCACCATCTGCGTCGATTCACACTTCCTGCGCAAAGACGAGTACAAGGCGATCAATCATGGTCATAACCCTCTGGAAACAGAAGGCCCCACGTTTCTTGAACGGCTCAATTCCCTGGCGCGCATGATCCCTGGCGTCAGCAGCGTCGAAGACCTTTACGAAGGCAACTACGCCGAGGCCGGCCGGGACCTCTTATTTGATGCGCTGAGCATTGTCGTCCCTGGTGCATTAGGAAAGGTTTGGTCAGTCGCCGCGGGGGCCTTCGAACGTGCAGCCGTCAAGTTTGGAGAAACTGCCGTTGAATCTGCAGCCGAAAGAGCCGTCGCCTCAATGGCGGTTACAGACGTGACTGCCGCCAATACTGCGAAGTCGTCCGGCGCAGTCAGCCGTATGCAGGGCAGCCCTCTGGTGGAACAGACGGACGGTGAATGGAACATGGCGACCGACAGGGCCGACGGTGCGCTTATTCAATCCGGCAGTGCGCAGCAGATCAGGCTCACCGCGGTGCGGCAAGATGGAGAATGGTACGCCTACGACGCCAAGACCATGACAGCTTACGGGCCAGCCCTGGAAGGGTTCGTCTCTGATACGTCTTCAGTCGTGAGACAAGAGACCTTTTCGGACGGTACTCAAGCACTGGTCACGGAAAAACCACTGGCGGCCGACGCCTATACCCTGCCCCGTAGCCATGGCTTTGATCTGGTCAATGAGGGCAAGGTTTACCGTTACGACACCCGCACCCCTGGCGTGCTGAGCGATCTGGAGTCAGCCGATCACTTTAAGCCCCTGGAGGGTTTTGAAGCGACCTGTCCAGCCCCTCCGGTTGCACTGGGCCGGGTCAGGCGCGGGGCCAGTGATACGTGCTTTTCCAAGGAAATAGAGATCGTCGCCGAAACATCGCGCCGGGATCTTCAAGCCCTTGAACACCAGCGCCTGTTCCCCTCGACGCCAGGTTTTTTGAGAAGGGACCAAGTTGTCATTTTCGAGCGACGTCGATACAAGGTGGTCGATGGCGATATGGGCCCCCAACTGGTCCCGATGCCTCAGAACAAACCCATCGTCTACAAATCGCAGATCAGCGGCAGCCTGAAACACGATCCCAATTTTGGTTTTTCCGGCGCACACGCCAGTGATTCGTTTGCGAAGGAAACCCGGGTGGTCAAGCTCAACAAAATCAGCGATGACTGCAATGACAAGCGTGAACTTCGAGGCGTGATTGTGGAGAGGGGCGCAAGTAAAACCAAATACCTGGTGATAGAGGCTGATACCGCAGAGTTTTATTACACCAAGCTGAATGACGCCTCCACCGGCGAGCTGACGTTCAATAAATGCACGCCCCAGGATTTTCCGCTGGTAGAAGGTTACCGAAGCGCGTTCGGTATTCGTCAAGCTGTCAATGAGGCGCCCTTTGATGCCAACTTCATTGCGTTGCCCAAACTGGATTCAGCCTTTAAAGAGCTGGAGCGTTCCGGTTTCCTGAAAGAAGACATCGATCAACTAAAAGCATCGTGTAAAGGCCTTACTCACGAACAACAGCGCGAAGTGATCTATCAGTTGCAGCGGACCAGGGCGATAGGCAAACCGGATATAGCGTTGCGGCCGAACCAAGTTGCCAGGGTCAACCCACCCCGCGATTTCGCCGGTTGGACACAAGGACGAAAAAACGAGTTCTATGCAGTCCAGGCAAAAAACAGCGTGGATCGCGCCATGAAGGCAACCGGGCTGGGGCCCGGCAATATCATCCGCTCAACAGCGGACAAGGCACGCGCAGAGGCGGCAAACATGACCAATGAATGGTTACGCAGAACCGTGCCGGAACATGCCTTGAATCGCCCGAGCCTGATCTTGAAAGCCGGCGCTGGCAACTGTGGAGAAATGGCCTTGCTGTCCAAGGACATCATTGAAAAAAGCGGTGGCAGCGCTTACGAATGGAAAGCTTCAGATGCGCATGCGTTCACCGTCGTCGGAGGTCCCTCCACGCTCCCCCAAGGCACAGTAGACTTCTCGGAACCTGCTTGGGCGGATGCCTGGATTGTCGATGCATGGGCAGATATCGTCTGCCCAGCCAGCCAGTACACACAGAAATTGAGCGAAGTCATGAAGCGCTGGAGTCGTGAAAACCTGAAGATTTTGGAGGGAGGCAAATCCATTGACCCGCTGGACCCAACATGGTTGGAGAAGCTTATCGTAAAACCGAAGACCCCCTATTCTCATGGGTATATCGGCGGGTTGGCCGCGCAGGGATAGGACCCCCTCGTACGCCTGGCGTTTGGCAGCGCAGCGTTTCACGCAACAAAACCTGCGCTGACCAATCCAGGCAAAGACTTACAATCACTCAACGTTCTCACAGCCCTGCACAGGAACGCCCATCAGTCCCTTGGCCACGTATTGAAGTACCTCTCTGTATCTGTCGAGAGGCCATTCTTATAAATACGCCGGTAAAGGGGCAGTCCCATGATCAGCTTTAATCCGCCACACACTGTCAGCACCACGATTTCAAGCGAGATGAATCGGTCCACGCCCCCCATAGGCTCAGTAAGCTCTAAAGTCATCGAGTTTTTTCATAAACGCCTCCAGGATATTCAAACGTTCCCCGCGTCCGCGCAATCGAGTGATGGACTGGCGTCAGCCCGCAAACGTATCGAGCAATTGCTCAGATTCGCCGTGACAAAGGAATACCCCAGCGTAGCCGAGCGCATCAGCCAGTTGATTAAAAGCAGTCATGAGCCACTGACGGACACAGCGCTGCGCAATCAGGTGGAGCAACACCTGAACCAGCCAAGCGCCCTCGACGCGCAAAAAACCTACGCTCAACTTCTTCAGGAAATACTCGACAGTTCGGCCTCCCACACTTCGAACACTCGCCCTGCCCCGTTGCGCTTACGCCGAGATCTGCAAGCCCCTGAACCGGCCTCCGCTACGCGCAATGCGGCGGTTCGCCAATTCACCGATGCCTTGATCGACAGCGGTGACCGGCAGTTGGCCATAGGTGTGGCCAATAGCTTGATGCGCCAACGGCTTGCCGTCGAGAAAGGTCACTCCAGCGATGCCGAGGACAAGGTGATCATCCCGGCCGACTCAACCTTCGGCCAAGCCTGGGCCGAACTTGCCGAGGCGCTGCACTCGGAACCCTTTAAATCGTTTGCCGAGGCCAGGAAGATCGATGTTCGCGGATTGATGATCGACTCCAGTGGACAACTGACCGAAATGCGCGACAACGTGCCGGTCAACCTCTACCTGCATCGGGACGCGGACTGGGCAGCGGCGTCGACCCAAGTGATGAGCGCAGCCAGAAAAGTCCTCGCGGGGAAACAAGGCGTTGTCATGTTTCGCGATAGGGAACACGCATCGGCTTACAACATAGCCTCGTTTTACGGCCTGCAACTGGGCGGCATACGCAGCGACGACACGGTGTTCAGCATCGGACAATTGCTGCGCGAGGGTACCTTCCCCGCCTTCAGCAGCACCGATCCGCACTACGCGACCGTTTACGCCCCGGTCAAACAGCGACAAAACGAAGCCAGTCAGCGGCTTATGAATTTACCGCCGGATCAGTTGACGCAACGCCTTGATAGGTTCACATCTTCAACTGCGGCACGAAAGGTCCAGGACGCCGATCGAACCCTGGCGCAGCAGTGCAGCCAGGCCGTGATGAGGCTCGCCCCTCAAGCCCGAGTCGAAGGCGAAGCATTCCCGCCGGTGCTCAAAGAGATTCCGGAGTATTCGACCTTCAACCAGGTGCGCAAAAACCTTCTGGATGGGCTGACCGGCAGTGCCTTTACAACCTTTGCACAAGAGCACAACGTTGAGCCCGGCAGCGTTCGTATCCACCCCGTCACCGGTGAGCTGACAGGCAAGGTAAATGGAAAGGATACCCCCTTTGTCCCGAACGATCTTTCGGGCTGGGGTGTTGTCTGGGCAGAAATTGCAGATGCAGTCCGGCAGATGGCGGCTGGAGTGGAGCTACCTGTTCGATACCCCTCCCCACCCTCTGCATCGCTGTATGAGGTCATGAGGTTTTACAACGAAGAGATCCCTCGCCAACAAAACGGCCAACAAGCCGACTGGCGTCAACGCGCGCTGATATCGCTGCTTGATCGAAGTACCGAGATGACCCGTAACAATGGCTTCAAGGCACTCATTGACCCCAGCACGGGCGACAACTTCTCTAAAGGTGTACGTGAGCGCCAATACACCATCAGGCAACAGCGTGCCGACGCGCCCGCGCCCCTCTCTAAACTTGAAACCCTGGCGGCGGCTGTCGAGCCCAGCTCCAGCGCGACAGTGGGCGGCGCACGGTCCCCGCAAGACGCCCTGGCCAGCGCCGAAAGCGCACTGGCCGTCGCTACGCATCGCGCAATGCGCGAGGTGAAAAACAACCCGACCCAAGCCTCGATGAAGATGATCGGACCGATCCCGGCCGCCAGCCTGTTCGGCCAATGGCGCAGCTACCTGGACAAAGCCATCAAGGCGCGCGGTTTCATCGAGTGGGCGGAGAAACACAAGGTTGATTTGACTTCCTTGCGCTTTGACCCCAATCGCGAGGCGCTGATCGGCAAAGTCAACGGCGTTGACCAGCGCTTCAGCGCCGCCGACTTTGCGAAAAACTACCCCGAGCATTTCGACGTGCTGGCGCCGGTGCTCAACGCCGCCAGGGTATTTGCGACGCCTGGAAGGCCGATCACGCTGTCTGACGCCAGCACCACTAACGCACCGCTGGAATGGGTAGGCCGTTTTTATGGCATCACTACGCACCCCCGCAGCCAGGCATTCGAACGCAGCATGACGCAGCTGGAAAGCATGAAGAAGTTCCCAAGGAACCCGGACCACCCGGAACAAATGGTGAATTGGCTGAACCAGCAAAAAACCGCATTGGGGGATAGCAATGATCGCTATGCACTGATCAGTCAGCTCAAGCACGGCAATATCGACAACGACGACACCACCCGTTTCATTGTCGATCCGGGCTCATCCCACCGCCCTAAAGGCGTGACGACCGTGCAGAAATTCCTCACGGATCAGGGCTGGTACGAGGCGAAGTCGGCAGCGCAGGTCGACAACCTGTTACAGGCTCTGCAGACTCCCCTGCCGCAAGCGCCGACACTGGGTAATAACTGTGGGTTTCTGGCCTCGGCCCTCCCGCTGAGCAAGGCCCAACGCGAGGCCGTGAGTACCTTCGTAAAACAATCCATCAGCCCCCATCCCAACCTCCTGAGCCACCTGAGTGCCCAAGTGCCCAAGCTCAGCAGCAGCCCTGCACAAGCACTGGACCAACTGCTGTCCAGTGACAGCGCCCTGGAACTGGCCACGAATCTGCAAACCGAGATGAAAGGTGCAGTCACTTCGACCAGTCTCAAGCAGTGGCTGCTGACCGCTTTGGTACTGGAGCTTGATCCCGAGGCCGGCACCTCACGCAATAGCCTCGCAGGCTTTGATCTGATGCATAAGGATAATTGGGGGTTGGGCACGGACAAGATTCGTGAGCTGTTCAACAACCACTTGACCACAAATCGAAAAATCCCGGCAAACCTTGCGCCAGTAGCCGCGCACCTGTTGATGACGGGCGCTGCGCCCCATCTGCTGGTTAACGATGTGCCATCGACCGTGACGCTGGGCTCGACCGATTGGGTCAGCTTTATGACCGCCGTCAATCGGATCGAACTGAATGCTCCCGGTGCCGCCTCGGGTATGACCTTCGGGCGAGTCATGAACCTTCACCGGATCAGCCCCATTTCCGAACGTGAATCCCAACTGCACTCTGTCGCCCGGATGAACCCGGTGTTGGATTGGGCCATCGTGAATGGCCATATCGTGAGAAATGACAAGGACGAATACACCCTTGAACAGCTCGCCAGCAGCCAGGAGAAGCTCAAAAAACAAAATGATGATATCTCCAGTGCCAGGCACTACTTGAGTAATTTCAACCCACCAAGCAGAAGGGAAATGGCCCTGTCAGAGCTGAGGGAAAAATGGGGTACCGATACCCACTATGAGCGTCCGTACCTCACTGAAATGGTTGGCCCGTTTGGAATGTTTTCCAATACTCGGGCAAGTATTGTCGACGTCTATGAAGCTGGCCGCCTGGGTGAAAGTTGGCGCTGGGAGTCAACGAGGGGGCCCGACTTCGATGCACTTCGCGCGCGCGCCTCCGAGTTGCCTGACATCAACGCGAAATTCAATCAGGCATTTGAAGAAGACTTCGCCCTACGCAGGACCCACACCATTTCCCTGTTCAAAAACATGTTCAGCCAGCTACCGCTGGCGGACCGAGACATCGTCAACAATGGCTCTGCGACAATCCTGCAAGTGAAAGGCACCGGTAGTGGCATCCTGATGCAGTTCACCCATAAGGACCAGTCCAGAACGTTCGCGATCTATCCAGCCTATGGAAAAATAGTGCCGGTCCCCAATATCGAACAGAGAGCACCTTACGGCCAAACCACCGAAGAAACCGTCGACACAGCCGCGTTTAAAACCAACGCCCAGCCAAAACCGGATATCAAATCCAAGGTCCTCATAACACGCCTTGATCAAAACAGCCTCGTCGACCCGGATCACTTTGCACACGGCAGGCGGCCCTTATATGCGGAGAACGACAAAACTGACCTTTCCAGCTATGACGGAACAAGAATACAGCACCTCGCCGAGGTGCTGGTTGACAGTGTGTACTTGAACAAGGCGGCTGCACTCGCTACGCAACGTGGGCTGAACAACGCTGTTGAAAACGGTTTGGAGCTCAGTGACTACTTCCAAAAAGGTTTGCGCTTCTTACCGGGAGGCTCGAGCCTCGTGGACGTCTACCACGGTGAATATGCGGAGGCGGTAAAAGACCTGGGCGTTGATATCGCGATCTACGTATTTACCGAGGGCGTCGGCAAACTCTGCAATGTGGCCAAATCCGGCGCGGCCTGGGCGGCGGCCAAGGCCTCGGCGAAATTCGTCGAAAGGTTTGGGATCGAGGAAACAGAAAGCATTGTGCTCCAAGACCTGACTACCACCGGCGCCGAGAAGGCGTTCAGCTCAGTGAGCCGAATGCAGGGCGGCCAATATACAAAGCCAATTGGAGAGGCGTTTGTCCCGACTGCGGACATGGTTGATGGCACGGTGAGAAACGGCGATACCTCTGCACTTGTCAAATTCACGGCCATTTTCCAGGACGGCGAGTGGTATGCCTATAACCCCAAGACAATGGCGGCTGATGGGCCTGCGCTAAAAGGGTTCGTGCCCGAAAGTAACCAACGCAACGTCAATGGCCTGTTTGACTTTTTTTCCGATGCCAAACCCGATCCGGATATACCCGCTAGGTTCGAGATCAACCTCATGAACGCGCAGCTAAGAGATGAGCAAGCCTTTAAAGCCGGCTACAACAGCTTGAAACCGGAAACTATACCGGGCTACCGCAGCGACATGGGCAAAGACCGAATCAGACAACTGATTGCAGACACCCCGCTAAGCGCCGAACAAGTGGGAAGCCTGGTTCGGCAACGGGAAAGACTCATCATTGCCGATTCCCGCATCAACATTGAGACGTTCAATCGAGAAGTAGAGGGTGCGGGCGGAACCAGTCGTGGAATGTCCCAAGGCTATTATCTTGCCCTGACACAACCAGGCTCAGACGGTGAATGTGCTGCCCTGTCCAATACGATGGCGCTCGCGCTCTCGGAGGGCACCGAAAACACGTTGATCGATAACGTGCATATGGCCATGGCCAACCCGAAGTCCGCTGGCGGTTCAAAATTCATCTCAGAGCTGTCAGCGTTGCAAGCTAACGTAGACAGACAAAGCACCTTTCAAACCGGGACCTCAGGCGTCCTCACGCCCTACAAGGATATTGGCACAACACTGGGTAACGCCGAGACTTCGAAGACCTTGCTGATCGGCGCGAAAGATCATGGCATGCTCGCGGGGGTTAGGGTCGACCCCGCCGACGCCAGCAAAAAAAGCTGGTTTTATTACGATCCCAACTATGGTTTGGCGACATTCAATTCAGAAACATCAATGAAAGCCGGGCTGGAAAAAACACTGAACAGTGGCAAAGTCGGCAAAGGACTCAACCATTTTGGCAACGCATTCACGGGACCAAAATATAACGTCGGTGTCTTTGATATCAATGCGATGGCACAGCGCAGATTTGATATTGCCCGGGTTAGAGACCTGACCCGGCCAATCAGCCTTGACACAACGCAAGCCGTCACCGACGCCCTGTATGGCCGAATCAGGCTGGGAGGCCCGATGGAAACGGTCAGGCCACTTGATGGCGAAATCCAGACATTTGTCGATACTTATGATGGAAAGCCCCGGCTCAATATTATCGGACACGCCCCTGAGCCAGAAAACCCAGGCGATCCGATAAAAATCGTCGGTGACAATGACGCACGCTATTCGGCCGCAGAGGTTAATCAAAAGCTGCTGGATCGAGGCGTAGACATTCGTGACTACGCCAATGTCCGGACATTGACCTGCTTCTCCGCAAGTGGCGGCACTCGTTCGTTCGCTAACGAGTTGAATAAGCTAACGGGCGTCCCCGTAAAGGGATTTGAAGGTCCGGTAACGACCGAATGGATGGCGGGTACAGATCTGAATGAGCAATATCAACTGCTATTAAAGCGCGCCAGGACAAAGTACCCGAAATTCAAGCAAGAAGACATCGAGTGGATCGCGGAAAATGACCTGAATAAAATCTATCATAATAAATTCAGAGTCTTTACCGTTAGAAAGGACGTGGGCACTCTTGTCGAGGCCAATATGGGAACAACGAAAAAACCGGTATATGTCACGCTTCCAGTCGATTATCGACCTGTACGTTTCGGCCCCGCCAAAGCACCCAAGGAATCCGTCACGCTTTGACCGCTGAACCATTAGCATGATGAAAGAAGCGAGGGAAGCCAATGCAACGGTGCCCCCTCGCTGCTGCCGCGTGAATACGCGACACACCACGCTTGATGGTTTCAGCTGTTTACCTAACGAGTGCAAAAAAGTATCAGTCCAAGTGCTCCCAAGGATTTGTCACAACCCCGTTTGAAGGCTGTAATCAACGCACACTCTTCCTGACTCCCCGTAGGAAGACACAACAACAATAACTGTCCTTCCGTAGCCCCTGGGCGCGGAAATGGAGTGCGCGATGAAGTTCACAGCAAAAGCTCTGCTTGCCTGTACCTGTATGACCCTCAGCGCCGTCAGCCTTGGCGCGCAAACCCTGACCATTGCCACCGTCAACAACAGCGACATGATCCGCATGCAGAAGCTCTCGAAAACCTTCGAGGCCGAGCATCCGGAGATCAAGCTGAACTGGGTGGTGCTGGAAGAAAACGTGCTGCGCCAACGCCTGACCACTGACATCGCCACCCAGGGCGGGCAGTTCGATGTGTTGACCATCGGCATGTACGAAGCCGCACTCTGGGGCGCCAAGGGTTGGCTCGAACCGATGAAGGACCTGCCGGCGTCCTACGACCTCGACGACGTATTCCCTTCCGTGCGTGACGGTTTGTCGGTCAAGGGTTCGCTGTACGCCCTGCCGTTCTATGCGGAAAGCTCGATCACCTACTACCGCACCGACCTGTTCAAGGACGCCGGGCTGAGCATGCCCGAGCACCCGACCTGGAGCCAGATCGGCGAATTCGCGGCCAAACTCACCGACAAGAGCAAAGAGCAATACGGCCTGTGCCTGCGCGGCAAAGCCGGTTGGGGCGAGAACATGGCGCTGATCACCACCCTGGCCAACGGCTACGGTGCGCGCTGGTTCGATGAGAAGTGGCAGCCTGAATTCAACGGCCCCGAATGGAAGGACGCGCTGAACTTCTACGTCGACAACATGAAGAAATCCGGCCCGCCGGGTGCTTCCAGCAACGGTTTCAACGAAAACCTGGCGCTGTTCAACAGCGGCAAGTGCGCGATCTGGGTCGATGCCAGCGTCGCCGGCTCGTTCGTCACCGACAAGACCCAAAGCAAAGTGGCCGACCATGTGGGCTTCACCTTTGCCCCCCACGAAAAAACCGACAAGGGCACGTCGTGGCTGTACTCCTGGAGCCTGGCGATCCCGACCAGCTCCAAGGCCAAGGATGCCGCCAAGGTGTTCACCACTTGGGCCACCTCCAAGGAATACGGTGCCTTGGTCGCCAAGACCGACGGCGTTGCCAACGTGCCGCCAGGTACCCGCAAGTCGACCTACAGCGACGAGTACATGAAGGCCGCGCCGTTCGCCAAGGTGACCCTGGAATCGCTGAAAGTCGCCGACCCGACCAAACCGACCCTCAAGCCGGTGCCGTATATCGGTATCCAGTTGGTGACCATTCCTGAGTTCCAGGCGATTGGGACCCAGGTCGGCAAGTTCTTCTCCGGCGCGCTGACCGGCCAGCAAACGGTCGATGCTGCACTGACCGCCGCGCAGACCACCACCGAGCGTGAAATGAAGCGGGCGGGTTACCCCAAGTAACCCCCGATCCTGTAGGAGCGAGCTTGCTCGCGAAAAAGGTACATCCGACGCCGCAAGGCGCCTGAAATACCTTCGCGAGCAAGCTCGCTCCTACAGGGGTTTTACGCACCTGTACCTGACTGGCCTTGACTATCATGAATACATCCGCCAAAAACCGCCTGGCCAACCCCGGCTGGTTCCTCGTCACGCCCTCGGTCGCCCTGCTGCTGCTGTGGATGATCGTGCCGCTGGGCATGACCCTGTACTTTTCGCTGATTCGCTACAACCTGCTCTACCCCGGCGAGAACCAATTCGTGGGGCTGGAGAACTTCACCTACTTCATCACTGACTCGGGTTTCCTGCCCGGCGCCACCAATACGTTGTTGCTGGTGGGCAGCGTGCTGCTGATCAGCGTGGTGTTCGGCGTGTTGATCAGTGCGCTGCTGGAGGCCAGTGAGTTCCTCGGGCGTGGCATCGTCCGGGTGCTGTTGATTTCGCCGTTCTTCATCATGCCCACCGTCGGTGCGCTGATCTGGAAGAACCTGATTTTCCACCCGGTGTCGGGGATTCTCGCCGCCGTGTGGAAGTTCTTCGGCGCCGAGCCCGTGGACTGGCTGGCGCACTACCCGTTGCTGTCGATCATCATCATTGTCTCGTGGCAATGGCTGCCGTTCGCCATCCTGCTGCTGATGACCGCCATGCAGTCCCTCGACCAGGAACAAAAGGAAGCCGCACGCCTGGACGGTGCCGGCGCCATCGCGATTTTCTGGCACCTGACCCTGCCCCACCTGGCCCGCCCGATTGCCGTGGTGGTGATGATCGAAACGATCTTCCTGCTCTCGGTATTCGCCGAAATCTTCACCACCACCAACGGTGGCCCCGGCTACGCCTCGACCAACCTCGCCTACCTGATCTACAACCAGGCATTGGTGCAGTTCGACGTGGGCATGGCCTCGGCCGGCGGCTTGATCGCCGTGGTCATCGCCAATATCGCGGCGATCATCCTGGTGCGGATGATCGGCAAAAACCTGACTGACAAGCCTTGAGGGCCGCGCCATGACGCTTCAACAATCCCGCCGCCTGCAAAGCCTGTTGCTCGGCACCCTGGCCTGGGCCATCGCGATCCTGATTTTCTTCCCGATCTTCTGGATGGTGCTGACCAGCTTCAAGACCGAAATCGACGCGTTCGCCACGCCGCCGCAGTTCATCTTCACGCCGACCCTGGAGAACTACCTGCACATCAACGAACGCAGCAACTACTTCAGCTATGCCTGGAACTCGGTGCTGATTTCATTCAGCGCCACCGCCCTGTGCCTGCTGATTTCGGTGCCGGCCGCCTACTCCATGGCGTTCTACGAAACCAAACGCACCAAGAGCACGCTGCTGTGGATGCTCTCCACCAAGATGCTGCCACCGGTGGGCGTGCTGATGCCGATCTACCTGCTGGCCAAGAGCTTTGGCCTGCTGGATACGCGCATCGCGCTGATCATCATCTACACCCTGATCAACCTGCCGATCGTGGTCTGGATGGTTTACACCTACTTCAAGGACATCCCCAAGGACATCCTCGAAGCCGCGCGTCTGGACGGCGCCACGCTGTGGCAGGAAATGGTCCGGGTGCTGCTGCCGATCGCCAAGGGCGGCCTGGCCTCCACGGTGCTGCTGTCGCTGATCCTGTGCTGGAACGAAGCCTTCTGGTCGTTGAACCTGACCTCGTCCAACGCAGCGCCGTTGACCGCACTGATCGCCTCCTACTCCAGCCCCGAAGGCTTGTTCTGGGCCAAATTGTCTGCCGTCTCGACCCTGGCCTGCGCGCCGATCCTGATCTTTGGCTGGATCAGCCAGAAACAGCTGGTGCGCGGTTTGTCCTTCGGCGCCGTGAAATAACGGTTTCCTATAAAAATTCAAAAAGGAGGCCCATCCCATGGCCAACCTGAAAATCAAGAATCTGCAAAAAGGCTTCGAAGGTTTCTCGATCATCAAGGGCATCGACCTGGAAGTGAACGACAAGGAATTCGTGGTCTTCGTCGGCCCCTCGGGCTGCGGTAAATCCACCCTGCTGCGCCTGATCGCCGGCCTCGAAGAAGTGAGCGAAGGCACCATCGAACTGGATGGCCGCGACATCACCGAAGTCACCCCGGCCAAGCGCGACCTGGCGATGGTGTTCCAGACCTATGCCCTGTACCCGCACATGAGCGTGCGCAAGAACATGTCATTTGCCCTGGACCTGGCCGGCGTCGACAAGCAGCTGGTGGAGAGCAAGGTCAACGAAGCGGCGCGCATCCTCGAACTGGGCCCGCTGCTGGAGCGCAAGCCCAAGCAACTCTCCGGTGGCCAGCGCCAGCGTGTGGCGATCGGCCGGGCGATTGTGCGCAACCCGAAGATCTTCCTGTTCGACGAGCCGTTGTCCAACCTCGACGCCGCCCTGCGCGTGCAGATGCGCCTGGAACTGGCGCGCCTGCACAAAGAGCTGCAAGCGACCATGATCTACGTGACCCATGACCAGGTTGAAGCCATGACCCTGGCCGACAAGGTGGTCGTGTTGAACAGCGGGCGTATCGAGCAGGTCGGCTCGCCGCTGGAGCTGTACCACCAGCCGGCCAACCTGTTTGTGGCGGGTTTTCTCGGCACGCCGAAAATGGGCTTCCTCAAGGGCAAGGTCACCCGCGTCGACGGCCAAGGCTGTGAGGTGCAGCTGGACGCCGGCACTCTGATCAGCCTGCCGCTGAGCGGCGCCAGCCTGAGCGTGGGCAGCGCGGTGACCCTGGGCATTCGTCCGGAGCACCTGGAAATTGCCGCGCCTGGGCAAACCGCCCTGACCGTCACCGCCGACGTCGGCGAGCGCCTGGGCAGCGACACCTTCTGCCACGTCATCACCTCGAATGGCGAGCCGCTGACCATGCGGATTCGCGGCGACATGGCCAGCCAATACGGCGAAACGCTGCACCTGCACCTGGACCCGGCGCACTGCCATCTGTTCGACACCGACGGCGTGGCTGTGGCCCGTCCACTGCGCGCCGCCGCCTGATTTCGCGAGTATTGATCGATGAAACTGAATAAGCAGAACCTCACCCAGCTGGCGCCCGAAGTGAAATTGCCAGCCTATACGCTTGCCGACACACGCCAGGGCATCGCCCATATCGGCGTCGGCGGCTTCCATCGCGCGCACCAGGCGTATTACACCGATGCGCTGATGAATACCGGCGAGGGCCTGGACTGGAGCATCTGCGGCGTTGGCCTGCGCAGCGAGGACCGCAAGGCCCGCGATGACCTGGCCGGCCAGGACTACCTGTTCACCCTGTACGAACTGGGCGACACCGACGACACCGAAGTGCGCGTGATCGGCTCGATCAGCGACATGCTGCTGGCCGAAGACAGCGCCCAGGCATTGATCGATAAACTGGCCAGCCCCGAGATTCGCATCGTCTCGCTGACCATCACCGAAGGCGGCTACTGCATCGACGACAGCAACGGCGAGTTTATGGCCCACTTGCCGCAGATCCAGCACGACCTGGCTCATCCGTCGTCGCCAAAAACCGTGTTCGGCTTTATCTGCGCGGCATTGACCCAGCGCCGCGCGGCCGGCATCCCGGCGTTTACCGTGATGTCCTGCGATAACCTGCCCCACAATGGCGCTGTCACGCGCAAGGCACTGCTGGCGTTCGCCGCCCTGCACAATGCCGAGCTGCATGACTGGATCAAGGCCCATGTGAGCTTCCCGAACGCCATGGTCGACCGCATCACGCCGATGACCAGCACCGCCCACCGCCTGCAACTGCACGATGAACACGGCATCGACGACGCCTGGCCGGTGGTCTGCGAACCCTTTGTGCAGTGGGTGCTGGAAGACAAGTTCGTCAACGGTCGCCCGGCGTGGGAAAAGGTCGGCGTGCAGTTCACCGACGATGTGACACCCTATGAAGAGATGAAGATCGGCTTGCTCAACGGCAGCCACCTGGCCCTGACCTACCTGGGTTTTCTCAAGGGCTATCGGTTTGTGCACGAGACCATGAACGACCCGCTGTTCGTGGCCTACATGCGCGCCTACATGGACCTCGACGTCACGCCAAACCTCGCGCCGGTACCGGGCATCGACCTGACCGACTACAAGCAGACCCTGGTGGACCGCTTCTCCAACCAGGCGATTGCCGACCAGTTGGAACGGGTGTGTTCGGATGGCTCGTCGAAGTTTCCCAAGTTCACCGTGCCGACCATCAACCGCCTGATTGCCGACGGCCGTGAGACCGAGCGTGCAGCACTGGTCGTCGCGGCCTGGGCCTTGTATTTGAAGGGTGTGGATGAGAATGGCGTGAGCTACACAATCCCCGATCCGCGCGCCGAGTTCTGCCAGGGGCTGGTGAGTGACGATGCACTGATCAGCCAGCGGTTGCTGGCAGTGGAAGAGATTTTCGGTACGGCTATTCCCAACTCGCCTGAGTTTGTGGCAGCGTTCGAGCGGTGCTATGGGAGCCTGCGTGATAACGGCGTCACCACTACCCTGAAGCACCTCCTGAAGAAACCGGTTTAAATGTGGGAGGGGGCTTGCTGTGGTGCGGGCTTGCTGTGGTGAGCGGGCTTGCCCCGCGCCAGGCTGCGAAGCAGCCTACAAATCTGTGGTGAACCCGTCGGGGGACAAGCCCCACTCACCACAGCAAGCCCCCTCCCACACTGGACCGGGTTGCCAATCCAAAAAAATAACACCGCTGAGCACACCCTCATGACCCAGCAAAACCTGTTCCTCGGCATCGACTGCGGCACCCAAGGCACCAAGGCCATCGTCCTCGACGCGTCCAGCGGCAAGGTACTGGGCCTGGGCGCCGCCGCGCACACCCTGATCAGCGGCGCCAATGGCCGTCGCGAGCAGCACACCCAGGAATGGCTGGACGCCTTTACCGAAGCCACCCACCGCGCCTTGCAACAGGCCGGCGTGGACGGCCAGGACATCCTCGGCATCGGCGTGTCCGGCCAGCAGCACGGCCTGGTGTTGCTGGATGACAGCGGCCAGGTGCTGCGCCCGGCCAAGCTGTGGTGCGACACCGAAACCGCGCTGGAGAACGAGCGCCTGCTGGCCTACCTGGGCGGCGAAGGCGGCTCGCTGGAACGCCTGGGCGTGGCGATTGCGCCGGGCTACACCGTGTCGAAACTGCTGTGGACCCGCGAGCAGCACCCGGATGTGTTCGCGCGCATCGCCCATGTGCTGCTGCCCCACGACTACCTCAACTACTGGCTCACCGGCCGCGCGGTCGCGGAATACGGCGATGCCTCGGGCACCGGTTACTTCAACGTGCGCACCCGCGCCTGGGATATGGCGCTGCTCAAGCACATCGACCCCAGCGGCCGTCTCGAAGCTGCGCTGCCGACATTGATCGAAGCCGATCAAAGCGTAGGCACGATCCTGCCGGCCATCGCCGAACGCCTGGGCATCAACCCCAATGCCAGGGTGTCCAGCGGCGGCGGCGACAACATGATGGGTGCCATCGGCACGGGCAATATCGCCCCCGGCGTGATCACCATGAGCCTGGGCTCGTCCGGCACCGTGTATGCCTTCGCCGACCAGCCCAATGTCAGCCCGCAGGCGTCGGTCGCAACCTTCTGCTCGTCCAGCGGCGGCTGGCTGCCGTTGATCTGCACCATGAACCTGACCAACGCTACCGGGGTGATTCGCGAGTTGTTCGAGCTGGACCTCAACGCCTTCAACGCACTGGTCGAGCAAGCCCCGATTGGCGCCGATGGCGTCAGCATGCTGCCGTTCCTCAATGGCGAACGCGTACCCGCCCTGCCCCACGCCACCGGCAGCCTGCATGGGCTGACCATGACCAACCTGACCCGTGCCAACCTGTGCCGCGCGGTGGTCGAAGGCACCACCTTCGGCCTGCGCTACGGCCTCGATCTGCTACGCCACACCGGCCTGCAAAGCCAGAGCATCCGCCTGATCGGCGGCGGCTCGAAAAGCCCGGTGTGGCGGCAGATGGTCGCCGATATCATGAACACCGAAGTGATCTGCACCGAACAAAGCGAAGCCGCCGCCCTGGGCGCGGCGATCCAGGCGGCGTGGAGCCAGTCCGGAGAGTCCCTGGCCAGCCTGTGCGACAAATGCGTGAGCGTCGACCCGGCCAGCCGTACCCTGCCGGTGGCGGCCAATGTCGGCGCCTATCAACTGGCTTACGAACGCTATCAACAGCACGTGGCAACCCTTTAAGAGCGAACGACTATGTATCTGGTGTGTGGTGAAGCGCTGTTTGATTTTTTCAGCGAGGAAGATGCCAGCGGGCAGGCCTCCAAGGTCACTTACAAGGCGATTGCCGGTGGTTCACCGTTCAACGTCGCGGTGGGTTTGCGCCGCCTGGGCATTGAGGCCGGGTTGTTCGGCGGCCTGTCCAGCGACTTCCTCGGACGGCGCCTGTTGCAGGTGCTCAAGGATGAAGGCGTCAGCGAGCGGTTCCTGGTGGAGTTCGCCGCGCCGACCACCTTGTCGATGGTCGCCGTGGGCGCCGATGGCTCACCGCAGTACAACTTCCGTGGTGAAGGCTGCGCCGACCGACTGCTGGAAGTCGCGCATTTGCCGGTCCTCGGCGATGAGGTGCGCGGGCTGCATATCGGTTCGTTCTCCCTGGTGGTGCAACCGATCGGCGACACCCTGCTGAGCCTGGTCAAGCGCGAAAGCGGCAAGCGCCTGATCAGCCTCGACCCCAACGTGCGCCTTAATCCGCAGCCGGATATCCAACTGTGGCGCGACCGCGTCGCCGAGTTGGCCAAGCATGCCGACCTGATCAAGGTCAGCGACGAAGACCTGCACCTGCTCTACCCCGGCCAGTCGCCGGAAAGCGTGCTGCAGGGCTGGCTGCAACACCGTTGCCAGCTGGTGTTCCTCACCCGTGGCGGCGATGGCGCCAGTGTGTTCAGCCGTCAGCATGGCACCTGGTCGCAACCGGCACAGCGCGTGGTGATGGCGGATACCGTGGGTGCCGGGGATACCTTCCAGGCCGCGTTGATTGCCTGGCTGACCGAGCACCAGCTGGACTCGGTGCAAGGCCTGCAACAACTGACCCGCGTGCAGATCGACGCCATGCTCGGTTTTGCCATCCGCGCTGCGGCACTGACGTGCGGCAAGACCGGGCCGGACCTGCCGTATCGCCAGCAGCTTGGATGAAGGTTTTGTCAGCCAGGGCAAAATTAATCGATGGTTAATCCCGCAAGTCGAGAGTGAAATTCCACTCACTTGCGGAGCACCACCATGAAACTGCACACCTTAATGCTCGGCGGCGCCCTGGCGCTGGCGGCAGTGTCGGGCCTGGCCCAGGCTGACGATCAAACCCAGGCGGTCAACCCCGTGCCTTATCATTACGGCATGCCGATGAACATTGCCAAGGTCCTGGCCATGAACGAAACCCCAACCGGCGACTGTAAAGTCATTGATGCGGATATCAAGTTCCTGGACAAGGCGGGCAAAGTGGAAGACGTGAGCTACCGGAAGATGTCCGAAGCCTGCGATTTCCAGAATTGATGGGCAAACATACACAGCATTGGGCCTGGCATTTACCAGGCCCACCGTTCATAACCAACGATCAGTAGTAACCGCGCCCTCCAGCCCGCTGCTGGACAGGTGCATGGCTGTGCTTGAGGTCTTCACGCAACCCGGTAATGAGGTTGCAAATAGCTCGACTGCTGTCGAGTTTGTCAGCATTGATACCTTTGACCTCCAAATCCACCCGGTCACGGTCGCGGTCGTCATAGACCTTGATCGTCAGCGAAGCATCTTCGGCTTTGGTGCATTCGCACCGTTTAGGCAGGAAACTTCCTTCAATAATGCTGCGAAGTTCTAATTCCGAAAGCATGGCCAACCTCTCCTTTTTTGAGACTGCCAATCGATTGTTATAGGTCTGCAGGCCCGTGCCTGCCACGTCTCGCCAGCCCTGGAAGACGCTTACCTTTACCAGCCTACTCGGCAAATTCCGTTTTTGTTGTAACTTTTCTTCATAAGCAATGTAGGAATTTATATAGCTTAGGTCACCCCAGTTAAATCATCGTCGAACCGCTTCGATTAATCGTTTAACCCCACGCTTCGAATTAAACTGCAGCTTGTGCCGCCACTCTTTCAGCAACATATCGCAAACTATCAAAGTTGATATTTGCGCCTGAATTAACTGCGACCAAGGTCTGCCCACTCACCCCACGACTGGCCACGTACTTGCGAACCCCCGCCACCGCCAACGCACCGGAAGGCTCGGTGATGGAACGCGTATCGTCATAGATCAACTTCATTGCGCTGCACAGTTCGTCATTGCTGACGGTGATCACCTCGTCGACCCAATCGCGGCAGATCTCAAAGCCATAGGCGCCGATCTGCGCGACTGCGGTGCCATCGGCGAACCCGTCGACACTTGGCAACACCACCCGTTCCCCGGCCTGCAGTGCGGCGAGCAGGCAACTGGAGCCTTCGGGCTCGACCCCGATGATGCGCACTTCGGGCCGCAGGTATTTGACGTAGGCCGCAATGCCGGCGATCAGGCCGCCGCCGCCCACGGGCACGAAGATCGCGTCCAACGGGCCTTGTTGCTGGCGCAGGATTTCCATGGCCACCGTGCCCTGGCCGGCGATCACCTCCGGGTCATCGAAGGGCGAGACGAAGGTGCAGCCGGACATCTCGGCCAGTTGCAGCGCATGGGCCAGGGCAAACGGGAAGCTCTCGCCGTGCAGCACCGCTTCGGCGCCCCGGGAGCGCACGCCCAGCACCTTCAATTCCGGCGTACTGCACGGCATCACGATCCGCGCCTGGAGCCCCAGCGTCTTCGCCGCCAGTGCCACGCCTTGCGCATGGTTACCCGCCGACGCCGTCACCACACCGCGCGCTTTCTGCGCGCCGGTAAGCTGCACCAGCTTGTTGTAGGCGCCGCGAATCTTGAAGGAAAAGGTCGGTTGCAGGTCTTCACGCTTGAGCAGCACCTGGTTGCCGAGCATTGCCGAGAGTGCCGGTGCGGCTTGCAGGGGCGTACGCACCGCGAGGTCATAGACCGGCGCGGCGAGGATCTTTTTCACATAGTGTTCAAGCAATGCCGTATCAGCGGTAGACGGGGCGGGGCACGTGCTCATGGGGTGTCTCCTGGTTTTTAAAGGCCCTGGAGACGGAACAAACAAAACCCGCCTCTAAGGCGGGTTGGGGTGCAGCCGTGTGCTATCCCGCCAAATGAGGAATGGCGGTAATAATGCTTGGCTGGCTGCGGAAGGCTGGGTAGGTCATGCCTGGAAATTAACCGGCCATCCGGATCAAGTCAACATCATGTTTACTGACGACATACGAAACATATACGATTCGTATATACAACCACTACAGTGAACCTCATGGGCATCGTCAAGATCAGCGACCAACTGCACGAACAACTGCGTCTGGCCAGTGCGGCCATGGACCGTTCCATCAACGCCCAGGCCGAGTTCTGGATCAAGGTCGGCCTGCTCGCCGAACTCAATCCCAGCCTGCCCTACCACGAGCTGATCAACAAACTGTTGCTGGACAAGCCCGACCTGATCCGGGGGCGCAGCTGATGATCAAGACCGCCGCCCAACTGGCTGTGATGCGCGAGTCCGGACGCCTGCTGGCCCAAGTGTTCGACATGCTCGACGGGTTTGTCGCCGCCGGCCGTTCCACCCTGGAACTGGACAGCACCGTCGAAGCCTTTATCCGCAACGAATTGAAAGCCCGCCCTGCCAGCCTCGGGCAATACGACTACCCCTTCTCCATCAACACCTCGATCAACGAAGTGGTGTGCCATGGCATGCCCAGCGCCAAGGAAATCCTCAAGGAGGGCGACATCGTCAACATCGACATCACCCTGGAAAAAGGCGGCTTTATCGCCGACTCCAGCAAGATGTACATGATCGGCACCGTCGCGCCCAAGGCGCGGCGCCTGGTGGATATGACATTCGAGGCCATGTGGGCCGGGATCCGCCAGGTCAAGCCCGGCGCACGCCTGGGGGATATCGGCCATGCGATCCAGAGCCATGCACAGGCCAATGGCTACAGCGTGGTGCGTGAATACTGCGGCCATGGCATCGGCAAGCAGATGCATGAAGAGCCGCAGATCCTGCACTTCGGCCGCCCTGGCACCGGGCTGGAACTGCGTGAAGGCATGGTGTTCACCATCGAACCGATGCTCAACCAGGGCGGCGCCAAGGTGCGCAGCCTGAAAGACGGCTGGACGGTGGTGACCAAGGACAACAGCCTGTCGGCGCAGTGGGAACATACGGTGGCAGTGACGGCGGATGGCTTTGAAGTCCTTACCCTGCAAACCCGCCCTTGATTCACCCACCGCCGTAGATACCGCCTTATGCAACACCGCGCAAATCCGTAGCAGCTGTCGAGCCCCGGCGAGGCAGTTGCTACGGATTTGCGCGGTTGGCTACGCGGCGCGACTTTAAACACCTGTGGCATGCACTCAGCCACTCACCAGACCTGGCCCTGGCGTTTCAACTCCAGGCGCCGCACAAACTCTTCCAGCACCAGGCTGTACAGGTCGTCCTGCAAGTAGGCGTCTTCGATGCCGGCATCCAGGTTGGGGTTGTCGTTGACCTCAATCACCACCACCTTGTCGCCGGACTGCTTGAGGTCCACACCGTAGAGGCCGTCGCCGATCAGGTTGGCGGTCTTCACCGCCAGTTCCACCACCGCCCTGGGCGCTTCATGCACGGCCAGGGTGCGGCATTCGCCGTTGATGGCCTGGCCGATGGCCTTGTGGTTATAGATCTGCCAATGGCCCTTGGACATGAAGTATTGGCAGGCGAAGATCGGCTTGCGGTTGAGTACGCCGATGCGCCAGTCGTACTCGGTGTAAAAGAATTCCTGGGCCAGCAGCAGCACCGAATGCTCGAACAACTCGGCAGTGGCCTTGAGCAAGGCTTCCTGGCTTTCGACCTTGATCACGCCACGGGAGAAACACCCGTCGGGAATCTTCAACACCAGCGGAAACCCGAGGCGCTCGCCGACCCGCTCGAAGTCCTGCGGTCGTTCCTTGTAGAGAATCTCGGTGGCAGGCATACCTAACTGATGGCTGTTGAGCAGGTCGGTAAGGTAGACCTTGTTGGTACAACGCAGGATCGATGCCGGGTCGTCCATCACCACCAGGCCTTCGCTTTCGGCTTTTTTGGCAAAGCGGTAGGTATGGTTGTCGACACTGGTGGTCTCGCGGATCAGCAAGGCGTCGTATTCGGCCAGGCGCGCGTAGTCCTTGCGCTCGATCAGCTCCACATCGATGCCCAGTCCCTTGCCCACGCGGATGAAATTCTCCAAGGCACGGGCGTTGGACGGTGGCAACTGCTCCTGTGGATCGTGCAGGATCGCCAGGTCGTAACGGGCCAGGCGCCGCGAACGAGGTTGGCGCCAGATCTTGCGGCTGAAGTTATCGAGGGCGTGGGTGAATTGATCTTCCTGGTCGTCTCGTAACTTGTGCAATACGCCGGACTTGACCCCTACGATATGCCAACCGTTATGTTTTCTGAACTCAACTAACAATATCGGACATGGGAATGTTTCAAACAACTGACGGGCCAATTCCTGCAACGGTTCTATATTGGTCCTGCCGAAGTAAAGTGTCAGGGTAAACCCTTCGGTATTACTGTAGAGGTGATGACTCAAGGCTTTATCAAGGGTTTTATCCAAGTCATCCAGCGCCAGGCCGTACAGCGACTTTTTAGTCAGCTCACTGATGGTGCGCACCGAAGGAATCACCTTGTGTCCGCGCGCTTCGGCCAGCAACGAGCAGTAGTAGCCGTGCCCCAGGTACTTGTAGCTGCGGCACAGGTTAATCACCTGCACCCGCTTGCCTGACTCGTTCTGCCGGGTTTGCTCCAGGTACTCCTGGGCGGTGACGATGTCTTCGCTGGGAAAGTAGGAGGCCCAATCTTCCTTGCGTTCAACAATGATCACCACTTGACTGTTACTTCGAGGCGGCGCAGAAAAAAAGCCCTTCGATGTTATTGTCGCCGCGACGATTTGCTCGGATACTTCACGCCAATGACCTTGTACCGCCGACATAATATTTGATCCGCTTTAGAGAACTCGACCTTTTCTATTAAGCACGATCTTTTAGGGAAGTCCCGTTTCGTTACGCAACTTTTACGGCGGTTATATGGCTCTTTTCTCTCGCATTGCATTACCCGGCGATATACCGGCATTAGTCGCATTGGAGCACCCGTGTTTCACCACCGACCGGCTCTCATCGCGCAGTTTTCACTGGATGATCAGCCGCGCCCACGGCCAGTTGCTGGTGGCGGAACAGGACGGGCAGTTGCTCGGTTATGCGCTGGTGCTGTTTCGTCGTGGCAGCGTGTTCGCGCGCCTGTATTCCATCGCCATTGCCGAGCACGCACGCAGCCTCGGGCTGGGCAAGCAGTTGCTCAGCCATGTCGAGGCCTGCGCGGTGACGCACGGTTGCACCCACCTGCGCCTGGAGGTACGCACCGACAACCCCCGCGCCCTGGCGCTGTATGAACGCAACGGCTACCGGCGTTTCGCCCAGGTCAACGATTACTACGCAGACCACACCCCGGCCCTGCGCCTGGAGAAAACCTTGGTCAGGCCACCTGCTTGATCCCGGCCTTGGCTTCCAGCTCGCGCACCAGCGGCAACACGCGCTTGCCGAAGTACTCCACTTCTTCCTGGAAGTGCAGGAAGCCCGCCAGCACCAGGTCCACGCCCACCGCCTTGAGCGCGACGATGCGCTCGGCAATCTGCTGCGGGGTGCCGATCAGGTTGGTCTTGAAGCCATCGTTGTACTGCACCAGGTCTTCAAAGCTGGACTTGGCCCAGTTGCCCTCGCCTTCGGGTGATGCCTTGCCGGCCTGCCTGGCCGCGTCGCCAAAGGCATTCACGGCCTCCGGGTCGGCCTTGTCGATGATCTCTGCGAGCACGGCGCGGGCTTCTTCCTCGGTGTCGCGGGCGATGATGAACGCATTCACGCCGACCTTGACCGAATGGTTGTTCGCGGCAGCCTTGGCGCGAATGTCATCGACCTGGGCCTTGATGCCTTCCGGGGTGTTGCCGTTGGTGAAGTACCAGTCCGACACGCGCGCCGCCATGTCTCGCGCGGCTCGCGAACTGCCGCCCTGGAACACTTCCGGCTGGCCCAGGGGCTTGGGCTTGAGGGTGTAGTTGTTGAAACGGTAGAAGTCGCCCTTGAAAGTAAAGTCGTCCTGGGTCCAGATGCCTTTGAGGGCGCGGATGAATTCTTCGGAACGGCGATAGCGCTCGTCGTGCTCCAGCCAGTGTTCGCCGATGGCCTGGAACTCGCCCTTGAACCAGCCACTGACGATGTTCACCGCAATGCGGCCATTGGTGAGCTGGTCGATGGTCGCCAGTTGCTTGGCCGCCAGCGCCGGTTGCCACGGGCCGGGCAGGATCGCGGCGATAACCTTGAGCTTGGTGGTCGCGGCCAGCAAGGCGTGGCTGAACGCCACGGACTCATGCTGGTTTTCCGCGCCGTAGCCGGCGGTGAAGCGGATCTGGGTCAGGCCGTATTCGAAGCCGGCTTCCTCGGCCAATTGCGCCAGTTTGCGGTTGTAGTCGATGCCCCAGTGGGTGCGTTGTTCGATCTTGCTGACCACCAGCCCACCGCTGACGTTGGGCACCCAATAGGCAAATTTCACGGCTTGCTGACTCATCGAACGGTACCTCGCATAAAGGAATGTACCGAGGTGTGGAGCAGCAAGCGTGCCAGGCGGAGGCAAACGCCCGCGCCACAAGGGGTGCGGCATGTATTCAGGGCTGGGAGGCGTTGAATGCCGATGTCAGGGATTGCGACGGTTTGTCGATTTGCTGTTGCCAGGGCAACAGTAAACCGCATGCATCCCCCGTAAACATTGGCCCTGGCACCCGGCACGGACTGTGCAATCACTCCCTGCACCGATCACTGCCCCGGAGCCTTGCTCATGACCGAACACCACGTTATCAACCCGTTGTCTGTCGGCGTCGACTACCCCACGCTGGCGGCGCGCTTTCGCCCGATTTTCCAGCGCATCGCCGCTGGCGCAGTGGAGCGCGAACAAACCCGCGCCCTGCCCCACGAGCCGATCCAGTGGCTCAAGGAAGCCGGCTTCGGCGCGGTGCGGGTGCCGGTGGAATATGGCGGTGGCGGTGCTTCGCTGCCGCAGTTGTTCGAACTGCTGATCGAACTGGCCGAGGCCGACTCCAACGTGCCCCAGGCCCTGCGCGGGCATTTCGCCTTTGCCGAAGACCGCCTGAATGCGCCGCCCAGTGCCGGCCGCGACCTGTGGTTCAAACGCTTTGTCGACGGCGACATCGTCGGCTGCGCCTGGACCGAAATCGGCACCGTGGCCATTGGCGACGTTGTCACCAAGGTCAGCCCGGACGGCGAGCAGTGGAAACTCAACGGTGAAAAGTTCTACAGCACCGGCAGTATTTTCTCCGACTGGATCGACGTGTACGCCCAGCGCAGCGACACCGGCGGCGATGTGATCGCCGCCACCCGCGCGCGCCAGCCCGGCGTGGAACACAGCGATGACTGGGATGGCTTTGGCCAGCGCACCACCGGCAGCGGCACCTCGCGCTTCACCGATGCGGTGGTGGAGGCGGAAAACGTCATCGACTTCGCGACCCGCTTCAAATACCAGACCGCGTTCTACCAACTTGTCCTGCTGGCCAGCCTCGCCGGTATCGGCCGCGCCGCGTTGCGCGATGTGGCCCACCAGGTGCGCAGCCGCAAGCGCATCTACAGCCATGGCAATGCCCAGCACGTCAGCCAGGATGCCCAGATCCAGCAGGTGGTGGGCGAAGTCGCCGCCCTGGTCTACGCCGCCGAAGCCAGCGCGCTGAGGGCTGCGGTACCGGCACAGCGGGCGTACCTGGCGCGTTTCGGTGGGGATGAGGGGGGCGAGCGCGAAGCCAACGTGGCCGCCGAAATCGAGTCGGCCACAGCGCAGGTGGTGGTGTCGGAGCTGATCCAGCGCGCCACCAGTGAGTTGTTCAACGCACTGGGGGCCTCGGATGTGCGCCAGGGCAAGTCCCTCGACCGCCATTGGCGCAATGCGCGGACCGTGTCGTCGCACAACCCGGTGATCTACAAGGCGCGGATCGTGGGGGACTGGGTGATCAATGGCACCGAGCCGCCGTTTGTGTGGCAGATCGGCAATGGCCCGGCGAAAGCCTGAGTCAAGGTTGGTCACAGTCAAAATGTGGGAGGGGGCTTGCTCCCGATGGCGGTTTGTCAGTCGCCTCATCAGTTGACTGATCCACCGCTATCGGGAGCAAGCCCCCTCCCACATTTGGCCCCTGCCTGTGTAGTTGAATCCCGTGTGCGCCTCAAAAGGCCAATTTGTAGCCGATGGTCATCAACATGATCGCCAGGCACGGGCGCAATACGCCGTCCGGGACCTTGCCGGTCATGTGGCTGCCGAAGTAAATGCCCGGCAGCGACCCCATCAGCAGGAAGCCCAGCAGGTGCCAGTCCATATTGCCCATGCCGGCATGGCCCAGGCCCGCCACCAGGGTCAGGGGCACGGCGTGGGCGATCTCGGTGCCGACCAGGCGGCGCGTGGCCAGGAACGGATAGAGGATAAACAGCGCGACCGTACCGAGGGCGCCGGCGCCGATGGAGGTGAGCGCAACCATGGTCCCCAGCACCGCACCGGTCACCACGGTCAGGGCATTCAGGTTGCGCGGGTTCATATGGTAGTGATCGCCGGCGTGGCGCTGGGCGAACGCCAGCAGGCGTTGCTTGAACAGGATCGCCAGGGCGGTCAGCAGCAGCACCACGCCGAGGGCCTGCTTGATCACCGCGTTCATGGCGCTGGGGTCGGTGTGCAGGCTGGCGAGGAACCACAGGGTCAGCAACACCGCAGGCACGCTGCCCAGGGTCAGCCAGCCGGTGATGGTCCAGTCGATGTTCTTGTTCTTGCTGTGGACCAGCACGCCACCGGATTTGGTGATGGCCGCGTACAGCAGATCAGTGCCCACGGCCGTGGCCGGGTTGATGCCGAACCACAACAGGATCGGGGTCATCAAGGAGCCCCCGCCGACACCGGTCATGCCGACGATAAAACCAACGATCAGGCCCGCAATTACAAAACCAAAGTTACCCACTTCCATCAACGCTACCCGCGGCCTTATAAATTTCTGGCCGCAGGATAGCGATTTTTCTTATAACGACTTATATCAATATGATCTGACTTTATGCCTTTTATGGCAGTCGACGACAGACATACGCCTGGGTCTGATAAGGAAACGCCACCGTGTCGCGGCCCTTCAGGGCTGGATGGCTGGCGATCAAGCCACGCAACTGCTCGGTCACGAGGGCTTTTTCAGCCTCGGGCAACGCAGCAATAAAGCTCACGGAGAGGAAGCGATCCATGATCACTTCCTGTGGGCTGCCGACGTGGCTATAGGGGAAACAGGTCATTTCGGGGACTGAAAAGTACTTGCCGTCGAAGGCTTCACGCCAGCGTCCGGAGTGAAAACGCGGGGTGTCACCCTCGTAGGGCGTGATGATCGCAGTGATCGCCGCCACCCAGTCCACCGACTCATCGCGCACATTCCACACCAGCCCGAGGCGCCCTTCGGGCTTGAGCACGCGGTGGATTTCCGCCAGCGCGGCCTGGGTGGAGAACCAGTGAAAGGCTTGCGCGCAGACCACCGCGTCGGCGCTGGCGGTTTCCAGGGGGATGGCTTCGGCGGTGCCGTTGACCAGGCGCACATCCGGCAACAGCCGGGTCAACTGCGCACCCATGGCCTGCACCGGTTCGACGGCGATCAACGTCGGCGCCAGGGTGCTGAGCAGGCGCGTGAACTTGCCGGTGCCGGCGCCCAGGTCGATCACCCGTGAGTGCCCATCGACGCCGAGCACATCCGTGAGCCAACCGGTGAGCTGCCTGGGATAATTCGGCCGGCCTTGGGCGTAAGTGACGGCCTGGGTAGAGAAACCTTGTTGAGCAGACGTGTGGACACCAGTCATTGCCAATCTCTCCTCGGGTAAAGCGGGGGCACAGTGTGCGCCTTCCCCGGGAGATTTTCTAATCGGCAGCCGTGGGCAACCACACCCGGAACCGTGCGCCGCCCAACGGCGAGGCCAGTGCGGTCAGGGTGCCACCTTGGGCCTCGAGGGCTCGCCGGCTGATGGCCAGGCCCAGGCCAAAGCCACCGGTGGAGCGGTCGCGGCTGCGGTCGAGGCGGTAAAAGGGCTCGAAGATACGCTCGCGCTGGTCCAGCGGAATGCCGATGCCATCGTCATCCACCCAGATTTCACAGCCTTTGGCGCAGACCTTGACGCCCACCTGAATGCGCTTGTCGCAGTAACGCGTGGCATTGCGCAACAGGTTCTGCAAGGCACGGGCGGTGAGGCGCGGGTCGAGGCTGAAGCGTTCCACAGCGCAGTCGAGTGCCACATCGATGACGATCTCGGGGTTTTCCAGCTCGTCATCGACGCTGCCCAACACGCTGTCGATAAATTCATCGAGCACCACCTCCACACGCTCGGGCAATTGCGTCGGGTTTTGCAGGCGACTGTAGGACAGCAACTCCAGCACCAATTCATCCAGCTCGCGAATATGCGCAACCAGGCCATGCAGGCGCTCGCGACTGGCCTCCGGCAAGTCCTCCGACAGCGCCAGGGCCAGGCCGAAATCCAGGCGTGTAAGGGGTGTGCGCAGTTCGTGGGAGACCGCGTTGAGCAGGTCGCGTTGCTGGTTGAGCAGGTGTTCGATGTCGTCGGCCATGGTGTCGAACACCGACGCCAGGCTGCCGATATTGGAGCTGGGCGGAATGTGCGTGCGCTCGGCCAGGTTGCCCTTGCCCAGTTGCGTGGCGGTACTTTTCAGGCGTTCGAGATCGCGCCAGTGCGGACGCAGCCAGAACAGCAGGCAGGCCAGCAACGCCGCACCGATCAGCACGTTCATCGACCAGTACAACAGGTTCATGTCCAGCGGGTCTGGCGGAATGGTCAGCTTGACCACGAACTGCTCGTTGAGCGGCGAGCTGATGTCCTCCATCCAGCCAAACTCCCCCAGGTGAATCACGGGGTTGCCCTGCTCCAGCAGTTTGGCTTCCTGCGTGGTGTAGCTCGCGTCCTGGCGCAACAGCAATTGCACTTTGAGGGGCGCGAAGTCACTGCCCAGTTGCTCGGTCACCTGGGACCAGCGCTCCACCGGCGCGCGCAGGTACTGCTTGACGATCAGCTTCTGCATGCCCCGTGACTGCTCGACGTTGTAGTCCAGGTAGCGGTGTTCGAACAGTTGGATCACCAGCTTGGGAATCAGGAAGATCGCCGCGCTGTAGGTGACGATGGTGATCAGGTAAAGACGTAGCAGCACACGAAACATCGATCAGCATTCCCACTCGGAACGGCTGAACAGGTAGCCCTTGCCCCACACGGTCTTGATCTTGCGCGCTTCACCGGCGTGGTCGTCGAACTTGCGGCGCAGCTTGGAAATGGCCACGTCCACCGAACGGTCGGTGCCGTTGAACTCGATACCGCGCAGCCGTTGCAGGATCTGGTCGCGGCTGAGCACTTCGCCGGCATGCCGGGCCAGCACCACCAGCAGGTTGTATTCGCCGCTGGACAACTCCACCGCCTGTTCGCGCCAGGTCACCGTGCGTTCCGACAGGTCGATGCACAGGTTGCCCATCAGGATCTGGTCATTGGCCACCTGGGGCTCGGACAAACTGCTGCGCCGCAGCAAGGTGCGCACCCGCGCCAGCAGCACACGCGGCTCGCAGGGTTTGGTCACGTAGTCGTCGGCGCCCATTTCCAGGCCCAGCACCTGGTCGTGGCTGTCGTCGCGGGCGGTGAGCATCAGGATCGGCAGGCCCGCCGAGTCGGCGCGCAGCAGGCGGCACACTTGCAGACCGTCGAGGCCGGGCAGCATCAGGTCGAGGATCACCAGGTCCGGCGGGTCGAGGCGCGCGCGCTCACGGACGTGGTCGCCACGGCTGAGCACACTGACGTGGTAGCCGTTGCGTTCCAGGTAGCTGGCAATCAGCTCGGAGAGTGCGGCGTCGTCTTCCACCAGGAGGATGTTGGGCATGGTGTTTCCAAATAATGCGGTTTGTTGGTGTGTTGCAGGATTGTGCAAGGATATACGCCCTCGGCGCCCCGCGCGCCGCACCTTACATTTCTTCACAGACGACCTACATAGCTTCACAGCACCACAGCGCCGGTGCCCTTAGGATGCGCCAGTCAATATTGGGATAAGAGCATGTCGAAGAATCTGTTTGCGCCATTTTGCCTGTTGGCCCTGATGCTGGCCCTGAGTGCCTGTGACCAATCGGCCGACGAAGCGCCGCAAATGCCCCTGGCCAAAGTGCGCATCGAAACCCTTGAGGCCAAGCCCCTCTCCATCACCAGCGAATTGAGCGGACGCATCGCCGCGCCACGCATTGCCGAAGTGCGCGCACGGGTGGCCGGGGTGGTGATGCAACGGGTCTTCAAGGAAGGCCATGACGTCAAACAGGGCGACGTGTTGTTTCGCATCGATCCGGCACCGTTCAAGGCTGACCTGGACAGCGCCCAGGCCAACCTGAGCAAGGCCGAGGCCAATGCGTTCCAGGCGCGCCTGCAGGAGCAGCGCTACAGCCAACTGGTGGAAGGCAATGCCATCAGCGGCCAGGACTACGACAACGCCCGCGCCAACCTGCGCCAGACCAACGCCGAAGTCGCCGCCAACAAGGCCGCCGTCGAGCGCGCCAGGTTGAACCTGGGCTATGCCACCGTGACCGCGCCGATTTCCGGACGCATCGGCCGCGCCCTGGTGACCGAAGGGGCACTGGTAGGCCAGAACGAAGCCACGCCCCTGGCGATCATCCAGCAACTGGACCCGATCCACGCCGACCTCACCCAGTCCACCCGCGAGCTCAACGACCTGCGCCGCGCCTTCCGCGCCGGCAGCTTGAAGCAGGTCGGCCAGGACCAGGCCAAGGCCACGTTGATCCAGGACGACGGCAGCCTCTACCCGCTGCCGGGCAAGTTGCTGTTCGCCGAGATCAGCGTCGACCCGGGCACCGGGCAGATCATCCTGCGCAGCGAGTTCCCCAACCCGGACCTCGACCTGTTGCCCGGCAGCTTCGTGCGGGTACGCCTGGAGCAAGCCGTCGACAAACAAGGCATCAGCGTGCCGCAACGCGCCATCACCCGCGACAGCGCCGGCATCCCCATGGTGCTGCTGCTCGACGCCGAGCAGACCGTCAGCCAGCAGCCGGTGGAACTGGGTGCGGTGATCGACGACCGCTGGGTGGTCAGCCATGGCCTCAAGCCCGGCGACCGTATCGTCGTCGAAGGCCTGCAGCACGCGCGCCCCGGTGAAAAAGTCGAGGTCGATGACAGCCCCACACCCGTTGCCCAGGCTTCCGGCCAATAAGGATCTTTGACAATGCCGCAGTTCTTTATTGACCGCCCGATCTTCGCCTGGGTGGTCGCCCTGTTTATCCTGCTGGCCGGCTTGCTGGCCATCCCGCAGTTGCCGGTGGCCCAGTACCCCAACGTCGCGCCGCCGAAGGTGGAAATCTACGCGGTGTACCCGGGCGCCTCGGCCCAGACCCTGGATGAAAGCGTGGTCAGCCTGATCGAGCAGGAGCTCAACGGCGCCGATCACCTGCTGTATTTCGAATCCCAGAGCAGCCTCGGCTCGGCAACGATTACCGCCACGTTCCAGCCCGGCACCCACCCGGAAATGGCCCAGGTCGATGTGCAAAACCGCCTCAAGGCGGTGGAGCCGCGCCTGCCCCAGGCCGTGACCCAGCAGGGTTTGCAGGTGGAGAAAGTCTCCGCCGGCTTCCTGCTGCTGGTGACCCTCACCTCCAGCGACGGCAAGCTCGACGACGTGGCGCTCAGCGATTACCTGGCGCGCAACGTGATGAACGAGCTCAAGCGCCTGGACGGGGTGGGCAAGGCCCAGCTGTACGGTGCCGAACGCGCCATGCGCATCTGGATCGACCCGCAGAAACTGATCGGCTTCAACCTCACGCCGGCCGACGTGAATGCGGCGATCAGCGCACAGAACGCCCAGGTTTCGGCCGGCAGTATCGGTGACTTGCCGGGTACCAGGACCCAGGAAATCACCGCCGCGATCCTGGTCAAGGGCCAGCTGTCCACGCCGGCGGAATTCGCCGATATCGTGCTCAAGGCCAACCCGGACGGCTCCACCGTGCGCATCGGCGATGTGGCGCGGGTAGAAGTGGGCAGCCAGGAATACCAGTTCTCCACACGCCTGAACGGCAAGCCGTCCACCGCCGTCAGCGTGCAACTGGCGCCGGGGGCCAATGCGCTGAACACCGCGACCCTGGTACGGGCGAAGATGGACGAGCTGTCGCGCTACTTCCCGGCCAATGTGGAGTACAAGATCCCGTACGACACCTCGCCGTTCGTCAAGGTCTCGATCACCAAGGTGGTCTACACCCTTCTCGAAGCCATGGCCCTGGTGTTCGCGGTGATGTTCCTGTTCCTGCAGAACGTGCGCTACACCCTGATCCCGACGCTGGTGGTGCCGATCGCGCTGATGGGCACCTTCGCCACCATGCTGTTGCTGGGCTTCTCGATCAACGTGCTGACCATGTTCGGCATGGTGTTGGCCATCGGCATCCTGGTGGATGACGCCATCGTGGTGGTGGAGAACGTCGAACGGATCATGGTCACCGAGGGGCTGTCGCCCAAGGACGCGACGAAGAAAGCCATGGGCCAGATCACCGGCGCCATCGTCGGCATTACCCTGGTGCTGGTCGCGGTATTCCTGCCGATGGCGTTCATGGCCGGCTCGGTGGGGGTGATCTACCAGCAGTTCTCGCTGTCGATGGCCACCTCGATCCTGTTCTCGGCCTTCCTCGCCTTGACCTTGACCCCAGCCCTGTGCGCCACGCTGCTCAAGCCGATTGCCAAGGGCGAGCACCATGCCAAGGGCGGGTTCTTTGGCTGGTTCAACAAGCGCTTCGAGCAGCTCACCGACCGTTACGAAGGCTGGGTCGCCTATGCCCTCAAGCGCAGCGGCCGTTACCTGCTGATCTACCTGGTGCTGTTGGTGGGCCTGGGGCTGATGTTCAGCCGCCTGCCCTCCTCGTTCCTGCCGGTGGAAGACCAGGGCTACACCATCACCGACATCCAGCTGCCGCCCGGCGCGAGCAAGAACCGCACGCTGCAGGTGGCCGAACAGATCGAAGCGCATAACGCCGGCGAGCCTGGGGTGGGCGACACCACCATGATCATGGGTTTCAGCTTCTCCGGTTCCGGGCAAAACGCGGCGTTGGCGTTTACCACGCTCAAGGATTGGTCGCAACGCGGCAGCGATGACTCCGCCGCCTCGATTGCCGACCGCGCCAACATGGCCTTCAGCGAGCTCAAGGACGCGATCGCCTATGCGGTCCTGCCGCCTCCCGTGGATGGCCTGGGCACCTCCAGCGGTTTCGAGTTCCGCCTGCAGGACCGCGGCGGTGTAGGCCATGCAGCCTTGATGGCGGCACGTACCGAACTGCTCGACGCCGCCGGAAAAAGCCCGATCCTGGCCAACGTGCGCGAAAGCGCCCTGGCCGAGGCGCCGCAAGTGCAGCTGGAAGTCGACCGCAAACAGGCCAACGCGCTGGGCGTCTCGTTTGCGGATGTGGGCAATGTGCTGTCTTCGGCCATCGGTTCGGCCTATATCAACGACTTCCCCAACCAGGGCCGCATGCAGCGCGTGGTGGTGCAGGCTGAAGGTGACCAGCGCAGCCAGGTGGCGGATTTGATGAAGATCCACGTGCGCAACAAGGATGGAAAGATGGTACCGCTGTCGGCGTTTGTCGAAGCCAAATGGACCCAGGGCCCGGCGCAACTGACGCGGTATAACGGCTACCCTGCAATCGCCATTTCCGGCGAGGCCGCACCCGGCCACAGCACCGGCGAGGCGATGGAGGAAATCCAGCGCCTGGTCAGCCAATTGCCGGCAGGCCTGGGCCAGGAGTGGACCGGGTTGTCGCTGCAGGAACGTTTGTCCGGCTCACAGGCGCCGATACTGTTGGGGCTGTCGCTGCTGATCGTGTTCCTGTGCCTGGCGGCGCTGTATGAAAGCTGGTCGATCCCGACGTCGGTGTTGCTGGTGGTGCCGTTGGGCGTGCTCGGCGCGGTGCTGGCGGTGACCTTGCGGGGCATGCCCAACGATGTGTTTTTCAAGGTCGGCCTGATCACCATCATCGGCTTGTCGGCGAAGAACGCGATCCTGATCATCGAGTTCGCCAAGGACCTGTATGACCAGGGCGAAGACCTCATCGACGCCACCCTGAAAGCCGCACGACTCCGGTTGCGCCCGATCATCATGACGTCGCTGGCGTTTATCCTCGGCGTGGTGCCCTTGGCGATTGCCACCGGTGCCAGTTCGGCGAGCCAGCAGGCGATTGGTACCGGGGTAATCGGCGGGATGATCACCGCGACCCTGGCGGTGGTATTTGTGCCGGTGTTCTTTGTGGTGGTCATGAAGCTGGTGCGCAAAAAGCGCTAAGGCTTTTTGGGGGACACTGTAACGGTGGCGGGCCCGCTTGCCACAACAAAAATGCGCTAAGGTGCTCACAGGTAACCATCTGTGAGCTGCCATGCCTTTTCTAGCCCGTACCCACCCTCGCCTCTCCGCCGCCGCTGTGCTCGGCCTTGCCGTCGGCATCCTGGCGCCGGCCGACACCCTCGCCAGCAAAATCCTCATCGGCTGGAACGCCGGGGTCTGGACCTACCTGGTACTGATGCTGTGGTTGACCAGCCGTGCCAGGGCCGACGATGTGAAGCGCATCGCCGAAATCGAGGACGAAAACGCCGGGCTGGTGCTGTTCACGGTGTGCATCGCCGCCATCGCGAGCCTCGCCACCATCACCTTCGAACTGGTGGGCAGCAAAGACCTGGCCACTTCCGAGCGCCTGCTGCACTACGGGTTTACCGGGCTGACGGTGATCGGTTCATGGCTGTTGATCGGGGTGATTTTCAGCGTGCATTACGCCCGCCTGTATTACACCTGGAACGGCAAGGAACCGGCGTTGCGTTTTGCCGAAGGACTGTTGACGCCGAACTACTGGGACTTCCTGTATTTCTCCTTCACCATCGGCGTGGCGGTGCAAACCTCTGACGTCGGCGTCGCCACCCGCGGCATGCGCAAGGTAGTGCTGGGGCAATCGCTGATCGGTTTTCTGTTCAATACGGCGATCCTGGGGTTCTCGATCAACATCGCCGCCGGGCTGTTCGGCTAGGCTGCACAAACCTTCTAGACGCCCTGGTGCCGTTGGGCGCTAATACCCTTACACATTCCGTCCCGGTGTTTTATGGCTGCGCATAATTGGATCGATCTGTCCCAGGACGCCGACACCGGCATCGAGACCCTGCGCGCGCATTTCGAGGGTCACGCCTATGACCCCCACTGGCATGACAGCTATCTGGTCGGCGTCACCGAACAAGGCGTGCAGCAGTTCAACTGTCGCCGCGCCCGCCACAACAGCGTGCCCGGCCAGGTGTTCCTGGTGGAGCCCGGTGAATTGCATGACGGCGACGCGCCCACGCCGGACGGCTTTACCTACCACATGCTGTACCTCGACCCGCAGTGGCTGGCGCGAGAAGTGAGTGCGGTGTTCGAAGAGGCGCCGCCCCATAGTCAATTGAGCTTCGCCACCACCTTGACCAGCGACCCGCGCCTGGCTCTGGTCACCAGCCAGGCCTTCCAGACGCTGCACAGCGGTGAACTGCGCATCGTGCGCCAGCGCGCCATGGACCAATTGCTCGAACACCTCACCGGCCAACTGTATTGGCGCAGCCGTTACCGTGAAGACCCACGCCTGCCGCAGGTGGCTCACAAGGCCCGGGAGTACCTGCACGCCCACCTGCATCACGATGTCGGCATGGACGAACTGGCCCTGGCCTGTGGCGTCGACCGCTTCCGCCTGAGCCGCGCGTTCAAGAGCGCCTTTGGGTTGCCGCCCCACGCTTACCTGGTGCAATTGCGCCTGGCCCGCGCCCGGCACGCGTTGGCCAGGGGCGAGCAACCGGCCGACGTAGCGATGGCCCTGGGTTTTGCCGATCAAAGTCACCTGGGCCGCTGGTTCGTGCGCGCCTATGGACTGACACCGGCGGCCTACCGCAAGCGCTGCTCAAACCTTCCAGACAGGTAAGCCACAGGCTTGTGAAGATGGACAGCCCTGATCTGTTCATTGGAGTCCGCCTGTATGCCATCCACCTTCCTGCCCTTCCTGTTATTCGCCTTCGTTGCCTCCATCACCCCCGGGCCCACCAATATCCTCGTACTCAGCAACAGCGCGCGTCATGGGCTGCGGGCAGCCGTACCGATCATCCTCGGGGCGTGCGCCGGTGCGGCGGGGATCGTGCTGGCGGTCGGTTCAGGCATCGGCGAATCACTGGTCCATCTGCCGCAAGTGCAAACCGCCATGCAATGGATCGGTATCGCCTGGCTGAGTTACCTCGCCTGGCAGATATTCAGCGCGCCGGCCCAGGCCATTGACACCGATGCCCCACAGAAACGCCTGGGCCTGCTCGGTGCGGCCAGCCTGCAACTGGTCAATCCGAAGACGTGGATGATGGCGTTGGCGGTGGTCAGTGTGTTTGCCGGGCAGGGAGAGGGGCGTGAGGCGCGGGTGTTGGCCTTGTCCCTGGTGTTTTTTGCGGTTTCCCTGCCATGTCTTGGGATGTGGGCGTTGCTGGGCGCAGGCTCCGCCCGCTTAGTGGGGTCGGCCAAGGCCATGCAACGCTTCAATCGATGCATGGCGATCCTATTGCTGGCGTCTGCCTGGCTGGGGATGTGGCACCCGGCGTAGACAACCGACGAATGGCACGGGGAACCTGTTAGTTCTGACAGTTGTGCGTTCGGCGCAGATGGCGCTGAATTGAGTCGCACACCACAGCAACCCATTTAAAGGGCGCGGGGGTTGATTCATGTCAGAACAACCGATGATCAATAATCTGGTTCTAAATGGCACCTTCGCCAGGCACGGGACCTCCTGGACCGCCACGGCCACCGCTCCAGGCCGGGTGGATTTTTCACGTCAACACTGCATCATCACTGCCACGGGACGCGCGGAACAGGAGGTGCCTGCTTCCGGCGGCACCTCCTACACCTTCAGTGCCTATACGTTGATTACCTATGAGGGTGCCGGTTCTGCCCGGCTGACATTTCGACCGTCGGATACAAGTGAATCCATCGGGCTGACGGGGAACCACGGCTGGACCCACCGATCGATCACGTTCAACACCCCCGCAGGCACGACCGGTATCACCGTACAACTGATCGGTGACGCCGGGGAAGTGTGGTTCGATAACGTCAGGCTGGTGGAAGATGAAGGCACCGTCATCCCCATCGAACTGATCCGCAATGGTGATTTCGCCGAAAACGGCAAGGATTGGAGTATCACGGAAATTCCTCCTGGATCTGTCTCGATCCATGACAACAGGTGCCAGGCAAACCTGGGTGGATTCATTGAGCAGGTGATTACCGTCACACCAGGACAAACCTACGATTTTTCCATTGAGGCAATGACCCCCTCAGGCGGTCATGGATTCGCAATATTCGAGCTCACACCGGACAGCGTGCAGCAAATAGAACTTCGCGGCGGCGGCGGCTGGGACACTTACACTCACTCGTTGACCATTCCGGAAGGAATACCGGAGTTCACGCTACGGATTCTGGGCGAGACCTTCCTCGTGGTCGACAACCTGTCCCTGAAATTATTCACCGCCTCAGCAAACACACCCAATTAGCGCGCTCATCACACACACGGGTACAACCCATCGCAGGAGAACTCAATCATGACCACTGCAACCGCACGAAAAGCTAAATCCGAAGAAACGACTAAGCAATATTTTCAAGGCAAAATTGGACGTGAGGATTTCAAGGCAGACTTTATTGAGCATGAATGGAAAAACAACTTTTGGCTGACTGAAGGCGCCATGAAAATTCCACCGGGTGAAACATCGAGACAAAGGGTGATTTTCAAATACCACAGCGAAGACTTGCCGTCCGGTCGTTATTCAATTCCAGACACCCAGTCCCCCTCTCGATACTCGGTGATTCTCATGACCGTCAACGACACGCCTGTCCCGGCTTATCAGGCACACCGGGGTACCATCGAGTTTTTTCACGACCCTAACGGCAATACGGTCGAGGGCGCACTCAACGTTTACCTCAAGGATATCGACGACAACGAAATAAATATGCAAATCCTGTTCAACACAAAAAATACGTCAGATGAGTCCTGACAAAACGCCCCGGATCCGGGGCGTTTTGTTAAACCTGTTTAAAGCGTACCGCCACTGTCGGATTACCAGTTATAGCGCACGCCGACATTCGCCCCCCACGGTTGATCAACATGTTTGCCCTGGCCGTAGTCGAAGTCGGCATGCACCTGCAGGTTCTGGGACAACGAGACCGAGAACCCCGCCCCCACTTCGATGCGGGAACCTGAGAGGTTATTGTCGAAAGTCTGGTTGTTGACCATGACTTTGTTGTTCTTGACAAATTCATGGGCCACGCCGGCGCGCAAGTACGGCTGAAGCACGCTGCCATCGTCCAGTACGAAGTCACGCCCCACCGTTACGCCCAACTTGCCCAGTACCGAGTCGGTGTGATCGTTCTTGGCTTTCAGGCCGTTGTCCAGGCGATAACTCTTGCCTTGTACCGTCACCACGGAGGCCTGGGCGAACGGTTCGACAAAGAAGTCATCGTCGAGTTTGATATGACGACCGACCTCCACGGACGCACCCAGCGCATTGGTGCTGTAGTTACCTTTGGTTTGCTTGCCGTCACTCAAACCGACCTTGGCATTGTTGTTCAGGCGGTTGGCCTTGACCACCCCATCCAGGTAATACCCGCTCTCTTCATCCAGCCAGGTGGCATACAGGCCCGCGTAGTAACTCTGCACCGTACCCGAGGTACCCCGGCTGAGATCCAGGTCGGAAGTACTGTGACCGGCCATCACCCCCAGCAACCATTGCCCGTCGCCTACCGGTGTATCGGCACCCAGAGAGAAACCGCGCTGGTTTTGATCGTAGGCTCCGCCGTCCCCACCGCTGATTTCGTACTTATTGCCGTAGGCACGCAGCCAACCGCCGGCTTCGACACCGCTATAGCGAAGGTCTCCCATGCGGCTGCGCAGGGAGGTCATTTCGCCATACCACACGGTCGGCGCCGTATTGAACAACGCCAGTACCGAGCGGGTACCTGGGCTGACGATACGATTGTTCGGGTCGAGGAACCAATCGTTGCCTTCCTGCTTGAGTCCATAAGACCAGGCCCCAACGTCCACCGCCCCGCCCAGCAACTCGAACTGCGCGTCACCGCCACCGGTATGGACGATATGCACCGCGCCAGGATTGCCGGGCTCTGCACCGCTACTGGCGAGCAACAGGCCATGATGACCGGTGGCCTCACCGCTGATATTCAAAAAGTCAGTCAGGCCCCGGGCAAAATCAGTGCCCATCGCAAAGGTGCCCTGGCCCGACAGGCGCTCCAGGTCCAACCGATAAAAAGCGTCATCGTCGCCGAACTTGACCACGCCGTCGGCCAGTCTCAGATCGCCGACCTGACTATGGCCGGTCATGATCCACAGGGACTCATCACCTACTTCCAGGGATGAAACGTTCTCCATGCGGCCGATCAATGAGGCCCGATCATTAAGCTTGAGATGAGCCTGGCTGCCGGACTCGACAATGACGTCACCTTGAAGCCAGCTGTTCTCGACCCTCATGTTCGCCGTGGAGTTGCCTTTTACTTCCAGCAAATGGCCATTGCCGCCGGTAAGGGTCGAGCCATTGCGTACCACAATATCCGCCACGGCGCCCTGGCCCCTGGCCCCCTGTACCAGCAGCGCAGCACCGGTGACGCCGGTCACGTGGGTTTGGTCCAGAAGCAGCGTATTGGCCCCCGGCGCATATCGGTCATAAGACATTTCCACGCCGTTGCGCCCACCAGTGATGTTGCTTTGATAGGCACGCGCCGTGGCGCTCTGCAGGCTCAACCCGAAACTGTCCGCGCCGGTACCGACTACCTGGCTATTTACGGTTTCCAGCAGGCTACCGCCGGTAACGGCGGCACCACCGGTTGCGCCCACGATGACACTGCCGTTTGCGGTTGCCGTGGACGCCTGGGTTGAGGTGGTAAATTTACCGACCACCATCCCATGGTAGTCAGCACTGGAAATCACACTGTCGTTGATCTGTGCTGTGCTGCTGAGCAAAGTGATGCCGGTCTGGAACGCGCCGGAAGCGGTGACGCGACTGGCGCCTACATTCACATTCGAGCCGCCTTGGGCGACGACAGTGCCCATGATCAAGCTGTTCTGGCTGACATTCAGGCTCGAAGCATTGGCATAAACGTCCAGTGTCCGTCCGTCTATTACGTTGAGCGTGGCATTTTGCAGCTCAAACGTATCGATATAGGCGTCATGGTCAATGGTTTCAGTGCCATTCTCGATGAGCCTGGCATGGGCCCCAGGTGCCAGAAACAATAACGTTACAACAGACGGCACCTGCATCATTGCAACTAACGGTTTTAACTTGAAAAACGAATTGATATTCACAACACACCACTCATTCAACAGACATTCCGCGACGGAACGGTTCGGCCTATTTCCAGAGGGTTGGAGCCAGGCCACTCAAGGCCGCAAAACTACAGATTGGAATTACCTGCATATGTAGGACTAATCCCAATCTATCTGTATGAATGAATGCTTGCCCCATGAGCGTGTGCACTGGGATATTGGAACCGAGGGGTGCGCAAACACCCCCCGTAGACTTTTTAGGCCACGCCATCCTCTTGGGTGGTAGGGGGTTGATTTTCGCAGAACACGCCATTCAAGTCCGTGAACCGAGTGCGGGTCCACGCTCTCACGGAGGGTTGCTCTCCCTCTCCGGGGATGGGAACGAAGTAGTGAAAGTCCGCCGAGTTCCGGACCGCTGGCCGTATGACAGCATAGGGGACAGTTATAGTGAATCCGTTGGCCACCATGTCTGGCGTCAATGGCGGCGAGTGGATCGTCGTGGTCTCGCCCAGCTGGCTATCGCCGGTGATATCGCTGAACACCCGCACCTCACAGCGGATCACCATAAACTCCCTGAAGTAAGTCATATTTCCGGGAACCCTGACAGTGCCCGCAAACGTCGTGCGATTGAGATCGGTACACGACCAGAATGCGGTCGCCTTGGAAAAGGTTGCCGGCTCCAGTACGACCTTATTGGCATTGACAACCACCGGCTGTGGCGCAGAGCGCTGGATGTTGTCGTTGGTCGCCCACTCCAGCGTGTAGAAGACGTTGACTGTACCGTTACCGACAGCACGAATTATCGACCAGGGTACGCTCATTGAAACCGTATCCCCCGGTCCTTCGGTGGTGATCGGCACAACGTCGAACGCATATTCAAAACTGCCCCAATACCCCCTCAGCACCGTGCCTGGCGCCGGAATAGGCGTGTCCCACAGTACGATTTCAACCGTAGCTTGATTCTCGAAGTCATCTTCAGTCAGCTCGTTTTCCACGTCTGGATCAGAGCCGTAGACCAGCACGGGATTGAGCAGCGAATTCTCCGGGTCGGTTCCCGGCGTGGGACCTGGCGCGGAAAAATCAATTTTGATGTCATGGGTAGGCGCATCGAATGGACTGCCGTTACGGTCGATAAAATAATCAATCGAGGTATCCAGTTCACCTGTGCTCGTACCGTAATGGGCCAGAAGTGTCGCCCTGCTGACGGGAAGCATTAACGGAAAGGGCAAATAAAAATTAACCGCGAAACGCTGTGGCGGCTGGCTACCGAGCGTCAGTTCGATTACATCGATCGTCGGCAGATTGTTGGCATATTCGCGAATAGCGACGTAAACCCCGGTCGGCTCATAAAGGTCCTCCAAGTCAAGCAGGCCATCATCAGGCAGAAGCGCCAAAGGTACATACGCTTCCAAGGGCTCTGGTTCAGCGGTCAGATTCAACTTAACGCGCGCAGGGGCTGAGTCTTTGCTGATGTTGCCGGCGAGATCGATCAATTGGTAAAACAGGTAGTTGAGTCCCGCGCGGTTGCCGGTAATCAACGCCCACGGCACGGTAAAACTCAACGCAGCGGTTATGGGATAGGTGTCAATCGGCTCAGACAATTGTGAAGAGAAGTCGGGAGAAAAATACACGGCGATGCTAACGCCCAACTCGGCACCACCCGGAGCATCCGGAAAGGTGCACACCAGACCGTCCGGGTTGTCTTCAATATGTTGCTCAGTGATTTCATCTGTCAAATAGCCCGGAAAACTGGGCGCAGGCGGATAGTTGGGGCGTAGAGGCTCGGTTCGGTCGACCTCCAAGGGCGCCCCCACCCTCAGCGGCGTGGGGGATGCGCCTTCATAAAGGATGTAGCCGATCTCATGCTGCCCTTCCGTCAGCCGGGAGACAGGGATGTCCCGGATAAAGGGTTCGTCAATAGGCTGGCGATCAGGGAATGTGGGGGTTTGGAATTGCACGCTATACATCGCCGCCCCCCAATTCGTGGAGCCTTTGCCGCGCATATGTATATCGAGTCGGGTGGTTGCCGGATCAAGATCTTCTTCCTCCGCCAACTCTGAAATATCAAACGTAACAGGAAGCGGTTTTCTCGCATCGATCTCCAAAATCAACCCGTTTTCATTCAGAGAGTCAAAGGTAGGCAGAGGCAGCGCCAAGCCCCCTGCTCTACGCCGGGACAAGAGTTCTTTATTAACCTCGCGCGATTGAATGGCAGCCTTCTGCTTTTTACTTAACGTTGTCATCTGTATTCTCCTTTTGCACTTGAAGTCACTCTTACAGCCGGATAAACCATTGCCTCACATGACACTCATCAAGTCGCACAGCTGCTTCATCGCCACCACCAAACGCCGCAATTCATATCAGCCATCACTTTAAAGTGCCCTACACTACTTGCCCGCCGAATCCTCTCCGTCCGGACCGCAGTAACTCCCTCCCGAGTACTTCTGGTCAATCTTCGCGTAGCGTTCCCTTGACGAGCCTATGATTCTTTTCTTGCGCCACAAGGTATACGTGACGCCCACCGAACTCCCCGGACTGTTGGGGTGCGGTGACCTGATCGGTTTGATTTTTTCTTCATAGTTGGATTGCTTGAACGTATATCCCTCTTGGGCCTGCTGCTCCGTCAAGCGGTGCGTCAGGGTGTCCGCAGTCAATGTTATGGCCTTGCCACCGCCTCCGAACTCTTCATAGCCCTGCCATGTCACCACAAGATCATCGTCTTTCCTGAAGGCGCCCTCAGGAAGAATCCGAATGGGAATGTGATCCCACATCGCCGGGCTGGAGCCACAGTTAATAAACATGTTGTTATTGGCGCTGGGGTACTCGACACGCTGAAAGACCAGGGGAGGCACTACATCGACATTGACTTCAGTAAAGTTGGAAAGCTGTTCATTAACGCCATTAAACGTCGTGTAGTACACCTGCATCTTTTCCTCATTGCCGGCACCGACAATAACTTCCCACGGAATATCACTGAACTCCACGCGCACGCCCTCGGCATCACCCTTATCGGTATCGACGACATAGTGCGCAATCGGGTTATCCATGCTGGGAAAGTCCCCCCAATACAATTCCAATACTTCGCCGTTGCGCGGCTGGTGATACAACGGGACACTGGCATACACGCGCTTGCCCTCATCACGAATATCAATGTGGTTTTCAGTCATGGAGCCTTCACCCCATACCGTCACCCTGGGCAGGTTAAGGTTGAGCAGTGCGGGGGCATCGAGATGGTCCTGCCCGGCGACTCTGAAGTCCCAGCGGATCAATGCCGGCGGGCTGGGCGGGGTGGGCGTGTCGCTACCGGACCGGGTAATGGTGTAAGTGGCCACGCCTTCTGCGAGTCCCAGGCCATCCTCTATCAACCTGGGCCACGGGATGACGACATCGAAAGGCAACTCGGGGACGGACTGGCGGGTAAGCACGGTTTTCCCCCATCGGACTGTGACCCGGTCACCGGCTTGCCAATTGTCGTATTGCACCTTGGCGACTACGCCGATCCGAGCGTCATGCCGATTGATCAGGCCGCTCGCCATCGCAGGAATGACAAGGGGCTTCAGATCAGACGGAACCGCCGACAACTGGACTTCCACAGGCGACTGCTCAGACCTGGGGCCGCGGTTGCTGGAGCGGTCCTGAAGCCGGATATGAACGTACTGAGTACCGTTGGGGTACAGGCGAAACAAATCCCCAGGCACAGGGAGGACAAGGGGCGTGTCTTCGAAGGGAAACTCTACATAGTCACTCGGCGCAGCGTCCGGTGGCGGGTTTTGGTCCGTAATCCAGTAATAGATCCTGTCCCAGGATCGACGACCGTTGTAGGGCGGCACTACCAGGTCAACGGTTGGATGCGTGGCCAGATAGCCTTCATCAATCAACCCCACCGGAAAAGCCGGGGACGGCGGGGTAACGTTATTGTTGGGTGGGCTCCGATCAAGCACCAGGGTCCGGAACTCCGACGTAGTCGGCAGACCGGTTTCATCAGTGATCCGATAAGCCAAGCGGACTGTGCCGTCGTTCTCCAGATAGTCTCGCGGCACACTGATCGAAAAAGGGAATGCCTTGGTAATCGGGCCATCCCACCGCTCCCGGAACGGCGGGACACCCTCACCGCCACTGCGCGACCAAACGATTTCGACAATATTGAACTCACCGGCTTGCGCAGCATCCTCCCACAGTTCCGGGATCACCACTTCCAGGTCGCTGTCGAGATATTGGTGAGGGATATACCCCTCCACGATCGGTGGGACAACATCGTCCAGAATGGGCACCCGAATATCGGCCAAGCGCAAAATGCCGTTATACAGCCGCCTACTTTCGGGGGTTTTATCAGCACTCATCGGAGCCTCCCGTCATACCCATGTCGCACACCGCCACGGCGCGTCTGGTATTCATTAAACGCTCAATGCCTGGCGTCGAATACTGTCAGAACTAACAGGTGGGTATCGCCACTTGTCGGATATCAAGCGATGCCGAGGGCATGAGACGCTTGACGAAATGAGCGAGTTGATGTCTTCTGAAACCGGTTTCAGCCTGCCAAGCCACGGCTGAAACCGACTCATCCAATAAGAAAGGCCTGCGACCGTGACTCCTTTTTCCGCCGCCCAGCGCACCCGCGTCACCATGCTCGACGTCGCCCAACACGCCGGCGTCTCCAAGGCCAGTGTGTCGCGCTTTATCGGCGACGACCGCGCCCTGCTCTCCGATGCCATCGCCCTGCGCATCGAACACGCCATCGAACAGCTCGGCTACCGCCCCAACCAGATGGCCCGCGGGCTGAAACGTGGCCGCACGCGCCTGATCGGCATGCTGGTGGCCGATATCCGCAACCCCTACTCCATTGCCGTGATGCACGGCGTCGAAACCGCCTGCCGCCGGCATGGCTACAGCCTGGTGGTGTGCAACACCGACCGCGATGACGAGCAGGAGCGCCAGCATTTGGCGGCGCTGCGCTCGTACAACATCGAAGGGCTGATCGTGAACACCCTCGGCCATCACCTCGACCAATTGCTGGAACTGCAGCGGGAAATGCCCCTGGTGCTGGTAGACCGCAAGGTCGAGCCGCTGCACAGCGACTTGGTGGGGCTCGATAACCCGGCGGCGGTGCGCATGGCGGTGGAACACCTGGAACAGCAGGGTTACCGCGATGTATTGCTGGTGAGCGAAGCCTGCGATGGCACCAGTTCACGGCAGGAGCGCCTGGACAGCTTCAAGAGCGAAATCGCCCGGCGCCCGGCGCTGACCGGCGCGGTGCTGGCGCTCGATGACGGGCTGGAACAACGCCTGCAAGCCTTTCTCGCCAAACCCGGGCCCAAGGCGGTGTTCTGTGCCAACGGCGTCGCCACACTGGCCTGCACCCGTGCGCTCAAGGCGCTGGACTGCAAGCTGTTCGACGACGTAGGGCTGATCGCCCTGGATGACCTGGACTGGTACCCGCTGGTGGGCAACGGCATCACCGCCCTCGCCCAACCCACCGAAGCGATTGGCGCCAGTGCGTTCGACTGCCTGCTCAAGCGCTTGCGCGGTGACACCGAACCGACCCGAACCCTGGACTTTTTGCCCCAGTTGATCATCCGAGGCTCAACCCAGCGCCCCTGCACGTAGCAGCTGCCGAGCCTTGGCGAGGCTGCGTCGGCGGCGTACCTGACACACCGCAAACGCAGCCTCGCCAAGGCTCGGCAGCTGCTACGGCAGAGTCGATTAGATATTTAACGCAAAAAATGAAACCGGTTTCAGAGGTAAACAACAATGCACAAATACCCCGTCTCCATCAGCCTTTCCAGCTACGGCGCCGACCTGGTCCGCCAGCAAGGCCAATTGAGTTTTGTCGAATTGCTGGCCGCCGCCGGTGCCCGGCGCATCGAGTGGCGCGAAGAACTGCTGACCAGCGAGCAACCTGCACAACTGGCCCAGGCTGCCGCCGAGCAAGGCCTGGAGTCTGTGTTCTCATCGCCTCTGGAATTGTGGATCGCCGGCCGCGCCCAGCCGAATGCCGACCTCAACGCAACCCTGGACCGCGCCCAGGCCTTTGGTGCGCGCTGGCTGAAAGTCTCCCTCGGCTACTTCACCGACACCAACGACCTGGAAAGCCTGCACGCCCTGCTCGCCCGCCATCCGGTCAAGCTCTTGGTGGAAAACGACCAGACCCTGCACGGCGGGCGCATTGAGCCGATGCAGCGCTTCTTCACCGAGGTCGAACGCCTGGGCCTGCCGGTGAAGATGACCTTCGATATCGGCAACTGGCAGTGGCAGGACCAGTCCGCCCTGACCGCCGCGCGCCTGCTCGGCCGGCACGTCGACTATCTGCACTGCAAGGCCGTGGCCCGTCGCGCGGACGGCAAGCTGGTGGCGCTGCCGCCCGGCGCCACCGACCTGCATCTGTGGGAACAACTGCTCACGCACATGACTCAAGGCATTACACGGGCGGTGGAATTCCCGTTGCAGGGCGATGACCTGGTCGACGTCACCGCGCAACAGGTCGCAGCCCTCGCCCTCCTTGGCCAACCCCGTGGGGAGAATGCCCATGTCTGAGATCGATATCCTCTCGTTTGGCGAAACCATGGCGATGTTTGTCGCCGAGCAGACCGGCGACCTGGCCCAGGTGGCACAGTTTCACAAACGCATTGCCGGCGCCGACAGCAATGTCGCCATCGGCCTGTCGCGCCTGGGCTTCAACGTCGCCTGGCTGAGCCGGGTGGGCAATGATTCCCTCGGGCGTTTTGTGGTCGACACGCTGAAAAAAGAAGGCCTGGATTGCCGGCACGTGGCGGTCGACCCGGCGCACCCCACCGGCTTTCAACTCAAGTCCCGCGAAGAAGCCGGCGATGACCCGCAGGTGGAGTATTTCCGCAAGGGCTCGGCCGCCAGCCATTTGTCCACTGCGGCCATCAGCCCGGCGCTGTTGCAGGCCCGCCATCTGCATGCCACCGGCATTCCGCCGGCCTTGTCCGAGGCCACCCGCGAGCTGTCCCGCGAGTTGATGACACAGATGCGCAAAGCCGGTGGCAGCGTGTCGTTCGACCCAAACCTGCGTCCGTCGCTGTGGACCAGCCAGGAACAGATGATCCGCGAAATCAACGCCCTCGCCGGTCTCGCCGACTGGGTCCTGCCGGGCCTGGGCGAAGGCCGTCTGCTCACCGGTTTCGACGACCCGGCGGATATCGCCGCCTTCTACCTCGACCAAGGCGCCGAAGCCGTGGCGATCAAGCTCGGCCCGGACGGCGCCTACTTCCGCACCCAGCTCGACCAGGGCTTTGTCGCCGCCGTGCGCGTGGACAAGGTGGTGGACACCGTCGGCGCCGGCGATGGGTTTGCGGTGGGCATGATCAGCGCCCTGCTGGAAAACCTCAGCTTCCCCGAGGCGGTACAACGGGGTAACTGGATCGGCAGCCGCGCCGTGCAAAGCCGCGGCGATATGGAAGGCTTGCCCACCCGCTCCGAATTACCCACCCGATCCGTCGCTTGACCCACACCCTGTTGCCACAACTACAACAAGCTCAGGAGCAACCTTATGGACACCGTGAAACTCGCTACCCGCCGTTGGTGGTACATCATGCCCATCGTCTTTATCACCTATAGCCTGGCGTATCTGGACCGCGCCAACTACGGCTTTGCCGCCGCCTCCGGGATGGCCGAGGACCTGATGATCACCCCCGGTATGTCGTCATTGCTGGGTGCACTGTTTTTCCTTGGCTACTTCTTCTTCCAGGTGCCGGGTGCGATCTACGCGCAGAAGCGCAGCGTCAAGAAGCTGATTTTCGTCAGCCTGATCCTCTGGGGCGGGTTGGCCACCCTGACCGGCGTGGTGTCCAACGCCTACATGCTGATCGTCATTCGCTTCATGCTCGGCGTGGTCGAGGCCGCCGTGATGCCGGCCATGCTGGTGTACCTGTGTCACTGGTTCACCCGTGCCGAGCGCTCGCGGGCCAACACCTTCCTGATCCTCGGCAATCCGGTGACCATGCTGTGGATGTCGGTGGTGTCCGGCTACCTGGTGCAGCATTTCAGCTGGCGCTGGATGTTTATCATCGAAGGCCTGCCGGCGGTGCTGTGGGCGTTTATCTGGTGGAAACTGGCGGATGAAAAACCCGCAGATGCCAAGTGGCTGAGCGAACAGCACAAAAAAGACCTGGAAAGCGCGCTGGCCGCCGAACAGGTCGGTATCAAGGCGGTGAAGAATTACGCCGAAGCGTTCCGTTCGCCCAAGGTGATCATCCTGGCGCTGCAGTTTTTCTGCTGGAGCATCGGCGTGTACGGCTTCGTCTTGTGGCTGCCGTCGATCCTCAAGAAAGGCCTGCAGATGGACATGGTCGAAGCCGGCTGGCTCTCGGCCCTGCCCTATCTCGCTGCCGTGATCGCCATGCTGGCGGTGTCGTGGGGCTCGGACAAACTGCAAAAGCGCAAACGCTTCGTATGGCCGCCACTGCTGGTTGCCTCCATCGCGTTCTATGCCTCCTACGCCCTGGGCGCCGAACATTTCTGGTGGTCCTACACCCTGCTGGTCATTGCCGGAGCCTGCATGTATGCGCCGTACGGACCGTTTTTTGCCATCGTCCCGGAAATCCTCCCCGCCAACGTCGCCGGTGGCGCCATGGCGCTGATCAACAGCATGGGCGCCCTCGGCTCGTTCGGCGGCTCCTACCTGGTGGGCTACCTCAATAGCAGCACCGGCTCGCCCGGCGCCTCGTACCTGCTGATGAGCGGCGCGCTGATGCTGTCGGTGGTGCTGACGATTTTCCTCAAGCCCGGCGCCAGTGACCGTGAACGCGCGCCCATCTCGACCCTCGAATTGAAGGTGAAAACCCCATGAAAAAGTCTGTGGTTCTGTACAAGAAGCTCTCCGCACCGTTAATGGCGCGCCTGCATGAACAGTGCGACGTCACCCTGATAGACGCACTGGACGAGACTGGCCTGGCCAAGCTGCGCGATGCACTGCCCAACGCCCACGGCCTGCTCGGTGCCAGCCTGCGCCTGGATGCCGGGTTGCTGGATCTCGCACCGCAACTGGAGGCCGTGGCCAGCGTGTCCGTGGGGGTCGACAACTACGATATCGACTACCTGACCCGGCGCGGCATCCTGCTCAGCAACACCCCGGACGTGCTCACTGAAACCACCGCCGATACCGGCTTCGCGCTGATCCTGGCCACCGCCCGGCGTGTGGTGGAGCTGGCCGACATGGTGCGCGCCGGCCAGTGGAACAAGAATATCGGCCCCTCACACTTCGGCAGCGACGTGCATGGCAAGACCCTGGGCATCATCGGCATGGGCCGCATCGGCGAAGCCTTGGCCCAGCGCGGGCATTTCGGTTTTGGCATGCCAGTGATCTACCACAGCCATTCGCCCAAGCCGGCGGTGGAACAGCGCTTTGGCGCGCAGTACCGCAGCCTTAACGATTTGCTGCAACAGGCCGATTTTGTCTGCCTGACCCTGCCGCTCACGGCTGAAACCGAAAAGCTGATCGGCGCCGAACAATTTGCGCGGATGGGCCCGGAGACGATCTTTATCAATATCTCGCGGGGCAAGGTGGTGGACGAGGCCGCGCTGGTGGAGGCCTTGCAGCAACGTACGATTCGGGCGGCGGGGTTGGATGTGTTCGAAAAGGAACCGCTTGATCACGGCTCACCGTTGCTGCGTCTGAATAACGTGGTGGCGACGCCGCATATCGGCTCGGCGACCCATGAGACGCGGGAGGCGATGGCCACGTGTGCGGTGGACAATCTGTTGCAGGCGTTGGCGGGTGAAAAACCGAAGAACCTGGTCAACCCAGGGGCTTGGAAACAATAAACACATGTGGGAGGGGCGGTGCGACGATTCGACTTGCCCCCTCCCACATTTTTGCCAGTATTCCAAATACTTAGATAACGAACCTCGCCACCATCCCATTCAAATCCACCGCCAGGCGCGACAGCTCGTGGCTGGCGGCACTGGTCTGGTTGGCCCCCGCCGCCGACTGGGTGGCCAGGTCGCGGATGTTGACCAGGTTGCGGTCCACTTCGCGGGAGACCTGGGCCTGTTCTTCCGACGCGCTGGCGATCACCAGGTTGCGTTCGTTGATCAGGCTGATGGACTGGGTGATCTGCTCCAGGGCCACGCCGGCGGCGCGGGCCATTTCCAGGGTGTCCTGGGTGCGCTGGTTGCTCTGTTGCATCGACTGCACCGCTTCACCGGTACCGTTCTGGATGCCGGCGACCATCTTCTCGATTTCCTGGGTCGACTGCGCCGTGCGATGGGCCAGCGCCCGCACCTCATCCGCTACCACCGCAAAGCCGCGGCCGGCTTCACCGGCGCGGGCCGCTTCGATGGCGGCGTTGAGCGCCAGCAGGTTGGTCTGTTCGGCAATCGCGCGGATCACGTCCAGCACCTTGCCGATGTCACGGCCCTGGGTGGCCAGGCCTTCGATCATCGCGGCAGTGTTTTGGACGTCCTGGGTCATGGTCTGGATCGCGCCGACGGTTTCCATCACCCGGTCGCGACCTGACCGCGCGGCCTGGTTGGACTGGTTGGAGGCCTCGGAGGTGGACACCGCATTGCGCGCCACTTCCTCCACCGCCGCGGTCATCTCGTTGACCGCCGTGGCGGCCTGATCGATTTCATTGTTCTGTTGCTGCAGGCCCCGGGACGCTTCCTCGGTCACGGCGCTCAACTCTGTCGCCGCCGAGGCCAGTTGCGTGGCCGAACCGGCAATGTGCTGGATGGTCTGGCGCAGGTTGGTTTGCATGGTCGACAGGGCGTTGATCAGGCGCGCGGGTTCATCGTTGCCATTATCTTCAACGACGCTGGTCAGGTTGCCACCGGCGATGGTTTCAGCCACCTGAACGGCTTTGCGCAACGGCGTGACAATGCTGCGGGTCAGCAGCCAGGCCAGCAGCACCGTGAGCAGTGCAGCGCTGACCGAGACCACGATAATCCCGGTGATGGCACTGGTGTAACTGTGCCCTGCCGCGTCGCTGGCTTGCTTGGCGTTGGCGGCATTGATCGCAATCAGCTTGTTCAACTGCTCGCCCATCTGGTCGGTGCCTTCCTTGATCCGGGTATTGATCAGGGTGCGCATCTGCTCGACGTCGCCTTGCTTGGACAGCGCCAGCATGTCCGCCTGGGCCTTGAAGTAGTTATCCAGGGTGCTGACAAACGTCTTGTACAACGCCGCTTCCTCCGTACCGGCGGGTAATGCCGCGTAGCCGGCCTGGGCCGTCTTGACCTTGTCGACCAGCACGCCGATGCGGGTTTCGGCTTCCTGCAGGCCGGCCGGCTCGCGGTTGACCAGCACCCGAAATGACAGGATACGCATGCGCAGGACGTTCTCCGTCATCTGGGCCAGGTACGTCACGCTGGGCAGCTGGTTGCTGCTCATGTCCACCGAGGCCTGGCGGATCAACGTCATGCGGTTGGCCGCAAACCCGCCCAACACCACCACTAACAGGGCGATGAAGGCGAAACCGAGGGAAGCGCGAGGGGCGATATTCAGGTGACGGAGCGACATAAGGGCGATCTCGAAATATAGAGTGGCGGCGCGCGTCCATGCCACGAAACGATCAGCCAGCGTCAACGCACTGCCTGACACCGGCCATCACTGTTGTTTTTGATAGATGGGCCTATAAGCAGTATCGGCAGGAATCGGGGTTTTATGCAGGGTCTTTATAAATATTTTTTTACACTTCTGACGCTGGGCCGTTTCTGGCATCCTGCGCCTCCATTTTCTGACCCGAGCCCTCATTTTGTCTGACGCTCAAGCCCCCCGCCCCCGCTATAAATCCGACCTGATCTACGGCCTGGAGGATCGCCCGCATTTCAGTGCGGCGATATTTGCCGCGTTGCAGCATGTGCTGGCCAGTTTTGTCGGCATCATCACCCCGACGCTGATCGTCGGTGGTGTGCTCGGTCTGGAAAGCGAAGTGCCCTATCTGGTGAGCATGGCGCTGTTTGTGTCGGGGCTCGGCACCTTCGTCCAGGCGCGCACGTTCGGCCCCATTGGGTCGGGGCTACTGTGCCTGCAAGGCACCAGTTTCTCGTTTATCAGCGTGATTCTCAGCGCGGGGTTCATGGTCAAGGCCCGGGGCGGCGGCACCGATGAGATCCTCTCGACGATCTTTGGCATCTGCTTTTTCGCGGCGTTTATCGAAGTGGTGCTCAGCCAGTTCATCGGCAAGCTGCGCAAGCTGATCACCCCGGTGGTGACCGGCACCATCATCACCTTGATGGGGCTGTCGCTGATCAAGGTGGCCGTCACCGACATGGCTGGCGGTTTTGGCGCCAGCGACCTGGGCGCCGCGAGCAATATGGGCCTGGCAGCACTGGTGCTAGTGACCATCGTGGTGCTCAACCGCTTCAACAACCCGTTCCTGCGCCTGGGCTCCATCGTGATCGGCCTGACCTTGGGCTTTGTGGTCGCGTGGTGGATGGGCCGTGTCGACCTGGCCGCCCTGCCCCACGTGCCACTGATCAGCGTGCCGGTGCCCTTCAAGTACGGTTTCTCGTTCGACTGGGTGGCGTTTATCCCGGTGGCGGTGATCTTCCTGATTTCGCCGTTGGAAGCAGCCGGTGACCTGACGGCCAACTCGATGATTTCCCAACAGCCGGTCAAGGGCCCGCTGTACATCAAGCGCATCAAGTCGGGCCTATTGGCCGACGGCCTCAACTCGGCGATGGCGGCGACCTTCAACAGCCTGCCAATGGTGACGTTCGCCCAGAACAACGGCGTGATCCAGTTGACCGGCGTGGCCAGCCGCTACGTGGCGTACTTCATCGCGGGTTTGCTGGTGCTGCTGGGGCTGTTCCCGATGATCGGCGCGGTGCTGCAACTGATGCCCAAGCCGGTGCTGGGCGGCGCGACCCTGATCATGTTCGGCACCGTGGCGGTGGCCGGCATCAAGATCCTCGCCGAAGCCGGGCTGCACCGCCGCAATGTGCTGATCGTGGCGATCTCCCTGGGCATGGGCCTGGGCGTGGCCGCCGTGCCGGAAGTGTTGCGCGACCTGCCCAAGGCGCTGCACAACATCTTCGAGTCGCCGATCACTGTGGGCGCGTTCTGTGCAATCCTGCTGAACATTTTCCTGCCGGAAGCGTTCATAGAGCTGCAGGAAGATGAATTTGATCCGGAGTCCTCTACCCTCAAAGTGATGCAGGACCCGGACGTCACGTAATAGGAGCACCCTTTGCATGCGCAAGCTCATGGTTCTATCGCTGCTACTGCTGAGCTTGAGCGCCTGTGCGCTGTTCCCCAACCGCGACCCGGTGAATATCAATGTGGTGGGCATCGAGCCGCTGCAAAGCCAGGACCTGGAAGTGCGCTTCGCCGTGAAACTGCGGGTGCAGAACCCCAATGAAACGGCGATCGACTACAACGGCGTGGCCCTCGACCTGGAGGTCAATGGTCGGCCGCTGGCGTCGGGGGTGAGTGACCAGCGCGGCAGCATCCCGCGTTTTTCCGAAACCGTGCTGATGGTGCCGGTCAGCGTTTCGGCGTTTTCCGTGCTGCGCCAGACCTTAGGCCTGAGCCAGACCCAGAGCTTGAACAACCTGCCCTACGTGCTGCGGGGCAAACTGGCGGGCGGGCTGTTCGGCACGATGCGCTTTGTAGACCGTGGCACGCTGGACTTGCCGAATACCGCGACCTGGTAATGACACCATGCAACCGACACTCTTTACCGAACGCCTGATCCTGTCTGGGAAATGACCCGCGAGGAATGGCTGGAAACCCAATCGCCCAAAGGCTGAGAGAGCCAAAGGTGGAAGGGGCTTGCCAGAATGCCGTTCAGTTGGCTTTTTGTAGGAGCGAGCTTGCTCGCGAAGCACTCAGGGCCACCGCGTTTATCGAGAATGAACGCGTTGCCTGAGCGTTTTTCGCGAGCAAGCTCGCTCCTACAGGGATTAACTGAACGGCGTTAGGGCTTGCCCCCTCCCACATTTCGACCGGGTTTCAGTCGGTGATATAGCGCACGCCTGGCTTGGCCCGCTCATCCACCACCAGCTCGAACACATCCGGGCGGGCGTAATGCCCCACCACGTCATAGTCGTACCGCGCTCGCACCAGGTCATCGGTGTCGATCTGCGCCGTCAGCAGCCCGACCTCCCCCACCAGTGGCCCGGCCAGGATGTCGCCCATCGGGCCGACAATCACGCTGCCGCCGGCGATCAACGGGCGCTCTGCAGGCCAGTTGGCGACCTCGATGCCCAGTGCCTGGGGCGAGGCCTGCACCTGGCACGCACTGACCACAAAGCAGCGCCCTTCATGCGCCACATGGCGCATGCTCACCTGCCACATCTCGCGCTCATCCACCGTTGGCGCGCACCACACCTCGACGCCCTTGGCGTACATCGCGGTGCGCAGCAGCGGCATCATGTTTTCCCAGCACACCGCACCGCCGATACGCCCTGCCGCCGCGTCGATCACCGGCAAGGTCGAGCCGTCGCCCTTGCCCCAGATCAGCCGTTCGGTGCCGGTGGGCATCAGTTTGCGGTGCTTGGCCACCAGGCCGCCCGTGGGTTCGACATACAGCACGGTGCAATACAAACTGCTGCCACTGCGCTCGATCACACCCAGCACCAGGCTGGCGCCGGTACGTGCCGACAGGCCGGCCAGAGCCTCGGTCTCGGCGCCTGGCACATCGATAGCGTTGGCAAAGTAGCGGGCAAAGGCTTCGCGGCCTTCGGGCAGGCGATAGCCCAATTGGGTGCCAAACCCTTCACCCTTGGGATAGCCGCCGAGCAACGCTTCGGGCATCACCACCAATTGCGCGCCGCTGCGCAGGATCTCGTCTTCATAGGCGAGGATTTGCGCCAGGGTCTCGGCCTTGCCGCCAGGCAGGGAACCGATTTGCAGGGCCGCCACAGTAGAAACGGGCATCACGATCACTCCAGATAAGGGGGTTGCCCATTCTCTCGCCAGGCTCGATCATGAATAAAGCCCACCTCAGTGCTGAATGATATGAGCCAGATGAATATCGCCCAGGTCGACCTGAACCTGCTGAAAACCTTCGAAGCCCTGCACGATGAGTCCAGCGCCAGCCGCGCGGCATTGCGCCTGGGTGTCACGCAGTCGGCCATCAGTGCAGGCCTGCGACGTCTGCGCGACGTCTATGGCGACCAATTGTTTGTGCGCACCGGCCGTGGCCTGGCGCCGACGCTGCGGGCCAACCAATTGAAACCGGTGATCAGTGAGGCGCTGGAGCGCTGTCGGCAAAGCCTGGCGATGGTCAATCCGGACAACCCGAATTATCAAGGCCGCTCGGTGGTGGTGGGCCTGTCCGACGACTTCGAAATTGCCTATGGCCGCCGGTTGATGGACACCATCGCACAGCGCTTGCCGAAGCTGCGGGTGATCTTTCGCCAGACCCACAGTCAGATCGTCGCCGGCGCCCTGCTCGACCGCACCCTGGACCTGGCAATTACCGCGGGCGGCTTTGCGCAAAGCCGATTGAGTCGGCAGGTACTGGGAGAGGGGGATTATCGCTGCGTCGTGGACCCACGCAGCCTGGCGCCAGGCCAGGAAAGCCTCAGCCTGGATGAATTTGTCACCCGCGAGCATGTGTTGGTGTCGTCAGGCGGGTTCATCGGCATCACCGACGAAGGGCTGGCAGCGCAGGGCCTGAGCCGCCAGGTGTGCGCCTCGACCAGTCATTTTGCCGCACTGCCGTTTCTGCTCAAGGGCAGCCAGGCGGTAGCGACCATTCCCGGGCATGCGGCGCAGGCCATCGCCGAGATGACCGGCCTGCGGGTCCTGCCCTGCCCGTTGGCACTGCCGCGATACCCGGTGGAACTGGGTTGGCGCACCCAGGCCCAGCTTGATCCGATGTTGCTTAAAGTACGCGAAGCGATTGCCGCCGGCTTTACTTCGCCGCCGCCATCAGTTTGTTGACTTCACTGCGCACCATGTTGGAAAACTCCGGTGGCGACATGCCGTCCAGTTCGGCGCGGACCCATTCGGACCACCTGCCCTTGCGCTTGGCGCGCTCACCGAACAACCGCGCGGCTTCGCCCTTGGCCTTGCCCAGGTTGGTCTGCCACAGGTCATAGAGGCGGGACTTTTCATCTTCCAGCTCGGCGCGTTCGGCGAGGGTCTTGTTGGCGAGATTGAAGCTCATGTTGAAATTCCTGCTGCACAAATAGACGACATCTTACACTGTAGGTCGATTTTTCCGGATTCGGATTTCGTTCGCCAGTGCCGACCCGGCAAAAAAACTGCAACTTTTGCCACCGCCCGGCACTCCATTGTTCACTGTCACATTCACTTGCAAGGAGTCACACCCATGGCCCGCAAAACTGCCGCCCAAGCTGTTGAAGATCAAATCAAGGATCAAGCATTCAGTGAACTGACGGCCCTGATCGAAGAATCGGACAAGCTGCTCAAAAGCAGCGCTGCCCTGGTGGGCGAAGAAGGCGAAACCCTGCGCGAACAGGTCGCCATCAAACTCAAGCAGGCACTGGATTCGGTATCCAACGTGCGCGAGCGTAGCAAGCCAGTAGTCGATGCCACCGAGACCTACATCGGTGGCCATCCATGGCAGACCGTCGCGATCTCCGCAGGCTTCGGCCTGGTGGTTGGCCTGTTGTTGGGTCGCCGTAACTGACATCGTCCGTATAGCGCTATGCGTGCGGAGCAGCTGCCGAGCGCAAGCGAGGCTGCGTCAGGCGCACTGCCGATTCAAGCTCGGGGCGCGGCCGACGCAGCCTCGCTTGCGCTCGGCAGCTGCTACGGAATTGCGCGGAGCGGGATAGACAGCCTCTACGTAGCCCAGTCCCGCAGCTGGTTCAGCGCTTCCAGATCCACCATCACGCCCTCCTCCAACGACTTCGCCCGCGTGCGATGACGTCGATCCCCCGGCAACCGCCGCAGCCCCGCCGCATGCATCTGCCGCACCAGTTCCTGGCTGCGCTCGGCAAAGTTCTGCCCGGCGGTTTTGCTTGGGTCGATCAGGATCAGCAATTGCCCGGTCCAGGGTGTGCGCGCTCCCGGATGGTCGGCCCAGTTGAACTCAAAGGAGAAGTTACCGCCGGTCAAGGCCGCTGCCAGCAACTCGACCATCATCGACAACGCCGAGCCCTTGTGCCCGCCAAAGGGCAACAACGCGCCACCTTCCAACACAGCCTTGGGGTCGGTGGTGGGCTGGCCGAGGCTGTCGACCCCCATGCCCGGCGGCAAGCGCTCACCCTTGCGCGCGGCAATCTGCACATCGCCATGGGCAATGGCGCTGGTGGCCAGGTCGAAGACGATAGGTGCGCCGTCGGCACGCGGTGCGGCGAACGCGATGGGGTTGGTACCGAACAACGGCCGGTCGGCCCCATGGGGCACCACGCAAGTCATGCTGTTGACCACGCTCAGCGCCACCAGGCCTTCTTCGGCGAACGGTTCGACATCGGGCCACAGGGCGGCGAAGTGATGGGAGTTGTGGATCGCCAGCAGCGCAATGCCGGCACTGCGCGCCTTGGCCACCAGCAGCGAACGGGCGGCCTGCAACGCTGGCTGGGCAAACCCGTTGCCGGCGTCGACCCGCACAAAGCCGGACGCCACGTCAGTGACGACCGGCACGGCCTTGCCGTCGACCCAGCCGCTGGCCAGGGTGCTGAGGTAACCGGGAATACGGAAGATCCCGTGGCTATGGGCACCGTCGCGTTCGGCGCCGGCGCAGTTGTGCGCCAGGATCGCGGCGACGTCCGGCGAAGTGCCGTGCTTCACGAATACCGCGTGCAACAAACCCACGAGGTCGTTGAAACCGATGAGCGCTGTAGCGTTGTCAACTATCGGGGACTGGGCAGACATCTGTAGCTCCGATTTTATAATTGGAAGAGACAACAAGAATCCAGACCCCCGATTAAACAACGCCTCAGGTGGCTGCTGTCAACGGGCGCTTGACATCTGCGGCGGTTTGATCGCGAGTTATCTACCCCCCTGCACTCCCGCGCAATCCTTAACGTGGGCGCTCGTAAACGTCTATCTGATGGAGAGTGCCCTATGTCGACGGTCATCCCGCCCTACTTCTTCGACGAGTTCCTGCTTCCCGTAAAACGCAAGGAGCCGACACCACGGGAGCGTGCCCTGGGGTTCACGGTCAAGGACCTTGAATGGTTGCACACGCTGTACTACGCCACCGACGCAGCCCGCCAGGACCCCGCGGTGCAAAGCAACCCCATGCACGTAGAACGGTTGTTGATCAACCCCGGCGGTCAACCCGCCATCCCACTGGCGGGCGCGTTCATGATGAGCCCGACGCCGGACGACAACAAAGCCGTGCTCTATACCCCCTACGGTGGCCTGGAACTGTTCGACAGCCGTGCCGGCCTGCTTGGCGAGGTGCAGGAACGCTTGACGCAACCGAGCAGGCGCAGCGAGTTGCTCCAGTTTCTGTCCATTGCCGAACGGGACGCGTTGCCGATAAACGTGCGCCTGACGCTGACCACCGCCACGATTGCGGACGCCGTGATGGCCGACCAACGGAGGATCATCCTGGCTAACCAGCAAAAAAATGTACGGGCGATGCTCGATGAACTGCGCAAGCTCCCCGGTCTGAACGACATGCTCGACACCTTGCTCGGCATCATGGCCCGCTCCTATTTCCCTGGGTTGAACCCGGCCGACACTCGCGTGAACTTCTTCAGCCGCCCGGCCACGGGCGAAGAGGCCCGCTGGGTCGACTCGCTTCCCTTGCGTGATGCGTTGCTGCGGTTTTATGTCAGGCATGCCTGGCCAACCGACCAGACTCATTCGTTCTTCAACATCGGCCGAAACACCACAGCCTTCAGCCAGCAGCAACTGGCCGAGGACCAGCAGCGATGGAACAGCGTGGTCGAGCAAACCAGCGGCATTCTTTCCAAGCTATTGAACAGCCTGCTCCAGTCGTACTGGAACCAAGAGGTCAACGCGGACCAGTCGCGCCAACGGTTTTGCGCCCGCGTCATGAGTGACAAATGTCGCGCAGACCTGCTGTTCAAGCATCAGGACATGATCCTGAGCAGCGAAGAAAGCGAGCAACTGCGCGCGCTGTTCCTGGCAGACAAGACCGCGCGCGCGGCCTATACCCACCACCTGAACGTCGAGAGGGTGCGCATCCATGCGCCCTTTCAGCACTATGTCCATCTTGGGGGCACCTTGATGATCAGCAATGCCCACGCGTACCTCTACACGCAATCACGCGGCTTGCAGGTGCTCAAGGACATCGATGATCTGAAGGACATCCTGTTGACCCTGCTCAAAACCGCAGGGCATGAAGATGAGTTGCTCAATTTCCTCTCCTTGGACGAGCGTAGCGTGTTCATTGGCAGTGATCAGATAGAAGTGACCGGCAAGCCGGTTGCGGGCGATGCGTTCCAGGAGATGGTCGAAGACATTCTCGCCAAACAGTTCGACAACCTGGAATATGCGCTGGGGCTCTATCGGCGTAGCGCAGGTGAGATCGACCTGGCCGCGCTGCTCGACAATGCCCTGGACGTGCGCACCATGCTCGACAGCCGTTTGCAGGCGCTGGACGCCGGCGGGCGCTGGTCCGTCCATCCCATCACCAGCGGCAACGGCCGCCCCTCTACCGTCCATGCCGAAAAGGCCAAGGCACAGCTGAAGACGCTGGAAACGGTCGAGGCGGCGATGGCGATGGAGCGCAGCAAACACCCGACCCTGCGCGAGTTGGTGGGCCGAGCATTGAACGTCGAGCTGGGCAAAAGACAGTTGAGCCTCAAAGCCGACAACGTCTACATCAACCGCTACGCCACGCCAGCCAGCGAGCGCGAAGAGCGATTGCCCCTGGCGTCGACAAGCATGGTGGAGCACTTTATTGCGCGCCTGGCCAAGCAAGCCGAGGCCTTGACCGACTCGCCCCTGACCTGGTTTTACGGCAAGCGCCGCTCAGGCGTCGCCAACCAACTGCACAACCTGACCACGAACAGCTTCAATGCGGTGATCGAGCAGGTCCTGACCACCTTTGCAGAACATGACCTGCGGACGCTGCCGCATCTACTCCTGGAACATAACCGCGCGCACCTGAGCCATGGCATGTTGCTGGGGCTCAGCGGTGAAGCACAACTGAGGCGATTACAAAAGAGCCTGCCGGTCGCCTGCCTCGACCTGCTGGACAGCGCCCTTCACGCCGAAAACATGACCCGACTCACCCGGCGTGGCCTCAACGGGTTTATCCCTGACGCGTTTGGCTTGACCCTCAACCTCGGGGCTGACGCCGTACCCGAGGCGCTGACCAACTGTTTTGTACTGACCGAGCGTGGTGGCACCGACCCCGACCATTCAGGGCTGGCAATGCTGTGGACGCCGCGTGCCGGCTATGAGGCCTTTGCGTCGTTCAACGTCTTGCGCGAAGTGCTGGAACAACGCTTGCTGAGCCCCACCGCACGGTTACCGCTGATCGAGAACCTGAGGCCCTCCAAGCGCATACCCCACCAGTCCTATCGGCTCGGCCCCCTGCAACGTATCGACGAGCATCTGCTGCACAATCGCCAACAGACTTACAGCGACTTCATGCGCGACAAGATCGACCATGTACTGTCGATGAAATTGAACGCTCAACGCTTTCAGGACTTCATGGACAGTTTTATCCGCCAGGCCACACCGACCAACCTGCCCAGGGCGATGGCCATTGCACGTGCCATGATCCATCAACAGGCACTGCCGGTCTGGCTGGGGATGGCGCGGCCACATGAACAAATCCTGCATGCCGAACTGCTTGAGCAATACCGCGCCAGCGTAACGGATGAGCAGGATTACCTGCACGGCCTCACACCCATGCGCGAACAGGTGCTGAGTAGCTTATCTACCTTGCTCAATGCGCGGTTTCCCGGGCAAGTGGTCAACCCCGACGCCATATTGATACCTGGCCGTATCGACCTGCAAAACCACACCCAGACCCTGACCGACTTCGCCCTGCGGCACTTGCCTGAACTGAACGCTGACGATATCCGGCCGCGATCGCGTACAGACACGCCCTTGCCAGCAGCACTCGATGGCAGCACCGTGGTGCAACTGGTGCGCCAACTGGACTTGAAAAGTCTCTACCAGACACAACTGACCACCCTGCTCAAGGGCCAGACCGAAGACACCCGTCGCCGTCGTCGATTGTTTTGTCGGCAACTGCCGTGGCAATTGCTGCAATACGCCCATGAACAAACACTTCAGGAGCGCCTGTCGGCATCAGCCTGGAGCTTTATCCAGCAAGTCTTTGATATGCCCGATGCCCTGGCGCGCAACAGCGTATGCGGCGTCACGGCGATGGTTCGCCCGCTCGAACTGATCGCCACGCCGGGGGCGGCGCTGGTCAAGGCTCTGGGCTGCTACCTGATCGGCCCGAAGGGCGGCGCGACGGGCCCGTTGATCCTGTATGCGCCCTATAGCCCCAGCCACCTGTTGAAGGAATACGCAAATGAAGCGGCGTTCATCAGCGAATTCACCACCCCCGGGGCGCTGCAAGAGTGGGTGGTCAGCCAGTTGGAAGAATCGCAACAAGCCACTTACCGCAATTTGCTCAGCCAGAACTGGCGTCATGGGCTTTCGGAAATCCGTGTGGGTGCCAACCCGATTGTCGGCAACCTGCTCAAGCGCCTGTTCAAGGACAATATTGAGTTGCTGCTGCAGATGCTCGCCTGCCAGTTCTCTGAGTCGGGCAAGGTCAAATGGGACGGGATCACCAGCCTGTTGACCCGGGAGATTCCCAAGGGTTTGCAGTTCATGGCCGGTAAACTTGCTTACCCGCTAGTGGTGTGGCGCAGCTACAAACTGTTCCTGGCCTCCGCAGAAGACCTGCAACAGCACCGCTGGCAACGCGCGCTCAAGGCCTTTGCCGGCGGAGTGGCCGAATTGGCCGCGCTGCGCAAGGCGCTGGACAAGCTCTTGCCCCAGGACGCGCCAGTCACGGAGCCGCCCCCCGTTGAGCAGTGGTTGCAAGCCCCCGCGCCTGCTGCGGATACCCTGGCAGACCTGGACCTGACCGCACCCGCACGGACACACCTGCAAGTATTCGAAGACCACGATATTGCGCTGGCGGACCTCACCCCAGGCAAGCCTACCGGCCTTTACAGGGATCAGGCCGGCACGCGGCAGTTCATCCCCTTGTCGGGCAAGGTTTATCCGATAAAACAAGCCGGCAAACACTGGCGGTTGATCAAGGACGAGCTACCGGGCCCCTATGTGCAGTGCAACACCCAGGGGGTGTGGACACTGGACCTCGACCGGCATTACCCGCGCTACGGCAAAACGTTAAGCCGCTACGCCGGCAAACTCACCACCCGTGCAGCCGAGCGCGATGCCATCAATATCGAAGCGGTGGGCATACGAGAGATTGCCACGCTATCCAACTGGAAGGCCCAGTGCATTGATGAAGCGCTCAATGTCGCGACGTACTATTCGGTCAACTGCAAACGCAACCTGCTGCACTTCGCGACACATTTGGCCCCCAATAGCCGGCTCGGGCGGTTCTTCAGCGAACTGTTCGGCATCGTCACGCTGACGCCCGAGCAGGTGCAGCGAGTCGAGCGACGGGTCGACGAGATACTCGATGAGTTGACGAACCATACCCTCATCAGCCCCGATTCGATGCGGTTTGTCAGCGGCACCCATCGCTACAGCCCGCGCAACACCTTTGCCTTTGTGCTGCCCGATGACCAGGAGCAGAAAATCTATTTGCTCGACCGCTTTTTCGACCCCCCACTGGATAACTATCAAAACCGCCTGACCACGCCGTTCAACATCTCGGCCCACGCACGGGCAACGGTGCTGATTCACGAGATATCGCACATCAAATCCTTGACTGAGGACCTGGCCTACCTGGACAGCATGCGCCCGTTTCACGACCTGATTAATGTGAAGATCCAAGGTGCCAGGCTGATGCAGACCGACCTGGCCGACTTGCGTGATACCGCGCTGTCCACGCTGACGCCCGCCACGCTGTTGTTCAAAACCTGGGATGAGTTCAGCGAAGAATGGGAGGATTTCGGCAGCAGTCGGGCGACCACGCCGCAAAAAGATAAAGTCCTCGGCATCACCGGCTGCCGAACCCTGAATGATGCACGGGACATGTTCATGAGCAATCCAGACAAACGAATCGACACGATTCTGGCCAATGCCGATTCGGTCACCTACCTGATCAGCCAACTCGGGCGAGAGCTGGATGCGGGAGCCTGAGCAGGCTCCCGGCAGGTACGTCAGTCTTTCTGGTCGCGCAGGATGTTGCCGGAGGCCCCATCGATACGGGCTTCGTACACGGTACCGTCGGACTTGCGTCCCTTGACTTCCCAGTAGCCATTGTCATCGGCTTCCGCCGCATAGACCTCGACATAACCCGCCTTGGTCTTGGCAACGTCGATGGCTTTTTCGATGGTGATCCAGCCTGCGCCTGGCTTATCGGCCAGGGCAGCGCCCGCACTAAGCAGAGCAGTGGTTGCACACAGCGCGACTAAGGTTTTCTTCAGCATTTTCGTACTCCATTGTGGGAATGTCCTGATTTTTAGGTACTCCCAAACGAGAATAAGTTCCAATTGATGTGCAATCGCCATGACGCCTGTTCTCGCGGTCCACCTCGGGAGGTTAGAATGTGCGAAATCAGGATGAGTTAATGAGCGAAAAGTCCATTTCAGAAGCCGAATATGACGCCATCACCGACGCCGCCGCGCATTGGTGCATGCGCCTGCACGCCAGTGATTGCACAGCGGATGAACGTCAGGCTTTTGCGCAATGGCATGACTCCCATCCGCTGCACGCCTTTGAATACGCGGCCATGCTGGAAATCTGGGACGTCGCCGACCACCTGCCGCGCCACGAGATCCCGTCGGTGGTGGTGCCGTTCAAGCAGCGCAGCCGGCTGCGCACCTATGCAGTAGCGGCCGCGATCTGCCTGGTCGCCTTGCCCCTGGCCGCTTTCACTGGCTGGGAAGCCGGCTGGCTGCCGAGTTCCTATGAGCGTTTCCAGGCCGCCAACGGCTTGCGCCAAGTCATTCTGGGCGACGGCAGCCAGGTGGAACTCAACCTGGGCACCGAGCTGGTCTACAGCAACTACAAGGATCAGCGCCGCGTCACGTTGAACAAGGGTGAGGCGTTCTTCAAGGTCAGCCATGACAGCGCGCATCCGTTTATCGTGCACGCAGGCGAAGGCCAGGTGCGCGTCACGGGCACCCAGTTCAACGTCTGGAAGTATGAAGACCAGGTGCGGGTGATGTTGCTCGAAGGCTCGGTGCAGATTGCCAGCGACTCGTTACACGGCAGCGTGCCCCTGACGCCGGGCATGCAGGCCAGCTACCAACAGGGCGATGCAACGCCGCGTATACAGGCAATCACCGCCAATGACAGCGCCCTGGCCTGGCGCCAGGGCAAGCTGGTGCTCGACAACCTGGCGCTGGTGGATGCGTTGCCGTTGATCAACCGCTACCTGAACAGACCGGTGATGCTGGCAGACGCCAACACCGGGACGATTCGCATCGGTGGCATCTACAACATCACCGAGGTCAATAACCTCATCCCCTCCTTGCCCAAGGTCTTGCCGGTCTATCTGACCCAGAACCAGGATGGCAACCCCGTACTCAATTCCATCCCGCGTAAATCCCCCAAAGGCTGAGCCTGCACCCCGGCCGGGGCATCGTTGCGCCTGAAGTGTCCATTTTTGAAACACTCGACTCCCCTGGACCGCCCGTGTGGTGCGGATTCATCGTTTTGTCATAGGCAGTGTTACAGCGCTGATACAGCTTGGTGAATCGTTTGTGGTACGCCGCTGTGTGTATGCCTTGGAGGCAGGTGTCTCAGCGCTGAAACAGCACTGACATCACTTCGCCCACAAACAAATCCAAGCCATTGAATAACAACGGCAAATAAAAAGCGGCACGGCTTCTGCTCTATCCCTTGCAGCGCTGTTTAGGGTCAGCGCGACGAATAAGGAATGCCGCCGTGGCCACACTCACTCAAGGTTCGATGAACGTGCTGCTGATCAGCTGTGTACTCAGCGTCGGCATCAGTGTTCCCAGCTTTGCAGAGGATGGCGTGATCGTGACAGGGCGCAACGTACAGGCTCATATGTACGGCCGCGCCGCCTTCGGTAAAGACCCCTACCCCACCACCGCCAACGCCAACCCCAGCCGGGACATCATCGGTGCCACTGGCGAACTCAGTGATATGGATATCGGCGGCATCAGCAGCGGCTCAAGCATTGTCCGCGCAGTTCAGACCAACGGCACCTTGACCGGCCTGCACGCCACGCAAAACAGCATGTCCACCTTGGGGGCCGGCTCTGCCGCCGGCCACGGTGCGGGCAGCAGCATGGGCGGGCAGATCAGCGACTCGGTCCAGCGCGGCATGGCGCCGTTGAATAACATCGGCAACATGCTGGGGGGCAAGTGATGAATCGTTCCCTGCTCGTTCTCGCCCTGTTGGCCAGCGCCCCGGCATTTGCCGACGACACGGCGGTGATCCATAACAGCGGCCAACAATACCAGGGTGTCGTGTCGATCAACCAGGCGGCCGGCAACCAGCAGCAAATGTCCAACAGCCGCGCCATCGCGCTCGGTGGCCAGGCCACCAACGTCAACATCCAGCGCCTCGACGGCAGTGTCGACCCGTCCCTGAACGCCAGGGCGGCGATCCAGGGCAGCTCATTTACCAACGGCAACGGTGTACTGGGCATCAACCAGTCCGCCGGGGCCAATAACCAATCCATCAATGCCGTGCGGATCAGCATCAACCCTGGCCCGCAAAGCATCGATGACAGCGTCCTGTTGCAACAGAACACCACGACGCTGGCAACCGACTCAGGGCTCACCCCCACCACTGGCAGCCGCCTTGTCGTTACGAGCGACCAGGCCTTCACAGGCAGCCGAGGAGTGATTCAGGTGAACCAGAGTGCCGGGGTGGGGAACCGAGTGGCTAACACCCTGGGCATCACTATCAAGTAAACGCTTGGTAGCACTGTTAGACCGTACCAACACTTAACCAACTAATTAGAAGCAAGGAGAAACACCATGAAACCTCAAATGGCTCTGAAACCACTGGTTTTCGCACTGGCCGCACTCATGGCTGCTGCTGCTCAAGCAGGTGGCGGCTGGCACCCTGCACCTCAACCCACCGGTGTGGTTGCCTCTGTCGTGACCGATGTGCAAAACAGCGTGGGCAACAAGTTCGATGACACCAAAACCGAAAACAACGCCTCTGCCGACGGCTCGGTAACCAGCAACAGCGGTAACACCGGGGTCAACGTACAGGCGGGCAGTGGTAACCAGGCCGACAACTCCGGCGCCATCTCCAGTGCCAAAGGTGACTTTGCAACGGTATTCGCTGTCGTCGATGTCAATCAAAACAGCGGGCTCAACAACTTCGTCAACAAAGGCACCCAGAACAACGCCTCGTTGGATAACTCGGCTAACGGGAACTCCGGCAACCTGGGTTACAACGGCCAGGCCGGTCAAGGCAACCAGGGTAAAAACAACCTGGCAATCACCACCGCTGATGGCAAAAACATCGCAGCGGCCGCCAACACCGAGCAAAACTCGCTCGCCAACAGCTACCTGAACACTGCCGCTACCAGCTACGGGTATGGCCATGGCAGCAAAGCCCAATACGTGTCCAACAACTCCAGCCTCGACAACTCGGTTAACCGCAACTCCGGCAACGTGGGTGTGAACCTGCAATCCGGCTCGGGCAACCAAGGCAGCAACAGCCTGTCGATCGGTCAAGGTTGCAGCGTCTGCGCCAGCGGCGTGCGCTTCTGATCCAACGGGGCCTTGGCAACAAGGCCCTTTTTTATTCCAGTGTCCAGCAGGTCACATGATCATGCGCCTCGCGACCCTCACCCTCCTGATGCTGCTCACCGGCCCGACCTGGGCAGGCACCATGGCGATCTCCGCCCTGCCTGGCGGTGCAGTGATCTACAAGAAGGTCGAGAGTATTCGTGAACGCCGGTTCGCCAACCTGGTGGAACAGAAAACCGATTTCAGCTGCGGTGCTGCGGCACTCGCTACCATTCTGCGCCAGGGTTATTGGCTGGATGTAGACGAAGATCACGTCATCAAAGGCATGCTGGTCAATTCCGACCAGGACCTGGTGCGTACCCAGGGCTTTTCCATGCTGGACATGAAGCGCTACCTCGAAAGCATCGGCATGCGTGCCCGGGGCTACAAAATCGCGCCAGAAACACTGGTCACCGTAAAGATCCCCGTGGTGGTCCTGCTGGAAATTCGTGGCTACAAGCACTTCGTGGTGATGCAGCGGGCCGACAAGGACTGGGTCTATATCGGCGACCCGGTACTGGGCCATAAGCGCTATTCCCATGATGACTTCGTCAAGGGCTGGAACGGCATCGTGTTCGCCGTGCTGGGTGAAGGTTACGACAAGGCCAACGCCCTGCTCGACCCGCCCACGCCACTGACCGCCAAGAACCAGTTGAATGAGTTCAGGCCCGTAGGCGATGCCGAGCTGATGGATTTCGGTTTTATCCAGAGCGACTTCTTCTAAGAAGCGCAATAAGGGGCAGGACGCTCCAGGAGCAAAAGATGAACACTTCCCGTTGGCTGACGGTCTTGTGTCTGGCAGCCTCAATGCCCGCTTATGCTTCGTCGGGGTTCAAACCCATCGAGCTCAAGGATTCGGAAATGGCCGACCTGCGCGGTCGTTACGTGATGCCGGGGCGGATCATCAGCTTCGGCATTGTCATGAGCAGCACCTGGACCAACGCCGTGGGTGACACCATCACCGGCAAGGCCAGCATGCAGATCGATTCGTCGACCATCACCCCGCAATTCTACGTACAAACCACCGGCTCGACCGGCAACGGCACGAACCCGAACACCGGCACCGGCACGGTAACCGGCGGCGCCGGCCTGGGCAGCGGCCAGGGTGTGACACAAAGCGTGCGTACCGCCGGCGATGGCAACACCGCCTATAACAATGTGGGCATCACCGTCGAGAACGGTTTTGCGCCCTCCAACATCGTGCAATCGGGGCAAGTGCTGGTCGCCGGCGGTACGGTGACCGGTGACAGCGCAGCAGGCCGCGTGAGCGTGTCGGCCAACAACGGTGGCTTGCAGATGGCGATCCAGGCCAACCACAACCAGGGCAACAGCCTGCAGCAGATCGGTGGTGGGAATGTGCTGCAAGGCACGGTTCTGACTGGCAACACTAACTTCGTCAACAACATGACCCAACTCAACGTAGTGATGAACAACAACGGTTTGAACAACGGCGCATTGAACTGCAATCTGGATCAACTCAAAGCCCTACGCACGCTCGGTTATTGAACTACGCTGACCGTCGACACTTACGCATTAGAAAAGGACGGCTTATTTCATGCATCGATCGTTATCGCTCCGTGCTGTGATCTGTTTAAGTACGCTCTTGCCCGCATCCGTTCTGTATGCAGCGCCAGATAGCGACATCGAAACCCTCAAACAGGAACTCCTGGAACTCAAGCAGCGGTACGAAGTGCAGCAAAAAGCGCTGGCCGTGCTGGAGCAGCGCGTGCGTCAGGTCGAAGACCAACCGGCCACACCGGCCCCCAAACGTCTGGCCAAGTCCCCGGCAGACTTTCAAAAAGCCAACGGCACCACCGTCGCGGGCACGGGTGCCGCAGCTGCATCCGGTGGCGCTGGAGGGGGTGGTGGCAGTTCCTACGGCCAGTCCCTCAAGGACGACTCCGCCCCGGCGCAAAGTGTCAGCAACCTTTATAACGAAGCCAGCGGCTTTTTCGGCAATGGCAAGTTCAGCTTCGAAACCGGCGTCACCTATGCCCGTTACGACGCCCGTCAGTTGACCCTCAACGGGTTCCTGGCGCTGGACTCGATTTTCCTCGGCAATATCAACCTGGACCGCATCAAGTCCGATAACTGGACCCTGGACCTGACCGGGCGCTACAACGTCGATAACCGTTGGCAGTTCGATGTGAACGTGCCGGTGGTGTACCGCGAGTCGACCTACCAGTCTGCCGGTGCCGGCAACAACGGCACCGCGACGTCGGAACAATCGGTGACCCGCGACCCGACCATTGGCGACGTCAACTTCGGCGTGGCCTACAAGTTCCTCGACGAAACCCCTAACCTGCCGGATGCGGTGGTATCGGTGCGGGTCAAGGCGCCCACAGGTAAAGAACCGTTTGGTATCAAGCTGATCAACACCCCCGGCAACGACAACCTGTTCGTGCCGGAAAGCCTTCCCACCGGCAACGGGGTCTGGTCCATCACGCCGGGCATTTCCCTGGTCAAGACCTTCGACCCAGCCGTGTTGTTTGGCTCGCTGTCCTACACCCATAACTTCGAAGAATCGTTCAGCGACATCAGCAGCGACGTCAACCAGAAGGTCGGCGGCAAGGTCAGCCTGGGCGACAGCTTCCAGTTCGGGGTCGGCGTGGCCTTTGCCCTCAACGAGAAGATGAGTATGTCGTTCTCGGTGTCCGACCTGGTGCAGCGCAAGAGCAGGCTCAAGCCCAACGGCGGCGACTGGCAATCGGTGGTGTCCAGCGATGCCAACGCCGGCTATTTCAACGTGGGCATGACCATTGCGGCATCGGATAACCTGACCATCGTGCCGAACCTGGCGATTGGCATGACGGATGATGCGCCGGACTTTACGTTCAGCCTGAAATTCCCGTATTACTTCTAACCCGACCGCTACAGAATCCGGTGCACAAGGAAAAGCCCCGCAACGATAAGGGTCGTTGCGGGGCTTTTCGGTTTACCCGCCCTAGCGGATCTGGTGTTTGTGCAGCAACCGGTAGAACGTCGGCCGGGAAATCCCCAGCACACGGGCCGCGACACTCAGGTTGTCGCTGTGCCGGTTGAGCACATCGCACAGCGCCTGGCGTTCAGCACGGTGCTTATAGTCTTCCAGTGTAGCCATGGGTGGCGAAATTGCCTGTTCGCCCAGCAATCCCAGATCGGCGGCTTCGATCTGGCGCCCTTCGGCGAGTACCAGGCCGCGGCGCACGCGGTTGGCCAGTTCGCGCACATTGCCCGGCCACGGGTGTTGCCCCATGGCCACCAGGGCGTCATCGCTGAAGCTGCGGGGGCGGCGGCCGGTTTCCTGGCTGTAGAAGCGTGAAAAGTGGTTGGCCAGCATCGCCACATCACCATGGCGCTCGCGCAAGGGCGCGGTGACCACCTGCAGCACATTGAGCCGGTAGTACAAGTCTTCGCGGAAAGCACCCTTGGCGACGGCCGCTTCAAGGTCGACGTGGGTGGCCGCCAACACCCGCACGTCCACCGGAATCGGCTGGCTGCCGCCGACCCGCTCGACCTGCTTTTCCTGGAGAAAGCGCAGCAGGTTGGCTTGCAGTTCCATGGGCAAATCGCCGATTTCATCGAGGAACAGGGTGCCGCCATGGGCCGCTTCGATGCGCCCGACCTTGCGTTGATGGGCACCGGTAAACGCGCCCTTCTCATGGCCGAACAGTTCGGATTGGATCAGGTGTTCGGGAATGGCGCCGCAGTTGATCGCGACAAAGGGCCTGGCATGGCGCTGGGATTGGCGGTGCAGGGTCTTGGCCACCAGCTCCTTGCCGGTGCCGCTGTCGCCACGGATCAGTACCGGGGACTCCGTGGGCGCCAGCTTGGACAATAATTTGCGTAACTCACGAATGGGGCGGCTTTCCCCCAGCAACTCGTGCCCTTCATCTACCGGGGTGTGACCCTTGCCACGCAGGCGCGCCATGCCAAACGCGCGGCCCAGGGTCACCTGCACCCGCGCCACGTCGAATGGCAGGGTATGGAAGTCGAAAAACCACTCGCAGACGAAGTCCCCCACATTTTGCAGGCGCAGCACATCCTGGCTGAGTACGGCGATCCACTCGGTGCCACTGCGGCTGATCAGTTCCTTGACCGCTTCGGGCCGCTCCAGATGATAGGGCTGCAGGCGCAATAGGCCGACATCGCATGAGCGCTCTCCTACCGATTCCAATGTGCAGCTGTCGACATCCCACCCGGCCGTACGCAAACCGGGTAGCAACCCGTGGCAGTCGTCACAGGGGTCAACCACGAGCAAACGACGTTGGACGAGGGGCACACCCATGACTGATCCTTGGCGTCAAAAATCACTAAAGTTATTTAGAAACAACAGTTTGTAATGGTTGCCGATAACCCTAGCAAGATCTTGACAGCGTGCTTGTATCGTTTCGCTATAAGTGCGGACAAAAAGCCACTACTCGTGTTTGCAGGTCAAAAAGTTGCGTCTTCGCAAAACTTTCAATCAGCTTTCAAAACAGCCGCTTACATGACGTCCATCAGGAAAAGTTGAAATTTGTTGCTCTAACATGTGACCCGTACCCCGTCATCGCGCATCAGTACAAGTAACCCGCCGCACGGTCAGCCCAACCGCCGGTACTCACTTGAATGGGCATTTAGAGAGAGACCCACATGAACGCCCCGCTCCGCATCAACGAAGCTCTTTTGATCGCAGACCGTGCTTTCCAGCCCTTTCAATGCGTGGCCTGGCACGATGGCAATGGCGCCCTGAGCCTGAGTGTCATCGACCGCACCAATAACCGTATCGGCAGCAAACAGCTGTCGTCGAACACCTATAGCGACCCGGCGCAATTGGAAGACTTGCTGTTGCGGGCCCGCGCCGAACTCGACAAAGATGGCTACCAGTTGCAGTCCTGGGCCATGCCGAAGTAAATCGCGGCTAACTTGCGATCACTGCAAAACAGTGATCGCAAGTTGCACAATCGAACTTAAGACGCTTATCGCGCCGCGAGAATAAACCGTTCGATTGCTTCCGCAGCGCCCTCCTCGACATTACTGCCGGTGACCACGCTGGCCTGGCGCTTGACGGCTTCTTCCGCCTGCCCCATGGCAATCGACAACCCCGCCACCTGAAACATCGCCGGGTCATTGCCCCCATCCCCGATGGCCGCCGTCTGCTCCAGCGGCACCCCAAGGTGCGCCGCCAGGGTCTTCAACGCCTCGCCCTTGTTGGCCAGCATGGCCGTCACATCCAAATAAATCGGCTGCGAACGCGATACCTGGGCCAAGCCCTGGACCTTGGGCTGCAATTGCGCTTCCAACGTCACCAGTAATTGGGTGTCGTTGCTCGCGGCGACGATCTTGTCGATACGCTCCAGGTAGGGTTCGAAACTTTCCACCACCACCGGCCCATACCCCAGGCCATGGGCTTCGCGCGGTTCCACCGGCCCTGGCGGACCACGGCGCAGCCAGTCGCCGTCGGCAAACACCCAGACTTCCACATCCGGCTCGGCCGAGAACAGCGCCAAGGTCACCAGCGCCGCCTCCGCTGGCAAATGGTGGGCAACCAGGATGCTGCCATCCGGGTTGATCAAGGTGCCACCGTTGAAGCCCGCCACCGGCACATCGATCCCGAATGTCTCGATCAGGTGCAGCATGGCCTTGGGCGGTCGCCCGCTGGCCAGGCTGAAAAACACCCCGGCCTCGCGCAGGGCGCTCACCGCGTCGACGGTGCGCTGGCTCAGGCGATGATCCGGATGCAGCAAGGTGCCGTCCACGTCGCTGAGGATAAAACGGATGGGATGAATCGCTGCGTCACTCATCCGAGCGAGTGCCAGGTGCGGCCATCGCGCGCCAGCAACCCATCAGCCGCTGCGGGCCCGTCTTCACCGGCCTTATAGGTCTGGATCCCGTCGTCCTCCTTCCATGCATCGAGGAACGGTTGCACTGCTCGCCAGCCGTTTTCGATGTTGTCGGCGCGCTGGAACAAGGTCTGGTCGCCGGTCATGCAGTCGTAGATCAGGGTTTCATACCCGGTCGACGGTTGCATCTCGAAGAAGTCCTTGTAGGCAAAACCCAGCTGGATGTTGGCCATATCGAGGGTGGGCCCGGGCTTTTTCGCCAGCAGGTCGAACCACATGCCTTCATTGGGCTGGATCTGGATCTTCAAGTAGGTGGGCTTGACCTCGTCCACCTCGGTGTCACGGAATTGCGCATAGGGCGCCGGCTTGAAGCAGATCACGATCTCGGTGTCGCGCACGCTCATGCGCTTGCCGGTACGCAGGTAGAACGGCACGCCGACCCAGCGCCAGTTATCGATCATCACCTTGAGGGCGACGAAGGTCTCGGTGCTGCTGTCGGGAGCGACGTTGGCTTCTTCGCGGTAGCCGGGCAGTTGCTTGCCGGCGATTTCGCCCGCGGTGTATTGCCCGCGCACCGAGTTGGCCCGCGCGTCTTCCAGGGACCACGGGCGTACCGCGCCGATGACCTTGGCCTTTTCACCGCGCACCGCATCGGCACCAAAGGCGGCCGGGGGCTCCATGGCCACCATCGCCAGCAGCTGGAACAGGTGGTTGGGCACCATGTCGCGCAGGGTGCCGGTTTTTTCGAAGAAATTGCCTCGCGTCTCCACGCCGACGGTTTCGGCGGCGGTGATTTGCACGTGGTCGATATAGTGGTTGTTCCAGAACGCTTCGAACAGCACGTTGGAGAAACGGCTGATGAGGATGTTCTGCACCGTCTCTTTGCCCAGGTAATGGTCGATGCGATAGATCTGCTTCTCGCTCATCACCTTGAGCAGGCTGGCGTTCAACGCTTCGGCGGTGGCCAGGTCGGAGCCGAAGGGCTTCTCGATCACCACGCGCCGGAAACTGTCATCGGTTTCCGTCAGCAGGCCCGCACTGCCCAGGCGCTGCACCACCTCACTGAAGAAGCGTGGTGCGGTGGCCAAATAGAACACCGCGTTGCCGGTGCCGCTGGCAGCGATCTTCTTGCCGATGTCGGCGTAGGTGCTGTCATCGAGGAAATCGCCCTCGACGTAGCTGATGCCTTTGGCCAGTTGCGCCCACAATGCCGGATCGAGGGCGTTATCCCCATTGCCCTTGACCTTACTCGCGGCCTCGGTGCGGATAAAGTCCTCGAGTTTCTTGGCGAAGTCGGCATCACTGATCGCGTTGTGATCAACGCCAACGATGCGCAAGCCATCGCCCAGCAAGCCATCACGACTGAGGTTGTACAGCGCCGGCATCAGCAGGCGCTTGACCAGGTCGCCATGGGCGCCAAACAGAAACAGGGTGGTGGGTGGAGCAGGTTCGGCCTTGAGTTTCTTGCCGTTGGCGGTCATTTTTTGGAAGTCTCCACGTGGCCGCCAAAGCCAAAGCGCATGGCAGACAGCATCTTGTCACCGTAGGTGCTCTGCTGGCGCGAGCGGAACCGCGCGAACAACGACGTGGACAGTACCGGCACCGGCACGGCTTGTTCCATGGCGGCTTCGATGGTCCAGCGGCCTTCGCCGCTGTCGGCCACGGAACCGGAGTAACCGTCCAGCTTGGGGTCGGTGGCCAGGGCGTCGGCAGTCAGGTCCAGCAACCAGGACGAGACCACGCTGCCACGGCGCCAGACTTCGGCGATATCGGCAACGTTGAGGTCGAAGCGCTGGTCTTCGGGCAGGTTTTCCGAGTTCTTGGTCTTGAGGATGTCAAAACCTTCGGCAAACGCCTGCATCATCCCGTACTCGATGCCGTTGTGGATCATCTTGACGAAATGCCCGGAACCCGCCGGGCCGGCGTGGATGTAGCCCTGCTCGGCACGCTTGTCAGCCGACGCAGAACGGTCCTTGGTGCGCGGGATGTTGCCCAGGCCCGGTGCCAGGCTGGCGAAGATCGGGTCGAGGCGCTGCACAGTCTCGGTGTCGCCGCCGATCATCATGCAGTAGCCACGCTCCAGGCCCCAGACCCCGCCGGAGGTACCGACATCGACATAGTGCAGGCCCTTTTGCGCCAGGGCCTTGCCGCGACGCACGTCATCCTTATAGTTGGTGTTGCCGCCGTCGATGATCACGTCACCGTCTTCCAGCAGCTCACTGAGTTCATTGATGGTGTTTTCGGTGGGGTCGCCTGCCGGCAACATCACCCAGACGGCACGGGGTTTCTGCAGCCCGGCCACCAGGGCCTTCAGGTCGGCAACGCCGGTGGCGCCCTCTTCGCTCAAACCTTTGACAAATGCTTCGTTACGGTCGTAAACAACGGTGGTATGCCCATTGAGCATCAGGCGCCGTGCAATATTCCCGCCCATGCGGCCTAGTCCGATAATCCCCAGTTGCATGTGCTGATGCTCCCAACTACTGAATAAATGTGTGACATAGTTTATAGCGCAATGAGGCTAATGAGGGTTAGTCCAGGGCAGATCCGTGTAGTTTCATGGGAAAAAATTGCCATCGTTTCACCATCACGCCTCCGAAAGTCACACGACCACCAAAAATAAAAAAGTTCCATTGATGGGAAAAAGAATTCAGAATTGCTTCCGACTGTTGCCGAGAACCTCGACTCAAGCGTTCTGGCACACCGCGACACACCGGCTATTTGCGAGGCAAGCAATGAGCACAGCACAGATGACCCGTCCTCCACAGACCCTCTACGTCACACTCCGTCGCGATGAATTGCGCCAGTTGAAAGACGAACGCGATCAGTTGCAGCTTGAGGTCATGCGCCTGCGTGCCCATATCATTCAAGCCCAGCTGGACCAGCCTTCCGGTGCGCAGCCCGCGCTCTGCTGAGCCCGTCATCACTTTGTAAGATAACGGCTACATAAATCTCACAAAGTTTTCACATGCCCTTCCCGATACTCCCGCCCCCAAGGGCCATCCCATGCAAGGGTGGCCTCTGTTGCGTGCAGCCCTGCGCGTCAACTGAAAAATTAACGGGTTGGAGCGCTGGATGGCGATGTTCGAACGCAGCAGCAAGTCTGCGAAAGGCTTTGATTGGGCCGGTCTTGGCTGGCTATTCGTGTTTTTCTGGTACTTCTCCGGCATTACCCAACTGCTGATCCAACTCAGCGGCACTTCCGGCTTCAGTGGTTTTCGCCAAGCCTTCTTCATGAGTGCGATATGGCTCGCACCCCTGCTGGTATTCCCCCGCCGGACGCGCTTGCTTGCTGCCCTGATCGGCGTGGTGCTGTGGGCCTGCTCCATGGCCAGCCTGGGTTATTTCTTCATCTACCAGCAGGAATTTTCCCAAAGCGTCATCTTCATCATGTTCGAGTCGAACATCTCCGAAGCCGGCGAGTACGCCACCCAATACTTCGCCTGGTGGATCGTGCTGGCGTTCATTGCCCACACCGCCGTGGCTATTTTCCTGTGGACCCGGGTACGCCCGGTATACTTGCCGCGCGGCCAGGCCCTGGTGGCGGCAACGGCGATCCTGGTGGCGATCATCGGTTACCCGCTGGTCAAGCAGATAGCCCGCAGCGACACCCTGGACGACGCCATAGACCGCTTCGAGTCGCGCATCGAACCGGCCGTGCCCTGGCAGATGATCGTTGCCTACCGCCGCTACACCGAACAACTGGACAACATGCAAGGCATGCTCGACAGCGCCAGCCAGATCCCCCCCTTGACCAACCTCAAGGACACCATGGCCGGCCAGCCGTCGACCCTGGTGCTGGTGATCGGCGAGTCCACCAACCGTCAACGCATGAGTCTCTACGGCTATCCGCGCAACACCACGCCGGAACTGGACAAGCTGCGCGACCAACTGGCGGTGTTCGATAACGTCATCACCCCGCGCCCCTATACCATCGAAGCCCTGCAACAGGTACTGACGTTCGCCGACGAGGAGAACCCCGATCTCTACCTCAAGACACCGTCGATCGTCAGCGTGATGAAACAGGCCGGGTACAAGACCTACTGGATCACCAACCAGCAGACCATGACCAAGCGCAATACCATGCTCACGACCTTTTCCGAACAGGCCGACGAGCAGGTGTACCTGAACAACAACCGCAACCAGAACGCCCGCCAATACGACGGCGATGTACTGGAACCATTCTCCAAGGCCCTGGCCGACCCGGCCGAGCGCAAGTTCATCGTGGTGCACCTGCTCGGCACCCACATGAGCTACCAGTACCGCTATCCACCGACCTTCGACAAATTCACCGACCGCCAGGGCGTACCTGCCGGGATCAGTGACGATCAACTGCCCACCTACAACAGCTACGACAATGCGGTGCTGTACAACGATTTCGTGGTGTCGAGCCTGATCAAGGACTACGCCAAGACCGATCCCAACGGCTTTTTGCTGTACCTGTCGGACCATGGCGAAGACGTATTCGATTCCGCCGGCCACGCCACCCTGGGGCGTAACGAAGGCAAGCCGACGGCGCCGATGTACACCATTCCGTTCATGGCCTATGCCTCGCCGAAATGGCGCGAAACCCACGACTGGAAGTTTGCCGGCGACTTGCAACGCCCTTACAGCAGCTCGCAATTGATCCACACCTGGGCCGACCTCGCCGGGCTGAGTTTCAACGAACTGGACCGCAGCAAGAGCGTCGTGAGCGACAGCTTCACGCCGCGCCCGCTGATGATCGGCAACCCCTACATGCGCCCGCAAAAGGCCTTGATTGACTTCAGCCTGATCAAGCCCAAGAAGGTTAATCCGACCGATGTGGTCCTGCAGGAACCGCCGGCCTTGTAACAGAAAGATAACAATCATTCTCGTTTAGCCCTAAAGTTCCACCGCTCCTTTCGTCTTTGAGCCAAGGCCTTCCCTTTCCGGGGTGGCCGCAAAGACGACAAGGAGTCTTCCGCGATGTTCGCGCCTTTTACCCGCTCCATGACCCTCACGCTCGGCCTGTGCGGCGCCGCCCTAAGCCCGGCCCTGCTGGCTGAAACCGACCCTGAACACACCCCGCTCGAACTCGGCGCGACCAACATCTCCGCCGAAGGCCTGGGCGCCACCACCGAACACACAGGCGCCTACACCACCGGCTCGATGAGCACCGCCACCCGCCTGAACCTGTCGGTCAAGGAAACCCCACAATCGATCTCGGTGATCACTCGCCAGCAGATGGATGATTTCAATCTCAACACGTTGACCGACGTGCTGCGCCAGACCACCGGGATCAACGTCCAGCATAACGACTCCGACCGCGTGTCCTATTCCTCCCGCGGCTACGGCATCACCAACTTCCAGATTGACGGGATGCTCAATACCTTCGGCTACATGAAGTCCGACGCCGATACCATTATCTACGACCACATCGAGGTGGTACGCGGTGCCACGGGCTTGACCACCGGCGCCGGTGACCCCTCGGCCACCATCAATATGGTGCGCAAGCGCCCGACGGCCCAATGGCAGGCAAAAACCGGCGTCAGCGCCGGCAGCCATGACAACTATTACAGCTACGTGGACGTGGGCGGCCCGCTGGCGTTCGACGGCAAGCTGCGCGGGCGTACGGTGCTGGCCTACCGTGACAGCCAATCGTTCCGCGACAACTATGGCCTGCAGCGGGCGGTCGGCTACGGCATCCTGGAAGGCGATCTTTCCGACGATACCGTGCTGGCCGTAGGTTTCGATTACCAGAACAAGCAGGTCCAGGGCACCTCATGGGGCACCGTGCCGTACTGGAACAGCGAGGGCGGCAAGGCCGGGCTGTCGCGCTCCACCAATATGGCGGCGCACTGGAGTTCCTGGCCGCTGACGGACAAGACCACCTTCGCGACGCTCGACCATCGGCTGGGCGGCGACTGGCACGTGAAGGCCGCCTACACCCATCGCCAGAGCGACACGGATGGCAAGGTGTACTACGGCGGTGCGGGGTTCCCCAACGATGACCGCAGCGGCATGACCGCCTGGGCCAGCCACATGCGCGGCACATCGAGAATGGAGGCCGTCGACCTCAACCTCGCCGGCAGCTATGCACTGCTGGGCCGCGAACATGCACTGATGATGGGCTATGGCGAGGCCACGCAGCGGGACGTCTCCCCCGTGATGCGCAGCAACCTACCCGCCGGCTATTACACCATCGAAGACTGGAAATACATGGGCGGGATCGCCAAGTTCGGCGACACCGTCACCGACCTCAAGGGCGAGCACAGCAGCAAGCAACAGAAGGCTGGCTATCTGGCCACGCGACTGAGCCTCACCGACCGCTTGCATGCAGTGCTGGGCAGCCGCTATGGCAGTTGGGAACTGAAAAGCGCGGCCCCCGAATACAACGCCAACGACCAACTGACGGCCACCAACAAGACCTCCCAGACCCACAATGATATGTGGACGCCCTACGCCGGCCTGCTCTACGACCTGACGCCGGAGTACACCGTCTACGCGAGCTATACCGACATTTTCAAACCCCAGAGCCTGCGCGATGCCAACAAGAAGTACCTGGAGCCCGTGGTCGGCAGCAACTACGAGGTGGGCCTCAAGGGCAGCGTGCTGGAGGAGCGCCTGAACCTGGCGGCGGCGTATTTTTGGAGCACCCAGGACAACGTCGCCGAGCGGGACGATTCGGTGCCACCAAACCCCATCACCGGCGAGGAGTACTACAAGTCCGGCGGCAAAGGTAACAAGGTCAACGGCTTCGAATTGGAAGCTGCCGGGGAAATCATGCCCGATTGGAACCTGACGGCCGGCTACACCTACACCCATTCGGTCAACGGCTCGGGTAAACGCAACAACACCGGGCAGCCGCTGAACCTGCTGAAAGTCTCCAGCGCCTACCGGTTGCCGGGGGCGTGGCGCAACCTCACGGTCGGCGGTGCGGTGAACTGGCAGAGCGACATTTACGATTGGAGCAATCGACCTACAGGGGTACGCGTCGGCAACACACCGGTGACCGAACGGGCGAAGATCACACAACAGGCATACACGGTGGTCAACCTGATGTCCCGCTATCAATTCGACGAGCACGTCTCAGCGTCGCTTAACGTCAACAACCTGTTCGATAAAAAGTATTACGAACGCGTCGGTTTTTATAACGGCGTGTATTGGGGCGACCCACGCGCCATTACGCTGGCCGTTGACTGGAAGCTTTAAAGCCGACCATCCGAAGTTAACGATATTGTTAACTTCGGATGTTTCTCGCGTTAATTCCCACTTAATAAGACCGCACCAGAATCGCCCCACGATTCTGATCAAGGACAGAGCAGATAACCGATCACACTTAATGAGTAAACACAGATGAAACTCTCGACCTTGATGCTTGCCAGCCTGATGACCCTGGGCTCCGCCGCCGCGTTTGCCGAAGGCGGCTCGGAGCGCTCGAAGGAGTTCTACAACAACTTCACCTTCACGCAGCAGACGCTTCACGGCACGGTTGAACAAACGGCGTCCGCCGACGGCAAGACACCGAACACCAACACGACCGAACAGGAACAACCCAAGAGTTAAGTTAATCGTTAGTTAATCCGTAACACCCTGGGCCATACCGCTCCGTTGGCAAAGGTTTATTGGGCGCCCTCCGCTGGCGCCCTTTTTTTCGCCGGTTATTTATTAAAGCGGCTTGTTCCAGAACAACATGCGCCCATGGGCGGGATCAAACTTCGCATCATCAAAACCAAACTTGCGATACGCCGACTGGGCGACGGCATTACCTTCCAGCACCTCCAGGGTGATCTTGCAGCAACCACGCTGGCGGGCGATGTCCTCGACCTTCAGCAGCATTTTCTGGCTCAGCCCCAAGCCGCGAAACTCATTCATCACCACCACGTCGTGCACGTTGACCAAGGGGCGGCAGGCAAAGGTGGAAAACCCTTCAAAGCAATTCACCAGCCCCGCCGGCTCACCGCCAACAAACGCCAGCACACTGAACGCATGGGGGCGCTTGGCCAACTCGGCCGGCAGTTGCTCCAGTAGATCAGCGGGCAGGCTATGGCCGCCGCCCATGGGGTCTTCTGCGTAATGGTTAAGCACCTTGGCAATGGCTTCGGCATGTACAGGATTGGTGTAGCTGGCTTGCAGCACCAGGATATCTGGGGTGTCCATTTCCGTCCTCGATCACGACTACAAGGGAACCGGTTCCCTTTGAGGGGCACGATTGTAAGCGTGGAGTCAGCACCAGATGAAGGAGATTAACTACAAATGTGCGCCCGAAAGCGCGAAGGCTTTGGCATTAAAAACCCCCAAAGTGTCCATTCAGGGCTTTTTTCGTACAGGTCTCAGCTGAAGCGCTGCAGCTGCATTTCTTGCAAGCGGCTCAAGGTGCGACGGTAAGGAAACGCCAGGTAACCGTTGGTATACAGGCGCTCCAGCGGCACCTGGGCGTCGATGAACAGCGGCACCTTGCGGTCGTAGCACTCGTCCACCAGGGCGATGAAGCGACGCACACTGTCGTCGTGCACCGACAACTGCGGCAACTCGCGATCACCGGCCACCACGCGCTCGACCCCATCCTCGGTGCCGCGGGCAATCCGGCCTGGGCGCTGTTGCGCACTCAGGTTGGGCACCTCCCCCAGCAGGATCGCCTTGAAGCGGTCGCACAGCAGGATGAAATCCATTGCCGCCAGGGGTTGTTCGCAGAGGTCGGCATAGCGGCACCACAGCACGCTGTCACTGGCCTGCACGCACACGATAGAACGATGGCCGACGGTGACCGGACCACGACTCACCGCCTGGCCTTCGGCCAATTGTGCGAACACGTTCGCCAGCGCATCGGGCTGGTTCACCCAATAGCGCTGCCGGCCCACACCTGGATGCAAGCGATGATCCTCGCCACCGTCGACCGCCACCACGTGCATATGCCGCTCAATCGCCGCAATGCCCGGCAGGAAGCGCTCCCGATTGAAGCCATCGGCATACAGCTGGGCCGGTGGTTGATTGGAGGTGCAGACCATCACCACACCTTCCTCGAACATGACCTGGAACAGCCGGCCGAGGATGATCGCGTCACCGATGTCACTGACGAACAGCTCGTCGAAACACAACACCCGCACCTCCCGGCTCAGCTCCCGCGCCAGGGCCTGCAACGGGTCATGGGTGCCGGTGAGCTGGAACAGACGCTGATGCACCCAGCCCATGAAGTGATGAAAATGCTGACGCCGTGCGGGCACCCGCAGGCTTTGGTAGAACTGATCCATCAACCAGGTCTTGCCGCGGCCCACCGGCCCCCACAGGTAAACGCCAGTCACGGGCGAACGGCCCTGATGCAGGGCTGCATGGCAGGCTTGCAGGGCATCCACCGCCCGGCGCTGGGCGTCGTCGGCAACGAAACCCTGTTGGGTAATGGCGTGTTGGTAAGCAGCGAGGGGCGAGTCGAAAGTCATGCCCGCGATTATGACCTACAGGGAGATGTCCAGCCGTGAAATCTTGCCCTGCGCGTCCAGGCGAAAGGTGTAGCGCAACTCCAGCGGACTGCCGGGAAAATTGCCGGAGACCACATTGCTGACCAGCACCTTGCCGGTACGGTGCTGCACCTTGAGCACCTCGACACGCGGCTGGTAGCGGCGCCCGGTGTCTTCCATCCAGCGTGCAATGGCGGCGGTGCCCACCTGGTGCTGGCCTTCATCGAACACATTGGCATCGTCGGCAAAACACTGGGCAATGACCGAGGTGTCGCGGGTATTGGTCGCCGCGATATAGGCGGCGATGGCGGGGGCCAATTCAGGCTGGGACATGGCAAAGCTCCTTTTCAGGTGGTTGTAGCAGCATGCTAAGCCAGGGGTGTGTCAGTTTTTGTCAGGAGTGAACGGCCCGGATTCATTCTGCTCCATCAGCTTGCGCCAGGCCCGCAGCCAGTCGCTGCGCCGCCCCGGATAACGTTCGCCGACGACCTCGGCACTCGCCACGCGGTCGGTGCGAAAAGTGCGATACGCGCCGCGCAGCTCACACCAGGCCACGATCACCCGCACCTCATTGAGAAACCCCAGGGCCAGGGGCCAGATCAGGCGTTGACTCTGGGTCTGGCTGGCATCCGCGTAGTCGATATGCAACTTGTCCTGATGCCGAATCGCTTCGCGAAATACATCCAGCGGCACGCGGTTTTCCGGGTAGCCAAACCCTGGCGGGCCGGGCAGCAACGTCGGGTTGCGCAAGGCTTCCTGCGCCGCCGGGTCGAGCACATCAGCGATTTTCGCCAAGGCGTTGGCGGCGGCACGGCTGAGCACGTCATCGCCGCGCTGGTCCACATAACGCAAGCCCAGCACGATCGCTTCGGTTTCTTCGGCGTTGAGCATCAAGGGCGGCAAAAACAGGCCGCTGCGCAGCACATACCCTACCCCGGCCTCGCCGAAAATCGGCGCGCCCAGGGCGGTCAACTCGGCAATGTCGCGGTACAGCGTACGCTCGGACACTTCCAATTGCGCCGCCAGCACGGCGGCGGTCACCGGGCGTTTCTTGCCTCGCAGGGCCTGCAACAACGTCAGTAAACGAGTGGTACGCGACACGTTGATCCCACCGAATAAGGAAAAGTGCCGCAGCTTAGCAGAGCCTTCTGCCAGGAAACGTCAGCAGCAAAAAAGCGCTCCTTGAACGAAGCTCCGAGGCAAAAAAAACGGCCTGAACAGGCCGTTTTTTTTACCGAAGCGATTTATTTAAGCAAGACTCTTGCTCACCACCTCGAACACATCGCTGGACAACTCACCCGACCCACGAATGCGCTCCAGCTCCGCCTTCATCAACGCCTGGCGCGCGCTGTCGTATTTACGCCAGCGGGTCAGCGGCGCCAACTGGCGCGAAGCGATCTGCGGGTTGAACGCATTCAACTGGATCACCAGGTCCGCCAGGAAGCGGTAGCCCGAACCGTCGGCGGCGTGGAAGTTGATCAAGTTCTGCCCGGCAAACGCGCCGATCAGTGCACGCACCTTGTTCGGGTTCTTGAGCGTGAACGCCGGGTGCTCCATCAACGCCTTGACCCGCTCCAGCCCGCCCGGCAACGGGCTGCCGGCCTGCACGCTGAACCACTGGTCCATGACCAAAGGGTTGTCCTTGAAGTTCTCGGCAAATACCGCCAGCGCCTGGGCCTTCTCCGCTTCGAACGGCGAGTTCACCAGCACCGCCAGCGCGGTCAGGCGCTCGGTCATGTTGTCGCTGGTGTCGAACTGCTCAAGGGTCGCCGCCAGCACTTCGGGCTTGCCGCTGAGCATCAGGTACGACAGCGCGATGTTCTGCAAGGCACGCCGGGCGAAGTGCTCGGCCGCCGCCACATAAGGCGTCTGCTTGGACAGTTCGCGGTTGGCCTGGTAACGCAACCACAGCGGCTCATGCAGGTTGTCAGCCAGTTGCCTGCGCGCAAACTCACGCGCGGCGTGGATGGCATCCACGTCCGCGACGTCGCTGATTTCCGTCAGGTAGGCTTCGCCCGGCAACGACAGCATTTCCGCAACCATGGCCTGGTCCAGGCTTTCGTCGCTCAACACACTGCGCAAGGCCGTGATCAGGCGCTGGTCCATCTGCAACGCCTGGCCCTGCTGATGCTGGCCGATCAGTTCCTGCAACACCTGCACCGACAGCTGCTGGCCCGCATCCCAGCGGTTGAAGCCGTCGCTGTCATGCTGCATCAGGAACATCAGTTGGTCGCGGTTATACGGGAAGCTCAGTTTCACCGGTGCCGAGAAACCACGCAGCAGCGACGGCAACGGCTGTTCGGCGATGTCGACGAAGGTGAAGGTTTGCTCGGCTTCGGTCACCGAGATCACACGGGACGTGGCGCCGGCCGTGGCTTCACCGGCCAGGCGCAAGGCCATGCCCGCGCCCTGCCCGTCCAGCAGGCCCAGTTCGACCGGGATCACGAACGGCAGTTTCTCGACCTTGTCCGGGGTTTCCGGGCAGCTCTGGCGGAAGGTCAGGCTGTAGGTCTTGGCCGCAGCGTCGTAGGACTCGCTCACCGCCAGGCGTGGCGTACCGGCCTGGCTGTACCAGCGCTTGAACTGGCTGAGGTCGGCACCGTTGGCGTCTTCCATGGCCTTGATAAAGTCGTCGCAGGTCACGGCCTGGCCGTCATGGCGTTCGAAGTACAGGTCGCTGCCTTTACGGAAGCCTTCGGCGCCGAGCAAGGTATGGATCATGCCGACCACTTCCGAGCCTTTTTCGTACACGGTCAAGGTGTAGAAGTTGGAGATCTCGATAAAGCTGTCCGGGCGCACCGCATGGGCCATAGGGCCGGCATCTTCCGCGAACTGGTGGGTACGCAGGTAGGCCACGTCCTGGATGCGTTTGACCGTGGCGGAGTTCATGTCGGCGGAGAAGCCCGAATCACGGAACACGGTAAAGCCTTCCTTCAGCGACAGCTGGAACCAGTCGCGGCAGGTCACGCGGTTGCCCGACCAGTTGTGGAAGTATTCGTGGGCAACGATGGCCTCGACCCGCTGGTGCGCGGCGTCGGTGGCGGTTTCGGCGCGGGCCAGCACGGCGCTGGAGTTGAAGATATTGAGGCCCTTGTTCTCCATGGCGCCCATGTTGAAATCGTTGACCGCCACGATCATGAAGATGTCGAGGTCATACTCGCGACCGTAGGTTTCTTCGTCCCAGCGCATGGATTTTTTCAGGCTGGTCATGGCGTGCTGGCACTTGTCGATATTTTCCGGCTCGACGTAGATGCGCAGTGCTACTTCACGCTGGGTCATGGTGGTAAAGCTGCCTTCGACACACCACAGGTCACCGGCCACCAGCGCGAACAGGTAGGCGGGTTTCTTGAACGGGTCTTCCCAGGTCGCCCAGTGGCGGCCGTCTTCGCCGGGACCGCTGGCAATCGGGTTGCCGTTGGAGAGCAGCACCGGGTAGCGGTGTTGCTCGGCGATCACCGTGGTGGTGAAGGTGCTCATCACGTCGGGGCGGTCGAGGTAATAGGTTATCTTGCGGAAGCCCTCGGCCTCGCACTGGGTGCAGAACATGCTGCCGGATTTGTACAGGCCTTCCAGGGCGGTGTTGGTTTCCGGGTGGATGCGCACGCTGGTGTCGACCGTGAAGGTTTCGCGGGTCGGATGCAGGGTCAGGTGGCTGTCCGTCAGCTGGTAGTCAGCCTCGCTCAGTTCCTGGTCGCCGAGGTTGACGGTCAGCAACTCCAGCTGCTGGCCGTCGAGTACCAGCGGCGGCAGGCCGGCGCCACGCTCAGGGTTACGGCGCATCACCAGCTGCGCGTGGACCAGGCTGTGGTCCTCGAACAACTCGAAGGTCAGGTGCGTCTCTTCGATCAGGTAGTCCGGCGCCTGATAGTCCTTCAGGTAAATCATCTTCGGTTGTTCGGTGCGCATGGGTGGCATCCTTCTACTGATGCACGGCGAGCTGGTAGGCCGTGTACTTACGAATATTGATCACGCCGGTGTCGAAGATCAGGTATTGGCCCTTGATCCCCAGCAGCGTGCCTTCGGCAATCGGGTTCTTGTCCAGGTTGAAGCTGACGATCTTGGCTGGATACTGCTCCACCGGGTAGCGGATTTCCAACGGTTCGAGGTCGGTTACCGGTTGGATAGCCTGCAGGCCGAAGCGTTCCTGCAATTGCAGCAGGCCATCGGCGCAGGAGGCGAACAACTCGTCGCGCACCTGCTTGAGGTCCACCGCCACCGCGTCGCCCTTGAGCAACGCACGCCAGTTGGTCTTGTCCGCCACCTGGCTGCGCAATACATCCTCGACAAACCCGGATTGCTGGCGCGTCGCCACGCGCATGATCGGCAGCGCCTGGCTGGCGCCCTGGTCCAGCCAACGCGTCGGCAATTGGGTGGCACGGGTGATGCCGACCTTGATGCCCGACGAATTGGCCAGGTACACCACGTGGTCGGTCATGCAGAAAGTCTCGCCCCAGCCTGGATCACGGCAGGTGCCGGCGTCGTAATGGCAACGCTCAGGACTCATGATGCACAGGTCACACTGGGCCAGCTTGGTCATGCACGGGTAGCAATAGCCCTGGCTGAAGCTGGTCTTGGTCTTGCGACCGCAATGGCTGCAATGAATGGCGCCGAGGTATTCCAGGCGCACATGGGTGCCGATCAGGGGGTTGACCGGCACCTCGGTATCGCCCAGGCGAAACGCGTATTGAACGGTCGGCTCACCGAGTTGCGCCGACATTTTGCTGACTGCACCGCGACCAATTTCAATCAATGGATCGCATCCGACTTGAACAGGATGTTCGGCACGGTGGTCGATTTCGACTGGCATTCCTGCGGGCCCATGTAGCCGGTGCGCTGCTCTTCCGGCAGGTTCTGGATCTCCCAGGCGATCATGGCCTGCAGGGACAGCTCGCGCTGCTCGGCACTGAGCTTGCGGCCATCGGACCACTTGCCGATTTCCACGGCGAGCTTGAGGCTCGCGTAGATGTCCGGGGTGATGTTTTCGATCATTTCAGCAAAAGAGGACATAAGGCTCTTCCTTATCAAAGAGAGGATTTGCGACGGTTATACACACCGCCGAGCAAACCGGTAAGGCAACCGATAACCAGGCCGCCGACATGGGCAGCGTTGGCGATTTCGCCGAAGCCGATCATCGACACCAGCCCCGACAGGCACAACACCAGCCACACCAGCATCATCACCAGCACCCCACGGGGCAAGCGATAGGCCGGGTTGGGCGAGAGCAGTTGAAAGATCCAGCAATGCCCGAGCAGGCCATACAACACGCCGGACAAGCCACCGAACAGGCCGGGACCACCGTAGGCATATTGCGCGTAGTTGGAGACCAGGCTGAACAACAGGGTCAGGCCCAGCAGGTTGATGCTGCCCTGGCGCACTTCGATACGCCGGCCCAGCTCCCAGTACCACATGCCGTTCATGGCCAGGTGCAGGATGCCGAAGTGGATCAGCATCGGCGTAAACAGCCGCCACCATTGGCCGGAAGCCAACATGTCGGCGAACGGCGTGAACTGGATGTACTCGCCCATCACGCGAAACGGCAGGAAGGTCAGCCAGCTCATGGCTTGCAGGTTTTCACCGAGCAAGGTCACGGCGCCGACAATGATGCTTGCCAGCAGCACCAGCGCCGTTACCGGGCTATGGCGCACTTGCTGGACAAAGCCCGGACGTGTGACCGGCGCCTGTTCGGGAATATCCAGTTGCTGGTCCGGGTCACCGGCGGGAAAGCGCTGGTACAGCACGCGCACGTCATCGCTGATGGTCTCGGGCACCCACAGCACCTGCTCGCCGGCTTCTTCGCTGACGCGATGGGGCACTTGCATGCGTTGCAGCAGTTTCACGAAACCGCCCAGGTCGACGCTCAACGGCAAGCGCAATACGGGCACGGTACTCATACAATCACCTCGGGCCGCTCAACGTCGACCCACACGAATTTACGCGGATCCAATTGGGTTTCCTGGTCCAGGCGGTACGCCACCAGCTTGCCGTAGAGCACCGCGCTGTAGTCCAGGCACGCCAGGTTCGGGCGGATCGGCGCCGGTTTGCCGCTGCGCCAGTAATGGCCGACGAACAGCAAGGGTTCGTCGGCGCCGTAGCGCAGCAGGGAGTTTTTTTCATGGGGCGACAATGGCGTGCGCGCCACCGGCTCAGGCAGTGCGTCGGGCTGGAATACGATGTCGCCGTAGGTCTTAGGGTCGTCCTCCCAGAACTTGGTGCGGAAGAACGAGCGCGTCAGGCCATCGCCACCGGTCAGCGTCAGGCCGTCCGGCAAGCGCATATCGGTGCCGCGCAACAGGCGGTCGAAGGCGTTGCAGGCAAAACTGCCGGGCACGGCGGCGGCCTGCAGGAAGTGCCGGTCGATGCAGCCATCCGGGAACGTCGCGCGCAGCGGCTGGATAAAGCCGTCGTCCCAGCACGCATGCACCACGCGGAAGCGCCCGGCATCGACAAACAGCGGCATGTCGTAGAACCAGGCGAGGAAGTCGTGCCAGTCGGCCGGGTGCTGCTCGAACTGGGTCAGGGTCTCGTGGATCAGCCGCTCATGCCGTGGGGTGTGCTCGCGCACGAACTGCCTGCCACTGCCCGGCGGCGCCGGTGTGGCCCAACCCAGGGCATTGAACTCGTGGTTGCCCATGATGCACAGCGCCTGGCCGGCCTCGGCCATGTCGTGGACGATATGCAGCGCCTCGCGAATGCGTGGGCCACGGTCGATGATATCGCCGAGGAACACCGCCATGCGCGAAGGATGGCGCCAGGTGCCGCCCTGCTTGTGGTAACCCATCTGGTCGAGCAAGTGCTCAAGGGTATGAGCGCAACCGTGCACGTCACCAATCAGGTCGTAGCTACGCGCGGGATCGAGCATCAGTCGCCTCCACCCCCCAAGCGGCTGCCCCAGCCCAACTTGGTGCGGCACACTTCGTAGTAGTTGTGATCCAGCGGGTGGATCAAGCGCAACTTCTGTGCCTTCTTGCTCACGGTGATGGTGTCACCGGGGGCGCAGGTGAAATGGTTCTGCCCGTCGCAGGAGACTTGCGGGTAGATCTGCATGTCTTTGGACACCACGATTTTCAGCTCACTGTTGCCATCGACCACAATCGGCCGGCTGGACAACATATGGGGGTACATCGGCACGATCACAATGGCATCGAGCTTGGGATGCATGATCGGGCCACCGGCCGACAGCGCGTAGGCGGTGGAGCCGGTGGGCGTGGCGACGATCAGGCCGTCGGCCTTCTGGCTGCACACGAACTGGCCGTCGATATACAGCTCGAATTCGATCATCCGCGTGGATTTGCCCGGGTGCAGCACCACGTCATTGAGCGCATCGCCCTGGCCGATGGCTTCGCCGTGGCGGCGCACTTCGGCCTGCAGCAGGAAGCGGTTTTCCACCAGGTAATGGCCGTCGAGCACCTTGGCCACTTCGACTTCCAGCTCATCGGGGCGGATATCGGTGAGAAACCCCAGGCTGCCACGGTTGATCCCCAGCACCGGCACGTTATGCCGCGCCAGGGCCCGGGCCGCGCCGAGCAGGCTGCCGTCGCCGCCGACCACGATGACCATGTCGCAGACTTCGCCGAGCATCTTGCGCGAGGAGGTTTGCAGGCCGTGGCCGGGGAGGATTTCGGCGATGGTGTCTTCGAGGATCACATGCAGGTGGCGTTCCAGCAGGAATTTTTTCAGCCGGCGGACGGTGTCCAACACCTGGGTACTGCCCAGGCGACCGATAATGCCGATATTGCGAAAGTGCTCCATGGGGCTCCTGCGGGATTGGGGGTGGGGCAAAAAAGAAACGATTATGGGCGAAAGGCCGGCTCAGGCAAAATCCTTTGTCGCCGTGAAGCCTTGATGACAACGGTTCTCAGCCCCCTGCGCAACGGTTAAAAGGCTATGCTCGGACCATGACTGTGTTCCCGGATTTGCACAACCTGCCCCGCCATCTGCGCCACCCCGAGGTGCGCGACCTGGCGTGGGTGATGCTTGCCCCACCGATGCTCGCGCAGACACCGTGGCCACAGCGCCACCCGCTGGCGGGCAGCGACTGGGTGCAGGCGCCCGACCGTCTTGAACACTGGCTACGCGCACTCGACCAGGACAGCCGCGCCTTGCAGCACTGGTTGAGCCTGTCACGCACCCGGCGCCTGGGCCTGTACTACGAACGCCTGTGGCAGTTCGCCGTGCAGCATGCGCCGGGGGTGGAGTTGCTTGCCGCCAACCTGCCGATCCGCCGCGCCGGGCACACACTGGGCGAACTGGACATGCTGCTGCGCGACCGCAATGGCGTGCATCACCTGGAACTGGCGATCAAACTCTACCTGGGCCCGCAGGACGGCAACGACCAGGACACCACGCAGTGGCTGGGCCCAGGCTGCCATGATCGGCTGGACCGCAAGCTGGCGCACCTGGCCCAGCATCAACTGCCGATCTCGGCGCGCGCAGAAAGCCGCGAGGTGTTGGCAGCCCTGGATATTCAGCAGTTTGATGCGCACCTGTGGCTCGGCGGGTATTTGCTCTATCCCTGGCCTGGGCTGGCCGAACCGCCCCAAGGCGCACACCCGCAGCATCTGCGCGGGCGCTGGTTGCATCAGCGGGACTGGCGGGATTTTGTCAGCGCCAGTGCGCCAGGCCGCTGGCAACCGTTGCCCCGGCATGCGTGGCTGGCGCCGGCGCATTACCCGGCGGATGAAGTGTGGAGTGAAGAACAGATGCGGGCCTGGCTGGCAGACCTTGATCCGATGGCGCCTGCGCAGCTGCTGGTGCGCATGGTGCAGAACGGCGCGGATTGGGAGGAAGCCGAGCGCTTGTTCCTGGTGGCGGATCTTTGGCCGAATGTGCCGGGGGCTGGCTGATAGAGTGTGTGGTGTATGTGAGGGCCTCATCGGGGCATGGGTATCTACACAACTTCCAGTGAATACGGAATCTATGGCAATTAGGCTTCTGTGGTGAGCGGGCTTGTCGAATCGTCGCACCGCCCGCG
>NZ_FKLB01000040.1:0-317 GCF_900067035.1 Pseudomonas sp. 1 R 17
AACACCGCGTTTTTCCAGGTAAATCCTGATAACAGCTTTTGGGGCCGCTTCGCCGCCCGGCGCGGGGCAAGCCCGCTCACCACAAAAAAGCCAGGTCACTCCAGGCTGGATACATTCAGTCACCCGATGACGGGTTTTCTGCAATGGGATGATCTTTTGTGATGGGGCGCCCGCGTAGTGGTGAACGAGCTCTTTGTGGTGAGCGGGCTTGCCCCGCGCCGGACCGCGAAGCGGCCCCATCAAGAACACCGCGTTTTTCCAGGTAAATCCTGATAACAGCTTTTGGGGCCGCTTCGCCGCCCGGCGCGGGGCAAGCC
>NZ_FKLB01000008.1:0-346 GCF_900067035.1 Pseudomonas sp. 1 R 17
CCGGGGATGATGAGCCGACGTCCTACGAGCATGACAATGGCTTCGTACGGGTTGTAAGGCGGGGTCTGGCGGTCTGGAAGTACGAGCGTAACGACCAGGGCGATGTCATTCGTAAGATCGATCCCGACGGACATGTTACGGATTACAGCTACGACAAATACGGGCAACTGGTTGGGGTTTGGTACCCGGATCACAGTTGTCAGCGGCTGGTGTGGAATGAGCGGGGGCAACTGGTTAAGGAGCAGTTGCCCAATGGCGGGATCAAGCGGTATCGCTATGACGATCTTGGCCGTCAGGTGGCGCGCGAGGATGAGCATGGCGCGCTGACCCAGTATCAGTGGGACAG
>NZ_FKLB01000042.1:0-165777 GCF_900067035.1 Pseudomonas sp. 1 R 17
GTAAGCGTCCGGCAGACACACCTTGACCACACCATTCTCCCCCGTGCTCCTCAAAACCACGCTCATTTGCAAGGCTTTAGTAAGCGCTTGGTTAAGTCACCGTGGTTCGGAATTCGCGCTTAGAAAACTCAATAGATAGTGAAGTGGGACGCCTCAGACCTCGGCAGATGGTGCGGATAAGATAAAGATTCGGTCGTCTTGGATTACCAGACCCATTCTCCGCGCCTTAGCTTCGGTTATCAGCGCCCATTATCAGACTGAGGAGCTTTTTAGCAGGTCAACTCCGAGCGCGAGAACGTTCGTTCAGCTACTGCCCTTATGCTGATGAGGTTGCCAGATTTGCACGGGCCCACTCCTCAGCGGTCGTGACTTGAGTCGACTGCTGCGCGTTGAAAGTGCCTGCTTTAGGCCAGGCCACGCCTCTGCCCTGGGCGAACACAGCGCGGTACTTCTTGATGTGATGCGTTGGGTCTCTCTCCAATTCTTGGAGCAAGTACGGAACAGTCCACACGTTACGTTTGAACGGGCGACCCAGTACACGTTCGAGGAGGCTCGCAACCTCTCCGTACGTCACTGTATCTCCCGAGAGGTACACAATCTGATCGCGGAAGCGAGGTTCGAAGAAAACAATTTCCGCTGTCAACGCACCAATGTCTTCTGGAGTCGTGAGCGTCACGCTGGTCTCAAGACTGCCTAGCGCGTTCACGGTATCGTTTTCGAAGTCAACCACCTCGAATACTGGCTCGAATAGAAAGCTGGTGAACATACCCGTCGAGATGATTACCCATTCAGTTTTATCCTGGGCGCGAAGCAATTCGCGTACATCAAGCTGAGCATCGAACAGATCTTGAGGACTGCCCCGACCGATTACCTCGAAGTCGACACCAAACTGCCAAGGAAAGTAGCGCTTCACACCGGACTTGAGAGCTGCTGTAGCCAGCTTCATCGGGGTTTCCCGGCCTGCAACCATGCCTGCGCAGCCTATTACGGTATCGAACCGTGCGAACACTTCAGCCAACTGATCGATTGAATTATTCACGAGATCTGCGGCCACCATCTGGATGCCAAGACCTCGAAGCTCATCGATTTCGACCTTTTTCTCGGGCACCTGAGTGTTGATGGTCGAATCCCTGAGCAGGACGCTGATTGTGGAGCCGGGCGCGCGCTTTGCTACTCGCGCAAGATTGCGCAGAACCGGCAGCCCAAGCTCACCGGCGCCTAGAACGAGAATGGATTGGGGGGAAAGCTGGGTCACTTCGGTCATGATTTCTCCTGAGACCTGTTGCCTGTAAGATGAACAAATGCTTGCACGATTAGGCAACGTTCGTAAGAAGGCACACCTGTGATACCAGAGAATGAAATGACCGATCAGGAGGCTCTCAGCCAGGCAGAAACAATTTGCCGAACGCTTAGAGAAGACGATGATGGCGTCAGACGAGAAGTGCTTGCTCACGCAGGTAGCCGCTGGTCGTTAGGTATTCTGCATGCCCTGGGGGTTTACGGCACGATGCGCCATGCCGAAATAAAAAGGCAGATGACTGGGGTGACTCAGCGGATGTTAACCAAGACGCTACGCTCCATGGAGCGGGATGGGCTAGTGGTTCGGCGGGAGTTCGGTGAGATTCCGCCACGTGTCGAGTATGAGCTGACGCCGCTGGGTATGGGACTGTTGATCCGCATGTCACCTATCTGGACTTGGGTTGTCGAGAACGTTGAGGATTTCCGCAAGGCGCGGCGTATTTTCGACAGTCAGGATGACAAAAAACCCGCATGGCAAATACCTCCATCGACACCATTAGATTCAGACGCGTCGGACTGAATGTAGCTCATAGCGTGTTAGGAGCCCTGTGCCCATTGATGCGGTAGTAATTGGTCAATTGCACTGGCCCTCTGTGTCGGCAACCGCGTCAGTACATCCTTGAGATACGCGAACGGATCATGCCCATTCATGCGTGCCGATTGAATCAAGCTCATAATTGCCGCCGCTCGTTTACCGCTGCGCAGTGATCCGGCGAAGAGCCAATTCGAACGGCCAAGGGCCCAAGGCCGGATCGTATTTTCGACCCGATTGTTGTCGATGGGCACAGCACCATCATTGAGGTAGCGCGTCAGCGCTACCCAGCGTTTCAGGCTGTAATCCAGAGCCTTGGCTGTGGCCGAGCCCTCGGGCACAAGTTCGCGCTGAGCCAGCATCCACTCATGCAACTTCTCCGCGATAGGAATCGCCATTTCTTGACGTAATCGCCAGCGATCTTCATCGCTCATCTCTTTGGCCTTTCGTTCAACCTCGTATAGGCCGCCGATTGAGTGCAGCGCCTGTTCGGCCAGTTGGCTTTTGTTCGCCACATGCAGGTCGAAGAACTTGCGGCGAGCATGGGCCATGCAGCCGATTTCGGTGATGCCCCCTTCGAAGCCGGCCTTGTAGCCTGCGAAGCCATCGCAGACCAGCTTGCCGTTCCAAGTGCCCAGGAAGTTGCGCGCATGTTCGCCAGCACGGCTCGGGCTGAAGTCGTAGACTACCGCCTTCAGTGCCGAGAATGGTGTCGTGCAGTAGGCCCAGACATACGCTCGGTGCGTTTTCTTTTCACCCGGTGCCAGCATCTGCACGGGTGTTTCATCGGCATGGACGACTCGCTGGGCCAGCACTGCCTCGCGCAGTGCTTCCACGAGCGGTTGCAGTTGTACGCCGGTTTGACCCACCCACTGCGCCAGTGTCGAACGGGCGATGGGCAGCCCGGCGCGGCCGAAGATTTTCTCTTGGCGATACAGCGGCAGATGGTCGGCGAACTTGGCCACCATGATGTGGGCCAGCAGGCCTGCGGTCGGGACGCCTTTGTCGATGACGTGCGCCGGTACCGGCGCCTGGATTAGCGTTTCACACTGCTCGCAGGCCCACTTTCCACGGATGTGACGCTCGACGGTGAATACGCCGGGCGTGTAGTCGAGCTTTTCGCTGGCGTCTTCGCCGATGCGCTTGAGGGCGCAGCCGCACTGGCAGTGGCTGTTGTCCGGTTCGTGATGGATCAGTGTGCGAGGAAACTGCGGTGGCAGCGGTGCGCGCTTGGGTTGCTGGCGCACTTTGGCTTCGACAGGTGCCGGTTGCAGCGCCTCAAGTTCGGCTTCGATAGCGGCGATATCCGTATCGATCAAGTCGTCGAGCAGGCTGGCTTGATCCGGGCTCAACTGCTCGCTGCGCTTGGCAAACTTGAAGCGTTTGAGCAGCGCGATCTCGTGGGCCAGTTTCTCGTTGACCGACTTGTGATGAGTGATTTGCTTGTCCATTGTCTCGACGCGCTGGATCAACTGCGCCGCCAGGGCACGCAGCTGTTCAGGGTTTAATTGATCGAGATTTGGATGCAAAGTCATGCCGCCGATTTTGCCAGAGAGGGCTGATGGCGACGATAGACTGATGGGCCAATTGCGCTGGCAAGCACGCCATGGCAGATGTTAAAGCATCGAGATGATTCCGCCTGCACCGACGCGCTGCCAAGGTAAACCGAGCACCAGGGCCTGAAGTTGCTCGGCATCCAACTCAACTTCGGAGCCGTGTCGCACACCCGGCCAGAAGAAGCGTCCTTGATTCAAACGCCGGGCGGCAAGCCAAATCCCCACGCCGTCATGCACCAGCACTTTCATTCGATTGGCGCGGCGGTTGGCGAACAGATAGGCACAGTGCGGCTTCGCCGCACCGAACACCGCCACGACTCGTGCGAGCGCGGTTTCAGTGCCGGCGCGCATGTCCATGGGCTCGGTGGCGAGCCAGATGGAATCGACGCGGATCATCGCAGCAGGTCTCGTAGGAAAGCAGAACACGCCGCTGCATTTTCTGCTGGCCAACTCACCACGACTACACCTTTTGGATGCGGCACTTCGATTCGGATCGTGGCAGGAAGGGCCTGATGCATCGGCACCGGCGGCGAAGTCTTGACCGGGATGAAGGCAGTTTGCAGTGCCAGGTTTTTCTGCGCATGCACCCGAATCCATTTATGGACGAGGTTTGCATTGAGGTTGTGGGTCAAGGCGACATTGGCAATTGAAGTGTCAGGATGGGCGCACTCAGTAATGACCTGGGCCTTGAAGGACTTGGAATAGGAACGGCGTTCTTGTGGCATGGGCGTCCGCTTAAAAAGGCTAAAAATGGTGTCCACTTAAATTTAGGTGGACACCATCGCCTTAACCGATGGCATCAGGAAGATGTGTTGCTCGGACGGTTACGTTGCTGACAAGCCAGCCTACGAGGGTCAGGTAGTACTCAAGGTAGTCGTTGGTATAGAGCGTCATATCAGACTCCTTGCCGCAGTAGGGCGCGGAGCAGCTCTATCAGCAGCAGCGACAGAAACACACCCATCTCTATCCTGCGCACACCTTTTTTGGAGGCCGATTCGCTCTGAAGCAGTTGATTGCGATAGAGCAGCCATGCCCATAAGGCGACGCAGTAAAGCGCTATTCGCCACGCAAAAAAATGCCAGTACGAATGGGTTCTCCACTCCTGCCATGCAGACAAGCCGCTCATGACGTGAACGCCCAGCACGTTGAAAGTGAGGGCAATCAAGACAACTAGGCCTGCGACAACGGTGGGCGCCCAAAGGCTCATTGTGGTGAGTCGTCGTTGATGCTTCTGCGTCATGGCTTTGGTCTCCGGCCACTGGCGGAGCTGTCTTTTTCCGCTTGCTCAAGACGATTGGTTTCTGGATCCCCTTCGTAAATGGCCCGTGAGTTGTCTTTGCGTTCTCTGTGGCGAGCGATGATCGCGGCTGGGGAGTTGCTAGTCAGGGATCTGCGCAGCTCCAGCTCGGTTTTGAGGTTGGTGATTTCTTGTTGGAGAGATTGACGCTCGGTATTCACTGCTGCTGTAGCAATTTCGTTCGCCGCGACATTGGGTTCTTTGTTGCCGGCGAGGAGGGCGCGTTGGAGCAGGAGGGCTTTTTCCAGCACGCTGGTGACCGCGATCTCTGACGCCAGGCGCTGTGCCAGGATCTCTTGGTCTGGTTCGTCGCGTAGCGCAGTGATGACGCCCCGGGTGATGGGCATTGAATTGCTACCAGCCAAATTCAAGTTTTCTGTGCTTGGCGGCTTGGAGCCCGAGATGAGCTCATGGAGTGCTTCCAGTTTTGCCTTGTACTCTTCATGGATTAATGGAGTTAGGCCAACGCCGGCAGTGGTGGTGCTCTTGGTGCACGTCTCACAGGTCTGTTGCTGTACCTCGCCCAACACACGGTTGGCGAATGCTGCCGCCTCGTCAGGTGAGCGCCAGGTGCCACAGAGCATGCCGCTGTTGCAGTCGTTTGGAGCGACGGTGGAGGCGTCTGAGGCGGAGCGATTATTCAACAGGTTGAAGCCTGCTTTGGTGACCTCGCTGACCACGCGAATAGGCGGTTGCCCTCGACCGCCTGCTTTGTTCCCACCCACCCACGGTACGCCGGTATTTCCGTTGTCGGATTCGGCTCGAGCGGTAACGGCTACGGCATCTTTGTTTTGGCCTATGGCCTCCTTGAGAGCCTGAGCCTCTGCAAGGGAGCCCCAACCGGTCTGGTTACCTGCAATGTTTGCCATACGTTCTGCCATTGCACGGCAGCTTGCCTTGGAGCGATCGAAGTCGAGACGAGCCTGAAGAATGCCGTTGGTGAGCAGGTTGTATAGGCCTGGATCTGCACGTTGAATGATCAGGGCGGGAAGTGACGCAACGGCGCCCGTCGCGTTTTGAATCACGCTACCCATGATGCTCTGGAAGCCGCCAGTCAGTCCGTTGAGCTGGTTGTGCAGCGTGGTCGACAGGTCCATGTTTCCGCACATCAGGTTGCTGTTCCAGCCAATGCCTACACCGATGCTTTGCATGTTGCCGGCACGTCCCATAGAGACCGCATTTCCGCCGCCGATGCTGTACAGGACGTCATCACCGATCACGCTGCCAGCACTGCTGTAACCCGGTGCGGCTAGCGTCGATGGGGAGCTGCCCAGCATCGTGGCGATGAGTAGCCATGCGCAGTTGAAGGGGAATGTGAAAACGGACGTCCGAGTCATGGAGTGGCTCCGTGCAGGCTAGTGAATTAATGAGGGCCGGTGCTGCCGAGGAAGGTTTGCCCTTCACGTTTGCAGCAGGTGTAGGGGCGCCAGAGCGACCAGGCATAACCACCGTCGATGGCTTGGGTATGAGGGCCCGCGTTGGGGAAGACGGAGCAGGCGTTCGTTAGCCTTGGCGTGAGTTGCTGCCATTTTCCTGTTGAAGGATCGGATTCGCGCAGCTCGCCTGCAGGCCAATAGCCGGGGCTGGGTGAAGCGAGAAGAGGCTGGTAAACGTGGACTTGGCCGGGGCGTGTGACGATATCTCCTGCGCGTTGGGCCATGACCGCGGAGGCCTTGTAATCGTCAACCTGATGTAGAAAGCCGCTGCGTGGGTACACGTTCCCCCAAAGGTTCAGTGAGAGCCTGCTGCCGATCTCACGCATTCCGGGAATGAGGGACTGGGGATAGACGCTTTCAGGGATACCGTGCCGCCATCCAATGTAGTCCAGGGTGCTGAGCATGTACGGCACATAGGGGGTGCCGGCGCCAGCGCAGGTGTATCCCGATCCACTGGCGAACGCATTGAAGGCGGCTATACCAGGGTGGCCGATGATGTCGACGTTCTTGAAGATGGACAGATTGTTTTCGTGTTGATCGTTTGTGGTGCCGCTGCCGCCACCTTTCGCCTGGGAGATCGGTCCGCTCAATGCCCGAACTTCAGTCCAGGGATTCTCTCCGGTTGAGGAGTAGCTTGAGACAACCGCATCGGGGACGTAGTGGCGAACCTTCGTGGAGGTTTTGACCTTGCATCCGAAGTTGGTGCATCGAAGCCAATAGCATGCACCAACGACTTGGTAATCCATGCAGTTGGGTGATGCTACTGACGGAATAATGGTGACGGTATCGAGGGCGAAGCTCAGAGCTGAGCAAGGAAGGATCGCGATGGCCGTCGCTAAAGATAGGAGGCCGCGCCGTTTGCTGTAGCAACTCATAGTCGCTCTTCGGAGCCTTGCAGAGTCTTTTATGTGACTCGTTCGACGTGATGCATGGCTGGGGGAGAGGTAACCAGCAAAAACCGAAGTTGTTGCGTTGAAGCGAGCCTTGTAGAGCGCCGCAAGGTCAGCGGGTCTGACTAAGCGTTTGAGTTTCATCGCGTGGATCCAGAGAAGTATTTCCTGGATCCTCTACGCAGCGCGCGTAGAGAACATTACGAAAACTGGTTCGCCAATTCCTTGTATTTGATTACCTGCTGAGCTGCTGACAATGAAAGGGGCCGTGCAATGCATGGGATGACACTGTGCAAGTGTCTTGATTGCACGGCCATGGTTCATTGTGAACGCTCCCGTTTCAGATCGTCAGTCGTTGGTAGAACCGAAAACCTTCAGACTCATCGGCCCCACAGATCCATCGTCCGTAGCCGTCAAAGTCATCCCAGACATCGTCGTGTGGATGTAAGTACAGTCCGTGTTTATATGAGCAAAAAATGCTGAAGGTCGGTGCGAGTGCATCTGCGACACCTAGATGCCAACTGGATCTAGCACCATGATGCATGACCTGCACAACCTTTGGCTGCTCGATCCTTCCAGGTCCGAAATAGCTAAGCATGTCCGAGAGCTGCTCTCGTTTCTTCAAAAAACCATCACCGGTATACAGGATGGCGTGAGCGAATTTCTGGAAATTGAGATACGAGAGGGGGCGATAGTGTAAATACGGTGCGTTGTACTGCCAAAATTTATTAAAGCAACGGTGGCTGAGCTTACCAAAGCTCACCCTATCCGCGGTGAACAGTGGCCCTCCGTACACGAATAGCGATATTAGGTTTTTCTCCGGCGCGGTAGTGCCATGGTTTGCGCCGTACCACTTGACGATATCGTCCTTGAACTTTTTTCGGGTCGCTTCGCAGGTGGCATTGATCAGTTGATCAGCAAGATGTTTGGCGTGCTGTTTGAAGGGCTGCGTGGCCCGCCCGACCGTTGATGGATCGTTGTAAGGGACGAACTCCCAAGCGTTGCCCACCTTCAGGGACGCCCCCTGCGCCAACCACTCGATCCGGATGCCTGCGCCGCCAAGGTTATCGAACTCGTTGATCTCTTCTGGCAGTTCGGAGGGCGGCGGAACGATCTCGACAGGATCCTCCTCCCAAGGCTGCGGGTCGCCGTCGTTGTCCTCGCGCGGCCCCTCCGAACCGGACGGCGGGACGACGGTCAGTCGATCAACCTGTATGCCTTCAGTACGCTGGATATAGCGTGAGGGGGCAGTTATGAACAGTTGCCAAGGGTGTGGGGGCTGTGCCGAATTGTTAGGAAACGCGATGAGCAGCCGTTCGTGAAGCGGGATGAAAGGAAGCACCAACCGGTCAACTTCGAACTGTTCAAGCAATTTGAGCAGGCCGTTGACGTGGTCTCTATCGAAGTGCGAGATAAAGACCAGATCGATCCGGGGGCGTCTTCCGGCGGAGGTACCACCAACCATGGCGGCCAGGTTTTCGATCTCCTCATCGCGGCGGTAGAAATGGTCCTTCATATGGGTGCCACAATCGAACACCCACCAGAAGCGCTTGTTGCTGCCATCTTCTGGGGCCAGCATCCCGCTCGAGAATACGCCTTGCCCCACGGGGTGGAAGTGGTACAACACCTTGAGTCCTTTCACTGCGTTACAGCTCCTAGAAAATTTTCACGATGACTTATTGTCGATACTGCGCGGCATGGTTTGTCGAGCGCCATTGGATCGCCGCGATGTCCAAATAGGGCGGCGATTTCTATAGCTTCGCGATTCAAGCTTCAAGCAAATACTTTTCGATATCTTCGATGATGGCGTACGACCTCGTAACCTTTTCATCAAGCTGAGTATTGAGCCCCGCTAATATCGCCTTGTTTCGCTCGGCTTGGATCACGCCGAGTAGATCCATTTTGTCGATCAAGTAGCAAACAAAAGTCATACACAAAGCCGTCATAGCGCCTACGAGCACGGCGGTTAGGACAGAAGCGATGGGTACCAGCAGAGGAACGCTCATGATCAGCTTCTCCACCATCTCCTCGAGAGCGACACCACCAATGACTACGCCACCTACTGCCAAGAGCTTCAAGGCTTCATGAGCAACTTGGGAAAAGGTCAGGTTTTCTGGAGGCAGAACCATCATTTTCATTGCTTTCAAAAGAGAGAACACACCCTCGCGAATCATGCGTACAGCACGTTTACCAGTAGTTACGAACATGTTGATGAGCATAGTGAGTGCATTCGAGATGAAACCGGAAATGAAGCCGCCGCTGAAACCCTCGATCAGGTTTTTCCACTTAGATGCCATCCTCACGCCTACGCGTTTCAACCGTAGGGACAGCTCGTCCAAGACGGAATCACTCTGCTGACCGTTTTTGTAAACGTCTTTGATTTCCTCAAGAGCGCTTGAAAATATCTCAACCATCAACAAGCCAAAGGCCTGCTGGGTACCCATCTTCAAGCCTTCGTTCACGCCTGTCGTCGCTGCGTTTTTGGTGTAGAACTCAGCTTTTTCACTCAAAGACGGCTCGTGCTTTTCTGCTGCCTTTTCCCCACGCTGAACGGCGGCTTCGAGTTGAGGTTTTTTAATGTTGAAGTGATCTTCGTTTGTGATTTTCCGGCCGTTTGATTTGCGATCCACCCATTCACGTTTATCATCATCACTCATCGAAATGTTGATGTCCCTGCGAGTGGAAATTAGGTTATCGGTGTCCGTGCCAAAGTCGGCTTTTCGGTCTGCGGGTAGCATAAAGCCGCCATCCTTATGGAAGGCGCTAGTTGAGATAATGTGATCGGGGCTGCTTTCACTGCCCTTGATGCGGTCTAGGGTATAACCGTCGATGAGATGGTCATCACCGTCCAATTGAGATTGAGTGAATTTGCTACCTACAGATTTTTTACCATCACCGGAAAACCTTTTCCCTTGGCTGTTAGGGGCATCTGTGTATGCCGCCCTGTTGTATTCGTCCATCTCGCGGGCGTAGATGTCCTGTCTTGCGTTGTGGATTGTGGTGACATTCCCACCGATCTTGTCGTGGACAGCGAGTACTTTACCCAGTCCAAGCGGCCCAGCTATAGCCCCTATCACGTCCCGCTGGCATTTTTGCAGCATGTCATCAAGTCGAGCGGTGTCAAAGCTCTGCTCAAGCTGATTGAGCAGTCGAAGGGCTTCGTCAGAGTTGTCTGATGCAGTGAGCGATATGGCTTCGAAGTAACTGAAGGTCGAGAGCCTTGCATAATCAGGCTCTACGCTGAGTAGCTGCGCAACTGCCTCAGGGGAAGCAGCGCTGTGAATTAGAGGTCTGTTACCCACAGAGACTCGTAAGGCTTGCTGTTTTCTAAAAATCTCTAGCTTGCTCATTGCATCCCTTCCTTAGGCGGCTCTTAGCTCATTCCATGCTTGCATGAATGTGTCCTTGGCTACGTGAGCGAGACCGTCTGACTCCATGACAATGGTGATGATTTCGCGGAACGTGTTCATGTCTACATTGGACGCTTTGGCTAGCTCGTAAGCATCGCGAATCGAAGGAGGTGTTCGATACTGCGATTCAATTTTTTCGAGCGCAGCGGTAGGCATTGAGTCAGCGGCAAGGCCTGAGATGAACATTTCGATTGTTTGCCTTTCTACTTCGGAGATTGCTCCGTCGCAATTTGCTGCTGCAATCGCGACCGCGTGCATGGCAATCACGCCATCGAAGAACTTCCCAGTTTCTTTAAGTTGATCGCGCAGGGCTGCGAATTTCTCGGATAGTTTTTCAATCTCAACAACGTTTTCAGCTTTACCCTCAGCAAATCCTTTGTTGTAACCTTTTTCCTGCGCGGCGCTGTTGTCACCCAGGTGCACCCCCGCTATGGCGCCAGCCACTCCAGCTCCAACTGCTGCAGCAACTGTTGCACCTCCAGCTAAGGAGCCCATCAGAGTCGCCGCCCCCAGTAATGAGCCGCCTCCTGTAAATGGAACCGCAGCGACAGCTCCGACACCGATAGCTGCGCCACCCGCTATCGCCCAATAGTTAGTCGAACCATCGGCATCAGTGAATTTTTCGCCTAATTCGTTTACGTATTCCTGCGAGGCGTCGAACGCGTCCGACGCTGCATACGCGACAGTTTGAGCTGCAGTGGAGATCGTTTCGGTGGTAGCGGTGAAAGCGTCAGACGCAACGTCGGAGATTCTCTCTGCCGTTTCAGATACGACGTTTCGAGTGGAGGTGTATGCGTCTGACACAACATCGGCTGCTTCAGATACGGTTTCTAAGGTCGAGTCGTAGGCATCAGAAACTTTGTCCGCAACGGTGTCAGCGGCCTCCACCAGAGTCTCGCGAGCCGAGTCGTAAGCTTTTGATAGTGCGTCGCTGATGGATGAAAAAATCAGAGTAGACGCTATCGGAAAGCGATTCATAGGAGAGGTGTCAAATTCCCGGATGTGGGAGTAGTAACCTTCCTCGGGTGCATCAAATTTTCTAAACATAAGTCACGTCCTTGCGAAAAATGCGCAGTCTGGCGAAGAGTCAGAAAGGGCGCCTCTGAAAGCAGAGTCGGCGTGCATGATTTCGAGTGTATCGGCAAGAAGTTGAATTTGTGTAGCGTTTTTTGGCGATGTGCCACTATTGGGTTTCTTCTGCCTGTTCGGGCCATGCGCAAGGAGAGGTGCGGTACCTCATTAGGTAGTTTTCATTCGGTGACACTTTCCTGTTTTCACGTTCGATCGCTTTCCCAGATCATGGTGGGCTGCTGCATGCATTGTGAGTTTTGAGCAGGCCCACTGGCGCGAGCTTGAGATTGTCAAATGCTGCAGGAATCATGAATGGACAGATGATCACGCGTATGGAGAGCAACAATGCCGCTGTACACAGAGGAAGATAGAGCTAAAGCGCGTCATATTTGCAACGCTGAAATAAGTCATATTCGAGAGGCAAGTACCCCTGGGCAGGTTAACGAAAGGGGGTGGTTGGCTTTGGGATATATCCAGGGAATTTATGAGCTGGAGGCTGTCAGCGTTGCTGAGCATTGTCAGCTCATAAAAGATTTGGCTGATGCAGAAGTGCAACGTCTAGCTGACCTGAAAGCCATTTCAGGACGATGATGTGATGCCATCCTATACTCAGATTCTCAGGATTGGGGGTGTAGGATGGGAAGCCTATCAAACGTGTTTGCAGTCGTTTCTGCCGCCTTCATGCTGTCGGCATGTTCAGACCCAAAAGTTTCTGGCACTTACGTTGCCAGTCGTACAGGCGGAGTTGAGCTCTTGGAGCTTACCCAGTCGCGAAGTGGCGAAATTGTCGGAATCCTTCGATCTATTGAGCTCTCCGCGGTTGGCGAGATCAGCACGTTGATATCCAATGTGAGAGGCATCGTGGATGAAGAGAGGCTAACACTGGCGATCTCAGCACCTAGGCGCTCGACTGAGTTGAACTACAACGGCGTCCTCTCCGATACAGGCCTGGATCTCAACCTTTCAGGCAACGGTGGTCAGGTTTCCATTGTTCATTTTGTCCGAAGCAGCGTCGAGAACTTCAATTTTGAGGCGCAAAGGCTTACGCGAGCCGGCCATGTCATCAAGGTCGGGAGATTGAAAGGCGAGCAAGTCGAAACGTTAAATCGGTCTGCGTCTGCTTTGGCAGACGCACTGGATGCCTATGTGAAACGAGCAAACAAACAGATCAACGACACGCCGCGGTTTTTGTCTTTCTTTGCTCAAGCGAGCAAAGACATTGGCGCTAAGCTTCAGTTTGCTCAGAGGCTTGCCTCTGGGAACGACCAACACCGAGCTCAAGCAAGAGGCTTGTTTCTTCAGGTAGAAGGCTCAGAGTCCGGTATTCGCAATACTAGCGAGTCGATTGATGGTGCCATTGATGAGATGGTCAGGGAGACAGCCTCGCTCAACGTTCGGATGACGGCATTCAACGGCATCTGTTTGGGGGGCAAGTCCTTGGTCCGCCCGGGGGACATCATTCCAGACATGGGGCCATGCAAAGGACTTATAGCAGCCGCTTGGCGTTTTGAAGCGATAAAGGCGCCGCTGCATGAGACCCATAATCGTCTTCAAAAAGTGAAAGATGCTGCAATTACTCAGCTAGAGTCTTCTTGGCGCGCGGCAAGCGCTCAGTGAAGATTATCCATAGATTGATTCGTTTCTGATTCAGTGTGCCGCGCTTTGTGGGTGTGATGACTATGCCGCTCAGACAGACCTGATTGTTCGGCTGCTAGCCCTGAAGACAAATAATACGGGGCTTGACGTTCCGTAAGTTTTCCCAAACGTCTAAAAAGGACGTCGCCAGTTTCGACGTGGAGTGATAAGGGGGCACTGAGTAATCTGCGGGGTGTCACCCAAGGAGCGCGCTCAATCACGCTGCGCCTCCATTACTCAGGAGTAACACCATGTCGAACCAACCGTCGAATCAGCAACCATCCAACCACCAACGCGTTCAGAACAATCACCGTTCTGACTCGTTAAACACGAACCGAGGCACTAATGGGTCGAATACCACCAACTCCCATGTGCACGGAAATCGAGGCAAGCAACTGAATCCTAACCAGCAGTAAGCCACACGGGCACTTCGGGGAAACACATCATGGAAAGAGTGTACACATCACCCACTCTCGGCGACGTGGTTAAGTATGCGGTTGCGGCGTCTGGCGTGATGCCACGAAAGGCCCACGATCGTCTCGACGAGACCGAGTTCGATCAAAGCATGGCGAAGACTTACCAAAAGCGTATGCAGCGACTGGCAAAGGAAGACTGCCATTTACAGAGCACATTTGAGGAGATCGCGAAGCTCCTAACAAGCACGTTAGGGCGGTATGTCCGATGTGGATTCCGAGCAGAGCAAATCCGCGAGTTACTCAATGACCTGCACGAGTCGTACGCCTCCCTGATTAAACAGGTGGGTACGTACATGACCAAGACCGACACCGCACGATATTTTCTTACGAGCTATGCAATTGAAATAGCGGTGCGCTCTGCGGCTCGTACTTGGATCGTGATGCAAGGGTATATCTACGCCGCTCCTCAGCCTATGGAGCCTTGTTGGTATCTGCCATCGAACGTTGATGGAGAAATTTCAACGCCCCTCAGTAAGGTAATGGCGTGGGCCTATGCAGCCTGCGGCCTTAGCCTTTCCACGTTCCATGATCCTCTAGGGACGCAGGACGAAACAGGTCGATATGAGCGAAACGAGAGGGTTGCCCGGAGCTGGAAAGCTGGCAAGCATTTACCTTCACTTCCTGCGCTGGTGAAAAACTTGGAGGACTCTTTCAATGCGCAAGCATTGATTGGAAATCCAGTTGAGCAACGGCTCCAGGACGGTATTGTTACCTGCGCTGTAATTGCACGAATCACCACCTTCATTACGCAGGATGTTCAAAAGGTCTTTGGCAGGGACTTTCTGAAGGAGACACTGAGCCAGACAAGGCTTTACGCTGGATGGATGGCCGCAGAAATCAATGAATACCTTGCCAATCTGAATCGACACCTAGTCAAACAAACACCGGAAATTGAGCCACTCAGCGAGAGTGGAACAACGTTTGAGCTAGTGAGCCAAGCTTCAATCCGCCTGAAGAAGAGAGTCAGTCTAGGTATCAAAATGGCACCTGACTTTTGGGCTTTTTTTGAAGCCAAATGTCAAACTGCACACGACCTCATAGTGAAGTACAGAGGCGCTGATGGGCGTGTACCAGAGAGCGTAATTATTTGGGTGGAGAAGCGCTACGGCGCCTATGCAGCCAGGATCCGCGCAGACGTTATTTCTCGATGGAGGTTGGACAAACCCGCTGATTTTGACAGGTATGTACAGCAGGGCATGGTGATGAGGAACCTCCAAGATTTAACCTTGGAGGACGTAAATTCTTACCACGAAGAGATGAGCTGCGCCTCCGTAGCAGGGCGTTTGCCATGGCTTGTGGAATGGCTTAAGGGGATCGTTTTCTACAGGTCAGCCGATTACGCCGCTTCCTCCGTTCACTACACCCAAGCATTCAAGTTGGCTAAGTATTCAGCTGGGGATCTTCAGTACTTGCTGGTGAATCAATACTTGGAGGTAATGGCAAAAACCAATCGGTGGCTGGACTTCAAGCAAGGGGCGCTGTGGGCTAGCTATCTCGACCTGCCTGTGAGGTGGTTACGGGATAGAGGACCCACTGACGCAAACATTCGTAAAGCATTCATTGTCTTGGGGCTGTCACAGATGCAATACACGCATCTGTAATTTGCCTACCCTCACTTAGGCTTGAATATTTAGGCTCTACAAACTCACCAAATTCGGCGTTCGATGTTCAAACCGCTTGAGGGACAAACCATCATGTCAGCGATGCGTACACTGATAAACCGTCCACGACTCCGAGTGATGCATCACTCGGGGCAAAATTACATTCCGGGAATGCCTCTTTGATCGCATCGATCACGTAGGGCGCTCGGGACATGCCCCCAGTCAAGAACAGCACTGGGGAATAGTTTTGGGTTTCATTCCGTACCTCTCCAAGAAGCTCTTGAAATGTACGCATGAAGCGTTCTGCTCCGAGCGCTAAGTCGGCTTTCTGTGCACGGGCTACAAGGTTTGGCTCGATATAATCCAGTGGGCGTTCGCTGTGTGTGGATTCACTAAGCTCGATTTTTAGCTTCTCCACATCTCGGTTCAGTCGTACCGGTATTCCTGGTTGTTGCAGCTCAGCCAATCGAGAAGAATAGGGCGGTGAGGTCCCTGGAAAACGTCGATCACTAAACAGTTTTTGACGGTTAAGATCACTTACCGAGGCAGCATCCACGAATACTGGTGCTAGTAATTCAGCGCAAATACCTTTACCGAACAACGGCATTACGGAGCGTAGCGATAACCCGAGGTCCACATCTGTCCCACCCTTTGGGTTGCCCCACGTATTCAAAATGTGAGGTTGCGCGCTATCTGTACCGACTTTTGCCAACGCAACGTCAGTTGTCCCTCCGCCAACATCAATGATAAGGGCATGGTGTGTATTGTTTGAGTTGGTATGGTAGCTAACCGCAGCTGCGGAAGGCTCATACACAAAGTCGACTTTCTTGAAGCCTGCTGCCTTGGCGGCTTCACTTAGAATTTCGATAGCCTGGTGTTCACCTTGAGGACCTATTGAACTGCGAAATTTCACTGGCCGACCCAGTGTGGCCTCAGTGACTTCCTGACCAAACTGAAGACTGGCTTGCTCCCGGATGTGCTTAAGGATACGCGTGATGATCCCTGTTATGTCCCGACGTTGAGTCTCTGCTAATTGAAAACCCAGCATAGACTTTGGTGATTGAATTAAGCGCCCAGACTCATATATGAAAAGGGCGTCAATTGCATCCTCACCGAAAATTGCAGCGTCGAGGCGAATGTCAGCTTCGTTAGCCTGTTTTATTTGATCAGCCAGCCACTGACGTTTAATCGAGTTGATCGCTGCGGCCCGGAGATCGTCATCACTACTCAAATGCGGCTTCGCAATCATTTTGCGACGCTCTGCTTTCTCAACCGAGGTCAACGCTGTATGGAGGCGGGCTGCGGCTCTAATTCGCATTTCAAGCGCCGACATGTCCTTTCTGTAATGAAGAAGCCGTCCTGCAAACGCGGATTTTGCTGAATGAATGCTGTCGCTTATTTCTTGCTCATGAAGAGCCGTGAGTTCGAAAGTCGAGAAGTCGACAGCTCGGCTGGGAAAGAAGACAGACGTTCTGAATTGAGGCTGTCCATCAAACAAGACGTGTTCGACACGGCCGTTGCGAAAAACTGCTGCGCTGGAATAGCTGGTACCAAAATCAATTCCGATCTTCACGTGCGTTTCCTACCTTGGAGGTGCAATGGCAGGGAATTTACAGAAGAGTGATGTGTTTGTCTTCGAGGTAATGGCAAAATGCTACTTTGAATTGTATTTGATGGTAGCCATGTGGACACGCTACAGATGAGACTCCTCTTCAGTTGATTCCGCGCCTTCGGTCAATGGCTTTCGCCATGGACATCGCAGCGTCCAACTCACTGATCCCGTGCTCATTCATCAGCCTGAATCGCTCAGCTTTTTCCTCAGGCTCAGTCATGGCCATCGCAAGGTACAAGCTTGGCGGTACCGCCCTAAACAATACCTCGGTGGATTTAGATAGGATGACACCCTCCGTGAATTTCCCCGACTCCTTGCGCGCCGACAGCATCAATTTTTTCTGAGCATCATTAAGCTCCCGGAACCTCGCTATTTTGTTGACCTCATCCGGCGGCATATTCAAGCAAATCCACCACTCAATCATGTTCAGCATCGGCTCTGCCGCTCTTGGTAGGTCGTCAATATTCTGGGTGGCAAACCAGAACCAGGCTCCCAGTTTTCGCCACATCTTGATGATCTTGAGTGCGTAAGAACACAGCAGCGGGTTCTTGGCGATGATGTGCCCCTCATCGGTCACGTTGATGATGGGCCTGCCAAGCATCTGGTCGCGTTCTGCGATGTTGTTTACGGCGTTGATCAGCGAGATATAGGCGATAGACAGCTGGGCGTTGTAGCCCTCTCGGGCATAGGTGGCGAGGTCGATGATGGTGATATCCGCTTCCGGCCAAGGCGTTCCCTCGCTGTTGAATAGGTCCCCGTCAGCCCCCTGACAAAACATATCCATGGCGTCCGCCATTTCAAGCATACGAATGCGCCTTTGCTCTGGCAGGTTGGCGTCATCACCAGAGGCTCTTAGCGCGTCCCGCAGATCTTCAGTCAGAACCGTCCTGCTCTGCTCGGAGCAGGCTCTCGCTGCGTTGATGATGCACTGACGAATCATGCTGCGATCGGCACGGGTTAAACGCTGTTCTTCTTTCTCCTCGCCACCCGTAATCATTAGGCGTGCAGTGATTTCCAACTCACCCAGGACATCGCGTTCATCGTCTTCGGTGTGTTCTGTGTCATCCAGCTCTTCTGCATCCAGCGTTTTAACCCGCGTGGGCGAATCAATCAGGCGATTGGCATCAGCGAAAGGGGCCAGGCTGACACCTGAACCAGGTGCCAATTTGACTCGATTGACCGTTAAGCCCAGGCCTTTGGCGAAGTCAGCAAACAATCCGAAGCTATTTCCTGCTTCGACAACAAAGATGCGCGGCCGGTACACCGCAGTGACTTGATTGAGGATGTTGTTCAGGGTGGCTGACTTGCCGGCACCGGTGGGGCCGAACAAAAACAGGTGGGCATTCATCTGCCGGTCAAGGCTGTTCAGGGGATCGATCGTGATCGTCCCGCCGCCGCGATTGAAGAATGTGATTCCCGGATGGCCCGTACCTTCGCTCCGACCCCATACCGGCGCGAGGTTGGCGATGTGCTGCGCGAACATCAGTTGTGCGTACCACTCACTGTTGTGCATGCCTGGGTTAAACACACAGGGCAGCCAACGCAGATAGCTATTCAGCGGTGCCACCTCATGCTCATCACGTACGGGCTGAAGTCCTGCATTGAGCATCACGTTGTGAAGTTGCAGGGTCCGCTCCTCCAACTGCTCGACGTCCTTTGCTCGCAGGTAGAAGGCGACTGCACCGCGGTAGAGTTTATGGGCACTGCCAATGTGCGAGCGGGCCCGTTGCACGTCTTCGCGGGTTTGTTCGGAGGCCAAGGTGTCGCCGACAGACTTGCTGGCCAGATGGTTGAGGTGGGCTTCGAGCATGTCCTGAGGGGTGATCACCAGAGTAATACAGAGGGTGGTGTCTTCTGGCATCTGATCGAAGAGGGCGTTGGTCGCATCACTGCCTTTGGAGGTCTCTCCTGTCAGGTGCCCAGTCGCGGGTGGCGAGCGCAGGCGGTCCAGCACGATCACACGGTGTGGCATCTCGTCCAGGTACCAATGCCCTTGGCTAACTTCGGAGCGTGGTTGCTCGAAGAACAGGCGCTGCGCAAAGTCTGTTCCACTGGCTAACTCCAGCTCATCGCAGGATTCGTTCTCTGGCAATGCAACCAGTTGGTAGAAGGTTTTGCGCGCTTCTGGTGTGTCGCCCAAGAGGTGAGGATTGGGGTTGAACCATCGCAGCAGCCAGTTGTGAATGCTCCCCTCGTTCATACGGCATGACTTGACCCCAGCGTTGCCAAGACCTGCGGCGAGTCGATCGCAAATGCTGTTGAGGGCTTGCTCGCTGGACTGGCCGCGCCGAGAGGGCGTGCTTTTGCTACGGCGATACACAACCAACCGTACTTTGCGTGTCTGCCCGCGCCAGGGGAGCTTCGTCACCGCGGTGTCTTCGAACAAGCCACCGGGCTTGGAAATGGCCTGCAGATGTTGTTCGAACATCTGCAGGTAATACTCGGTGAAGGCGGTGCCTTGAGCACGAGGCTGTATGTACGCCTTCAGCTTGCTTAGGTAGCTGGCCCAGTCGGTTTCGTCCTGGGCATAGAGCTGAACGACCCAGGGCTGGTCTTCCAGCTCGTCGAAGCTGTCCTGCAATGCGTTCTCCAACGCATCTCTGACGGTTTTCAGCCAGCTCGCTTCACGGCCCTCGGTTCCGACGGGTGTCAGCTCAAAAAAAGCAGCCAGGGACTCGCCGTCCTCGAGCAACATGCATTGAGAGTCGGGGAGAAACTCAACCCACGGCAGCATATCGACAAAGCTTGGTGTCTTGGCATAGAGCGCTTGTTCATCGGCGTGTGTGCAGTGTCTGGCCGCAAAGGCACTGCTGACTTCGGGAACCCTCTTTGCTGGCTGTGCTGGGTACTGATCCTTATGTATCTGCTCCATCAATAATCCTCCGTACGTTCACCTGGCATGGCGTATTGCACACGCTGATAGAAGGTGAAGACGGTGCTGTAACCGGGGACAGGGACTGGATCAGAACCCGCAAGATGGGGGAATACGTACATCACCAGGTCTGGATTGGGGAGGCGTTTGAATTGGCTGTAAATCTCGTTCTGAGCTGTTCGGGTGTAGGCCGTATGATCCTGGGGAGGCTCATTCAGGGTGCGATACAGCGTTGAGCGCGCCTGAAGCAACGGCCTGTCGGTAAGGCTTTGTGTGGCCGAGTGGGAGTTGGCATCCCAAATCTCCAACATGGTCTGCTGACCATGGGGAAGCAGTCGATCCTTGTCGGTCGTGCATCCACTGATAGCCAGCGCGCTGAGCAGAATCCAATGCAGGGGGTTAATCGAGCGCAGAAACATCAGCACCTCCGGAGACATGCCGTACTTTGCGGCCGAGGGTTTCGTAGTCAATTTCCAGCTGGCGGTCCAGGTGCACCGCCACTTGGGCGCCGGGTTGCACGTAGATGGCCGCAAAGGCCTGGCCGTACAGTTTGTTGACCCAGTCGCCGATATCTTTCACACCACCAGACAGGATGGTGTTCACCGCATCGGTACCCGCTGCGCCTGCGCCAACCGGTGTACCGTTGGCGCTGAACAGCGTGCTTGAGTTCTGTTGGCCCGCGTCCAGCAACTTGGCAACGCCGGCGCCGGCAGCGGTGATCAGCGTTTTGGTACCCAGGTACTGCTCGGCATTGGAGCGTCGTTCCCCCGAGATGCAGGGAATACCGTAAGGATCACTGAGCCAGCCAATCCCGCCTTGGATCTTGTCCAATTGGGCGCTGCTGCCTTGCCCTGTACTTTGGCGGTTGGTCAGTTTCTGTGGTGTGGGCACGGTGCGGATGCGGCCGTCGTTGAACACGAACGTGATGCTGGAGATTTGTCCCCGCACGCAGGAGAGCGTCCAGTCACCTGCAGCGGTACCGCTGATCACTGCCCCCGCGACATCAGGCAGATCAATGCCATTGGCGGTGAGGTTGTCGGGACCGATGAGCACTTTGAAGGGGTAGGGATCGTTGACGACACCATCCACCGGAACGCGGCCGATCAATGCGGTCATGGCAATGGAGCCGCTGAGCGTGCTGTTTTCCGGCAGGGTATAAACCGGTGTCGCGGTGTCTTTGCTGTCCGTGGTGGTGATGTTTTGTCCGATCGCACCGGTTCTGGCTTTTAGCTCCCGTTGACCACGGTTGATCTCATCATTGAAGGCTTCGGGGAAATTGAACCCTGTGGCGGGTTTCTTTGAACCGGTAGGCAACGGTTTACCCTGAGCGTCGACCGCCGTTGCGTCCTGAGGATCGATCCAGATCAGATCGCCTTCACTCTTGGAAAAGTGTTCACCATCACCAGGTTGTAAACCCAGGCCGATCGGAAGGTCGGCATTGCGGTTTGGCAGGAACTCTGTGGAGAGACGTTGCTTGAGATCGTCGAGTAGGCTTTGTGTTTCTAGCTCGTTTAATCGGCGTGGCTCTTTCGAGTGAGTCTTGTCCAACTCGATGTTCAGTGCCTGCTGAATGCGTTGGTCGATCTCGCTGTCTCGTTGGCGCAGACGGGCATTTTCTTCCTGTTGGCTCTTGTTGTCGGAGAGCAGCGATTTGAGTTCATTGCGCATGGCCTTGGTCTGAGCAACCAAGGTGGCCACGGTGTCATGTGGCGTGTCGCCTTCGATGCCCAACTGTTTCATTTCGTCTTGGGTCAATTGTGGATCGGAGGGTTTGCCGGACGATGCTGCCGGCTCTTTGTTTGAACAGGCCTTGAAGGTTCCCAAGACCACCAGCAGTACCACTACCAGGACTAGCCACTTGAGCAGGCCATTACTTTGCATGGGCATCTCCTTGGCGGGACTTGTGAGGGGGGCTGGCATCGATTTGGCTGATAGCAGGCGGCAGTGCTTGTGTCAGGTTTTTCCCTCGGGTCACCAAGTACACGACGGTGGTGTCTGTTGCCAATCCACTTGGCCCCAGGTTGTTGTGCTGAAAGGTCGCGGTGAGGAAATCACCTTGCAGCGCACGAGGGTCCAAATGGAGGGGGGTACTTGAGGTATTACGCAGCTTGATGGCCGTGACGATGTGATCGTCCAATTGCCAGGCACCCAGTGGTGATGCTTCGACGGGTAGCGTTGGGAGCCAATGGCTCAGATCAATCGTCCGTCGTTGCTTGATCTGAAAAACGCTTGCGAGTGGCTCTACGGTGCGAAGCGGGGCGTATAGGCTCTGAGCGGCATACCGCGTGAGAATTACAGGTAGTGGCGTGCCACGGCGCTCAGAGGGGGACTGCGCAAGGTTGCCGTCAGTTGAGTCAGCACCTCTGGCGTGGGACGCGTCATCACCGCGGTGTTTGGGAGCGGCAACCGCCTTCACAATCCTCACAGGTTCAAGAGGCGGTTGATCTTCAGCGTCCGACGCGGCGATGTCGATCAAGATGATTTCTCCCGTCTGCACATCCTGCAGTTGCAAGCGAGTGGCGGCGATGGGCGCAGATGCCCTTAAGTACAAGGCGCCCCCCGTGCTCTGAATGCGCAACGTATCGGTAAGTGAGCGCGGTACGCCCACACGGACGTTCTGATCGATGAAGATAATGCGCTCTTGGCCAACCTGCAGAGGGACGGCCAGCGGCAGCCGCTCCCAAGGCATGATTTCGACGGCATGAGCGACCGCACAGCCCAGCCACAACGGCAGAGCAAAACGCAGACGGCGCATTACTGGCCTCCTTGATTGGTTGAAGTTTTGGCGCTTGAAGAGGGGAGAGGAGCGATGCGTTGCGGAAGCGAGTCGAAGCAATCCAGTGCAAGGCCGAACGGGTTCTTTTCAGGGTCGATGTCCTGTCGCACGACCTTAAGCGGGTAGCGTACAAAGGCTTGCTTCACCCGCTCAGAGCCGTAGAACTCCTCAGTTGCCAGGTCCAAGGTGACGAGCCACTGATCTCGTCCTTGGACCTGGACGCGAAGCTCAGGGGCATCACCATAGCCACGCTCCGGTATTTCGAAAACGCTGCGCGTGCGACTGCGCAGCTCACTGGCGGTTTGTCGCTTGTGAAAATCGCTTTCCAGCTCTGATTTGCAGTGTGGGGTCAGGTAAGCGCTGAGTTTGTGGATGACGCGGGGGTAGTCTTTCTCACCGTCAGTCGGCCAGCGGTTGAGCTGCTGGAAGATGTAGAACGTAAACGTATAGACAGACTCAGGCGGTATCTCCCACCACTTACGCGTGCTGCCCGAGCGCAGGTCAGGTGGGTTATGGATGGTCAGGTTCCTTGGAGCATCCCACCATCCAAGCCCCGCCAGTACGGCAATCCCGAACAGCACACCGCAGCCGGCACGTAAGGTCTTGATGTGGGATTCAAGCCGAACCACTTCATTCTTGAAGCGACTCATGGCCGCTCGCTCCTGCGGGTACTCCAGCGGCCTGAGCGAATGATCAGGTCAGCCCCGCCTGTCCACGCCGTCAATAGAGGCCAACGGGTCGCGATCAACCACTGCAGGTGTCGATAGAGCCATGTCTCTGGCTTGCCACGCTTATGACGGCGTAGCAGCTTTCCTCCGACGAAAAGCCCCAGCCCTATGCTGAGCATCATCATCGTGGGGGCCAACGCAATGCTTTGAAAAAGCACCGCAGCAGCAATTCCAAGGCCGATACCTAGCAGCCCTGAGAAGGCCACAGTGACCCACATTTCATCGGCCGTCAGACCCAGGACAATAACGGGCTGGCGGTTGAGCCGGGTTGGTAGGAAGCGCAACGTGCCGTCGGCAAGGTACTGATCTGGGTCTTTCATTGAGATATCACCTCACAGCACGCCGGTGCCCTTAGTCAGCAGCCAGATGATGATCACGAGAAGCAGAGCGCCCACGCCACAGGTGAGGCCGAATTGTCCCCACGTCTTTTTACCGCTTTGCACCTCGGAGTAAGAGCCATAGGCGTGGTAGGCAACACCACAGAACGCAGCGGCAGCAATGGCCAAGGCGATGAGCCCGACGATATCGAAGCCGTGGTTTTGCAAGGTCTGGATGATGCCGCTGCCTTCGCCTCGGCTTGGCGCCTCCATCTGAGGCAATGCCGCATGAGTGCCGGAAGACATGACAGTCGAAAGGGTCAGGACGTAGAGCGACAGGCGGTGAGTGAGGTTGTTGAAATGCAGGCGAGTGGACATGGTTGCCTCCAATGGCGGTGATTGAGTGTTAAGGCCGCGTCAGTGCAGCAGCAGGAAGGTGAGCAGGATGTAGATGAGGGTGACTTTCAGCGTCAGTCCTACGAACTTGGCTTGAGAGATCTGGCCGGTTGCCCAACCTCGATAGCCGCTGCCAAGCGCCCAGGCGGCAAAGACCAGCGCACTGGCCAGCACCAAACCTATGAACAAGGTGGTGCTCTGCTGGGGCGTGAAACCGCCCATGGCCTTGAAGGCAGTGAGCTGTTGAGGGCTCATACTCATGGTTGTGTTTGCCCGGATCGGGTGTAGTGCCCGGTTAGCTCGGGTGGATTTCTCGGTTGGGCGCGGGAAGGGGTGAGGTAGCCATTGATGCCTTGACGGATCAGGTCGATGTCGGCTGAAAGGCGCGCATAGTCGAAGGTATAGCGGGCGTTTGGGTCTATTACCGCGTTGGGATTCTCTATTGAGAGACGATCTGCAGCATCAAGCTGACGAAGGATTAAGCTGAGCTGCTGATGTTCGTCTACCGCAGGTCCGGCGAACGCAATAGGTGCCAAACAGCACACAATAAGTGCTACCGCAGCGAGAGGTTTGTAGAGGTTGGGCATTGATGCCATCCATGCGCAGAAGGTTTTTCTGAGTGTCTCGCATGGATTTTCCCTTGCCAGCTGGGAAACTGGTTTGGTTCGAGAGTCTTTCGTGAGGTGCCTGGTGTTTCATCAGCACCATATCGGTGATGCCGCTGAAAAGGCCGATAACACGCTTCTTTCTGATTTGAGTGGCTTAGCTCTAAACTGTTTCTGCAATCCGTTACTCAGGTTCAGATGTGGTGACAGCTTGGCTTCTGGGAGCAAATGTGTCCGGTCTGGACTATCGAAGGCTGGCACTCTCGAGCGGTCTCTACGGATGGAAAGCTGGAGTTTCGCGTACCACTTAATTCGGCGGCATCTCACTGTAAAAGTCTGCAGTCCTCAACGAATCACCCGCAAAAAAGGTCACAGGGAATGAGATCGATAGAACGCAATCCTCCACAGTTCACTCGTATTCCGCTGGCAGCCATGGGCGTCGGGCTGAGTCTCGCCGTTGCCATCTACATAACCGGGAAAGGCCCCTTCTTCCTGGAGAATTTTGCGTACACGTGGTTTCCTCAAGCGGCAGTGCTTTGCATATCGCTGCTGTGTAAAGCATCGCGAGAATTGCTGGGGGGAATGGCTATAGCAATGGCGCTGTACTTGTTACTTTTCGACATCTGGGTCACAGACGCTATGGGATGGCTTTTCTACTTGTTCAGCTTTCCAGGCATCCTCATCGGGGCATTGCTTAGCGTTGTATTCAGCCCCTCGCGGAAGGTATTCAAGGCGCTGGGAGCGTTTGTTTGGGTGGTTGCTGGGATAGTGGGAAACTTGGCGGTTCTTGCTATTACGGTCAGATGAGACTCCCCGCGATAATGGGCTATATGACAGGTATCAAGAGGCGCTTTGCAGCCATGGGCAACTGATGGGAAACCGAATTCTGGAATTGAGTCAGTATTTTATGAACGAAGGTTGGCAAAACGACGATTACCTCAGCATCCTGACGCAGGATGAAAGCTTCTCTGCGATGAGAACCTATCGATTTGAACATTACCTTCCGGGTTACACGCTACTGGGCCTAAGAAATTGGGACTACTTTATCGTCATGAACGCTTACGGAGCGATTTTTACGGTGCCAACGCTGCCACTCGATGCGCAATGTATTACGCCGTTTACGATGCCCCAGCAAATTTCGCTTGAGCCTGACGAGCAGTTCAAAGGGAAGATCAAGTGGCATGTAAAACCGTTAGTGTTTGGGGGCGATCCAATGGACGAAACGAATGGGGCGTGGATCACTCATGAACAACATGCTGAACTTGTCGTCTGGTGGAACGAACAGTACTGGCGCGCTGAAGCGCAGCATTTGAGCGATTAACCGTTAAGCTAAAATCTGAGATTTTGAACGTCAGCTAAGGGGCGATTTTGTTGAAAAATTCGGTCGCGATTTTTAAGACAGGAAAGTACGCGTCGGAGATTGAGATCTGAAATTTGGGCAGAAGGTTCAGGACTCTGATTTGACGTAGCAGTGTGCAACAGGGGGGGGTATCCATCAATATTCAAGCGTCTTCTGAAAACCGACTTTTTCAACACAACTGACCCTTAGCGGACGCTCGTGAAGCGTCGCAACCGGTCAAATGCGTCAGCTCGGATACGCATGATGCTCAGTCCGTAGGTAGAATCCCTCGATCCAACCAGCACGTATCAGCCACGGAAGGGGAAAGGATTTGAGTGTGGAACTTAGCTTCGACAAAGAAGTTGCAGTAGCCAAGATCGAATTGGCTGACTGGGCTCCGCCGCTAGTCGAACACCTAGGACGCTATTTTGATGTCCGAGAGGGCATGCTTCGGCTGGACTACGCTCATCTGGCTGGTGAGGGCAGTCAGGCCTTATATGATTGGGGGCATAACGAGCGTGAGGCCTTCGAATTCAATCTTAGGGTCGCTGCACATCAGAGCCCTATTGCAGTGACCTTGGTACTCCTAGGGTGCGGAAACAGTGGGGGCAAGGGGTCGTCGTCCATATTGGATCAACATGCCTACCCGTCCGCCTTACAGGCTTTTAGAAAGGACGTGCTGGACGTCGATTGTCATGCTTTACGTGCAACCATCTTGGCTGAGATCGCGCCTCTTCAGAGTTGGGTGAGCTGGCTACTCGATACCAATTCAAATGAGAGGGCTCACTTTCTGAAGGATCGGCAGATCATGTCGGCACTTGTTAACCGTACATCTCAAGACGATTGCATCGTTAGCCTTAAGTTAGTCACCCCCGGTCGCAATCAGGATGGCTGGGCCTTCGAGCAGTTGGTCGTGCAGCATTGGGGGCACTTACTTGGCTGTCTGAAGACGAGTGTTGATATCTCCTCGGGTTATTCCAAGGATCTGGATCGCAATCTCGTCCTGTCGCTGTTTGAGAATTCACTGACGGTCCAAAAGGATCGCCGGGCCTGTGAGTTGCTTCTTGATCAAGTCGACCCAAACGTTTTTCCAGCGTCGATTCAATACTGTCGAACGCTTGCGGCGGACGATGTTCGCAGGATGTTCCTGAGTTGGCGCTCCCGTCCTAAGGCAGGGAAGAAAGATGATTTCAAAGCGTGCCTTGCCCAGGCCTGCTTGTCGCTTGCCAAGTTGTTGCCGGATTCCATGCCCTCAGACATAGCGCTTGCTGCTGCTTGGCACGAGTTAGTGGACCCAGCCTGGTCCGCCCATAAACGCGTTGCTGAAGCCCTTAAAGAACTGCCATCCGAGATGTGGGGCCAAGGCACACCGTGGAGCCAATTAGGCCCGGCGGCCCGCGAGGCATGGCGGCAGGATCTGTTTGACCAAGTGAGGGACAACCAAGAGCTTGCCCATGGGCTCCTCGCTTTCTGCTGTCTATGGCTTCCGCAGGTAGCGTTTGCCGAAGTTGAGCCAGTGCTCCTGCGGTTGATGGTTGATCAGGATCTCTTAGTCTTTGCGAAACATCTTGTCAGCACTGGTCCAAGACAAGTGCAGTTGAGGGTCAATGGGCTGATGCGGCAAAGCCTGGGTGCACTGGACTTTGAAGGGCCGTTAGACCAAGGTGAGGATTCCAGCACACTTCCCGGTATCGGTGCCAAAACCTGGCTTTGCGATCCATCCTTGGAGCGAGTTATCCATAAGGCGCTCAGTCAGATGGAGGATGTTTACTGTCGCGAGTACCTAGGGACTTGGGGGGAGGACGAGGAAGTTCATACGGCACGTCTTTTAGCCCTTACCCAGGAGGCGGTTTGCAAGGCGAGCGAACAGTTACATCAGCTCAATGCTATGACGCGGGCCAGTTATCCAAGCCTATCGGTGCTCGTTCGTCAGCCCGGCAAGCGGGAGGAAGGGGCCATCACCCCTGCCGGGGCTCGCCTTGGAGCGGATATTCTATTTCTGACTCGTATCGTGGATGATGGCAAAACGGTGATCCAGCGAGCCACCCTCGTGCAGGTGAAAAAGCGCTTCGGCAAGGCGTCGGGAAATGGCTTCAGATCGACGATAAGCATCGACTTGGAACAATGCGACGACTTGCTCAAGCAGTCAGAGCACGCCTACTACCTTTTCGCGACTCCGCCCTCACCTCGCTCGGCGTTATGGGTCGCTCCAGCCCGCCTCGTTGGGAATTTGACCCAACTGAACACGAGCAAAACTTCCGTCGTGGCCTGGCAGGTTCGGGATGCTAGCTGCTCCTATGCGGACTTTTTTCTGTACGGCCTAATAGGTCTTTGGGCTGGAGATGAAGACGAGGATATAGTCGCCATCGCCAACGGCGATGCCCGGCGTGGACTGAGTCCTCGCCACATTGTCGAGATTGAGGTCCGGCGCCCATCGGAATGATGGCGCTGGGTGTGGAGGCGTCGCGCACGTCAACGGATTCGGAGATGTCCATGCTGTCGCAAAGGCTGGGTGAAAGCCGTGGGCCCTGATCCAGCCACGTATGGTACCCACTCAATGAGACGTACGAAGGCATCGCTGATCTATCGCAGGACGAAGAACCTGCGGGCGGTTCAGTTGCTGCTCGGCCATACGAAGCTGGAGAGCACTGTTCGATACCTGGGGATTGAGGTCGATGACGCCCTGGAGATGGCGGAACAGACTGAGGTTTGACCATTTATAGCGACGGTCGAAGTCAGAACGTCGCTAACCGGCCAGAAGCAGTCATCCCGTGATCACTCTACAACCTCTACGCGCAGTATCAGCCAAAAGAGCATCAACGCAGTGAGGAACAATACGGTGTGAGCGGTTTATAAAATGCTCTATTGCACAAGCGCGCGGATGGGGATGGATAAGCTGGCATATTTGAGGGTGTGCTGCTGAAAGCCGACGCGATTTTTGCAGAGAAACTCCCTGAAGAGCGGTTTAGATGCCTATTGAGCTGACCGTCGGGTCGTTGTTCGCCGCAATCCGACTTCTGGGCACTTTGCGTGAGACCAGCGTGATGGTTCAGCCTCCAGATGATTCTGCATCGCACAAAAGCTCCAGCAAGTCATTCGCCAGGGCCGCCGCTTCTTGTCGATAGTCGGTATTCCAGCGGCTCGACCAGTTAATAGGCTTTCCCTCATCCTCCCAATGCGCCAACGCAAGCCCGTTGAGTATTTCAAGCTCGAACCAAATACGCTGCCAGGCGACGGCGTCCTGGACTGACGCTGTGTCTTTCCACTGGAATTCTGTTTGCGCGACAAATGCCGCCCATGCGAACACATCTTCTGAGGCTCGCTCGCCGAGCGTTCGGAAGTATTTCGCGCTAGCCAATTAACGATTCCTTGTAGTCGTGCACCTGTCTAGTAAATGTCCATCCCCGGATACAGAGCTTCAGGTGGATGATAATCGGGGTCCTCAAACCTACTGTTCTGGTAATAGGTTTGGGCCGTCGGTCCATCACCGTTGTAGGTCACCTGCGGATTCGGCGTGAGATGCCAACCGTTTCCTTCTGTGTCGCGCTCAATCAGCGATGCGTACACCCTACAGCTGCCTGATGAGCCGGATGTCAGCCTGAACTGGTAATAGAGTCCGGCTTGGGGAGTAAACTTCGTCGAGATGTGGCAGGAGCGAGTGCGTGACCCCTCCCAGAAAAGATCCACCTGCGTTTCGATACCGGGTCGGATCCGCGTTTCGTAATAGTCCCATGTGAGGTCTTGCCCTGCCTTGGGCATGCCCACGTCTTGTGTATGGGTGAACGGCAGGAGGCCGGTGCGAACAGCGCCGCCCGAACGTTTACCGTTTTCGTATTGGTAAACTTCGGCATGTTGCGTGTAGTCGACGATACGTACCCAGGCAGGATTGGGCTCGTTTTCGGGCGCGGTGAAGTAGTTGGTGTGGGGCAAATACTGGCAACCTGCGAACAACGGCAGCGTCAGGAAACAGAGGGTACGGCGAATAGACATAAAACAGTCCTTTACGGGATTGTTGTACAGACCACAGAACTGCAGGTGAATTTCAAGGCTGGCTCCACTCTGAAGCAAAGTCAGCCGCCATCTGTGTGTTTCGGTGGGGGCGATGGCAAGGTGTCGGCCTCAAAAGAGGTGATTAACAGCATCAGGGCCACCAGTGCACAGGCGAGCCCGGAAACCATCATTGCCACATGAAACCCGTGCTCCATCGCGGGAACAAAAAGTGTAGAAACAATCAGCGAGTCACTTGATGCCACACCATGAGCAATCACATACCGCGCAATCTCAGGCGCTTTGGCTACCCCTTGATCACGCAGCGCGGCAGCTAGCACTCGTGACGCCTCGCTGCTCATGAGCGTGCCCAAAAAGGCGACGCCGATTGTCATGCCCATCTGACGCAACGCGTTCATCGTGGTAGAGGCCACCCCCATACGATCAATCGGTGCGGCGGTCATAACCGCCATGCTGGTGGCAGGTACTGCGAGACCGGCTCCGAGCCCCAGAAGCCCGAACAGGGTGCCCACAATCCAATAAGGGGTATGTGCTGTGAAGGTCACCATGGTAGACATCGCCAGCGCCGTCACGCCATAACCGGCCACCAGAAGTCTTCGCGATGTCATCACTGCGCTCAAGCGCCCGTACAAAATCGACACGCAGCCGGTGACCAGAAACTGCGGCATCATTCGCCAACCCGTTTCAACCACTGACAAGCCTTGAATCGTCTGTAAATAGATCGAGAAGAAGAACAGGCAGCTGTAGTACGAAAAACCCAGGGTAAAAGAGGCCAGGTTGACCACGGCAAACGAACGCCTGCGAAACAGCGAAAGTGGCAATAACGGTCGATCTACACACCGCTCTACAAACATAAACAAAATAAACACCACCAGGGCAACTGCCAGCGCCGCTATGGGTATCAAAGAGTTCAAGCCCGGCTGGCCGATACTGATGAGCCCATAAGTCAGGCTGGCAAGACACACGACGCTGAGCACTTGCCCTGCCGGATCCAGCGCTGTGCGCGCTTGCTGTTTGTGCTCCCTGATCCCCCAGATGCCCAGGCCTATGGCAATCATCCCAAGAGGCAGGTTGATAACAAAAATACTCTGCCAACCTATGCCATGGAGCAACAAGCCACCCAGCAATGGCCCCAGGATAAGCGCCAATGCGCTGAACGCCGACCAGCCACCAATGACGTGAGCACGCTCTTCAGCGTCTGGAAATGCATGGCTGAGAATTGGCAGGGCACCCGGGATCAGAAGCGCACCGGCGACCCCCTGCACCGCCCTCCCGAACAGCAGTAAATCCAGGTTGGATGCCATAGCGCAAACTGCTGAGCCGACAGTAAACACCCCTACACCTGCCAGCCAGGCCCGCTTATGCCCATAACGATCGGCGATTGGCCCCGAAGACAGCATGAAGGCTGACAAACAGATCGTGTATGCATTGACGACCCATTGAAGACCGGAAATATCCGTTTGCAACGCGTCTTGCAGTGTCGGTAGTGCCACGTTCACGACGCTGATATCCAGCGTAGCGAGAAACGTGCCGAGGTAGGCTGCACATAGCGCCGCTATGCGGGGAAAGCGGCGGGTGACCGGGTTATCTGAGGCGGAGCGATCAATGTTCATGCCTCATGATATTTGCCGACTGACCGTCGGTCAATGGATCATTCCAACTTTTTCCCACCTCGATTGGTTCCCTCCTTTACACTGATTTCCTTTGACGAATTGTTTGAAACGAGACGATGAAAACCAAAGCCCCCGTAAAAGCTCCGGCGACAGAACGTGCTCCCAAGCCCCGGACCAAACCCGCCGAAGTACGTCTGGATGAACTGATGGCGGCAGCCGAGAAGCTTTTTCTAGCTCAGGGGGTCGAGGCCACCACGATCAACGAGATCGTTGAGTCAGCTCAAGTGGCCAAGGGCACGTTTTATCACTACTTTTCTTCCAAGAACGAAATGCTTGACGCTCTGGCCGTGCGCTATACCGAGCGCTTCATGCTCAGCCTGGACAATGCAATGGCGCGCTGCGCTGCCGATGACTGGGAAGAGCGTCTTCGCGCCTGGATTCACGCCAACATCGAAACCTACGTCAAGACATATCGTATCCACGATATCGTCTACGTGAACCACCACCATCATGATCGTGCCAACGGCTCGAAGAACGCTATTCTCGAGCAATTGCTTGCGATTATTGAAGGGGGCAAGCTGGCCGGCAATTGGGCGCCAGAACATCCGAACGTTGTGGCATTGCTCATTTATGCGGGCGTCCATGGCGCGACTGATAACATCATCGCCGCTAATACCGAGGACTTCGCCCCGTTTGCCCATGCCGTTGCTGATGCTTGCCTGCTGATGTTACCCAACGGCGTCAAACAAGCCTGATCGGAGGCGGTGCTTCGGCCAGAAGCAGACGCTCGCCAGTATATTTTGGTGCCTTATCGTTCTACTTGGCGTTGCCTCAGGATATCGGTGGCTGAAGGGAGCTACCATGTGCCTCGTAACCGACCGGGGCACATGAAATGCTCAGGCTTGCCTGGCTGGAAAGGCGCTGACCTGGCGCTATGCATACGTCCCCCCGACATCTCACGCCTGTAGGCGCGAGCTTGCTCGCGAAAACCCATCAGCCCTCCAACTCGCCAGCCCGATAAATCGCAGTGTGATTGTGAGCCACCCACGCCCTCGACGGTTTGGTTTGTTAGGATCTTTACAGGTAGGTCGACTGACTTAAGTGGACGGTTACGCTGACATTTTCGCATGATCGGAAAAGCGTACGACAACGGTATACCAAGGAAGCTGCTTATGCGCAGACGTCACCTAGGAGCCATCCGCCACATCCAAATCAGTGATCCATTGCCATTGCCGCCTGTGCCGCAAAAAACACGACTGCATCGCTTCTTGCGGCAGGGCGAGTTTGCCGAAATCAGGCCTTGTGTCACTCATGCGAAATTGGCCCTCACTTGACCACTCGTTTGCATCGCATTTGACCAGCCATTTTCAACGGAGTGACCAGCACGAGTCGTGGTCATTGACGGCCACGAATTGCCATCAGCCCTAGATTACAACCGCATTGCCGATGGCCGCGATTGGACGCATACCACGACACGCGTTGCAGGGAATCATCCAGATCGCTCAATTTATCAGCTGTGACATCCTCGCCGGCCGAAAGCAGAAAGTGTAGTATCAGCGACCGATCAATCCGCTGATCTCTGATACCCAATATGCATGCAGCCAACAGAACATCGAACCGCTATGACGGTAAACACGTTGTAATTGTGCATGGTTATACTGCCTCGCCCAATGTGAACTGGTTTCCTTGGTTGGCGGAGGTGCTACGGGAGCAAGGCGCGCAAGTTAGCATTCCAGCTATGCCTGATTCGTTCAATCCTGATCCAATAAAATGGGCATTGGCGTTGCAGCAATCACTGCCAGCAGCTGACACAAACACGATCCTCATAGGGCATAGTCTTGGATGCATCGCTGCTCTACGGCACTTGTTGTCCTTACCCGCACACACCCTAACTGGCGGAGTCTTGCTGGTCTCCGGCTTCGATAGAACGGTGTCTACGTTGCCAGAGCTACACGCCTTCACAGATGCACCGCTGGACCACGCGGAAGTTTGCCGTCGTACACAGAAAATCATCTCGCTGTTTTCCGACAACGATTCAATTGTTGAGCCGGCAGCATCTATCGAACTGTCCCGCAACCTCAAAGCCGAGCAAGAAGTCGTTAGTGGTGGGGGACATTTTCTCGACCGCGAGGGATTTGTACAGTTTCCAGAAATATGTACGGTTATTGCGAGGCTTCTTGGGCACGAGACACAGATTTAGCCGCTGGCGTATCCACGGGACACGCACTCGTTACTGCTATGTCTCGGCGAAGTTCACGCTCCAAGCCGGACGCTATTACCAATTCATGCTGACATCCGGTTCGGGCGGGACATGTACGTTGTATCCGTCGCTGATCGAACGCGACAAAGATGGGACCGGATGGCATCTGACTCCCAATTCTGAGGTGACGTACGAAGGCGAGGGGCCTACTGCCAAAATGCATTACAACAATAGTCGTTTTGAAGATCCCGATTACCACCCACCTGCGGATCTTTATCCTGGCATCGATGTTAACTGAAGGGCGTGTGATTCACGCCTAGCCGATGGCTGCCACTTACGGATCAATGTCAGGGGATATTTTATGGGTGCCAGGACGTACTGGCTCAGCGAGAGCGAACAAGCGTCGGAGAATCTCTTTGCATGGTCGGCTTTTGTCGCGCAAACCATCGCGCAAATTCTGCACTGAACCATCCACGAAAGGTTCGAACGAATCCAAGCCCAAGCCGTTCTGGTCTCGGCGTGTAAAAGACGCAATGGCAGTTTCGGATCGGACGCTGCCTAGGGCATTAGGCAACCTTGACAGCTTTAAGTGCAACGTCGAGCTGCGATCTGGCATTCGACTCATAGCGGCAGGCGAGCAGTCAAATTACCGAACTCTACAATGTCCGAAACGGATTCCTTCTGAGGCCTTGAGGGCTGCAACGTCTTGCGAGCGATCATCGGAAGGGGCTCCTCTTGATCAGTTGCGGTTCTCACTCGTCTTTTAACGCCGAGTCAGGAACAGGCCCGGTAGCTGCTCTAGCTACCATGTAATCCGATCAATTTCCTCTTGGTTCATCGCACGCCAATCAGTCTGGTGGATACCGTAATCAGCTTGAGCGTACTCAAGTGCCTCCTCCAGCGAAAGCATCAGATGGTCCCCTTCAATCTGCTGGCTGGTGTAATCAATGAAGCGAATCTCCATATAAACCGGTGGTTCGTCCTCACCCTCAACCTCGAGACCAAACAGCACGATAGCCGTAACACTGGGGCGATACTCACAAATGCACCGCACCTTGGCAAAGAGGTACAAGGGGGGCTTTTTCATATAGGGACTCCTTCACTGCTCAAGTGGTGCATGGGGTACAAGCGACAGCACAGGGTCGGTTGCAGCCTATCTCTACCGGCAGCTGACGACCCACAGGTGTCAGCAACCAGAGTCAGAGCGGAGGCCGGGGCTCGCGTCGTATAGCCATCGCGTTCCTGGCTACCACACCAAGATGGGAAATATATCGTGCCGCGTACTCACGACATAAGACTCCAATCCATTTTTCTCAGGATGGATTTGCAAGATCATTTGCGTACTGAAGGTGATGGTGAAAACCCCAAAACTATCAATTGAAAAAGCTTCTACATCGTGGTTTAGAAAGTCGAAAAGTAAAGGGCTTGTGGCAGCATCTTCACCATGCCCCCACTTGCATACCCTATTGATATCACAAGCGAATGGGCACTGAATTAACACGCTAGCCATATCGCCAAAAAGCAGGATCTGCGAACCGATCCCGACAGTTACACCTGTTAGCGCGGAAGGAATCATTTCGGCCAAATCTGAATCATTTATCATCGTGCCGTGCTCTTTTCATACAGGTGGTTGTTGAAGAAGCATAGGCCTGAATCGGCTCTCATTTAGTAGGCAGATCATATAACCATTTGTTAGCGCGGCCACCCAGGCTGACCGTCCGACGTTAGCGGAAGCGGCTTGGGTGACGTCAGCTTTTGGCCGGTTCGCGACGGTCTGACTTCGACCGTCGCTATACATGGTCAAACCTCAGTCTGTTCCGCCATTTCCAGGGCGTCATCGACCTCAATCCCCAGGTATCGCACAGTGCTCTCCAGTTTTGTATGTCCGAGCAGCAACTGAACCGCCCGCAGGTTCTTCGTCCTGCGATAGATCAGTGATGCTTTCGTACGTCTCATTGTGTGTGTGCCATACATCGCAGGATCAAGGCCTACGGCTTTAACCCAGCCTTTGACGATACGAGCGTATTGACGAGTAGATAGATGGTCTGAAGTATGCAGCCGGCTAGGAAAAAGGCAGTCCTCGCTGTGTAGCTGGGCCCGGTGTATCCAGGCCGCGAGAGCAGACCGTGTTTGCTCAGTGATCTCAAACTGCACAGGCCGCTGCGTTTTCTGCTGCATCACCATGGCTCGTGATGATACGTGCTCGCCATGAGCGACATCGCGCACGCGGAGCTTGGTTAAGTCGCAGGCTCGAAGCTTGCTGTCGATGGCCAGATCGAAGAGAGCCAGATCTCGGGTTCTTTCCGCAATTTGAAGCCTTACTCGGATGGCCCAGATATCGCTCAGTCGGAGTGGGGTTTTCTGCCCGACCAGTTTTCCTTTGTTCCAGGGCTGACGGCTGCAGGTAGCGATGATGTTCACGACAAGTCCTCCACGTGGTGAAGGACAAGGATGACTAATCAGAGCAACGGTCGCTAACCGGCCATCAGCAGTCATTGGTATCAAGATATTGGTTGGGGTCAAGAGGAAATTAAGCTTTCCTATTTTCCGCCGCGTGCTTGCTGGGCGAGTCGGATGGTCTCGACAATATCCGCATCCTTGAAGCCGACTGCTTCGACCACACGGCGAAATATGCCTGGCAACCATGCAACTAAAGTATTGCGCTTGGGAATAATCACAGTGTCACAACGACGCTCGATACCCTTGACGATGCTGACGATGACATCATCGAGTCCAATCATTTTCCATAGCCCCCTCTCGTTTCCGCCCCAGACCTTGTTCCCGACTGGATCAGCTTGTACAGCATCCATCATTGGGGTCCTGAAAAATGTCGGGTGCACGCATCCTACGCCGACCCCAAGATGACGTACCTCAAGTCGGACACTGTCGCACAGCGCCCAGACCCCCGCCTTGCTAGCCGCATAGTGACCGCTGAGCGGGCCATGGATGAATGCAGCCATTGATGAGATCGCCATGAGATAGCCCTTACGCTCCTTCACGTAAGGCAGCACCGCACGGAACGTACGGAAGACACCATTGAGGTTGATGTCGGTGTGGCGCTCGAATAGACGAGGTTCCATAGTGGCCATGGAGTCGACGACGTAGATGCCTGCGCCGGCAATCACCACATCGATTCCGCCAAAATGCTGAACGACCGAAGCCATGGCTGTTTCGACGCTATCCAGAGAACAGACATCTGCTTGCCAGCCAGCTGCGACATCGGTTCCGCCCAGCTCACGAGCCTTCTCATCTACAACCGCGCCATCGAGGTCAAGCAGCGCGATCCGGGCGCCTTTGGCGCGAAGCGCCTTGGCCAGAGCCAACCCAAGGCCGCCGGCACCGCCCGTGATAGCCACCACGCGGCCGTTGAGCACGTAGGGTTTCATTGCTGCTCTCCTGAGCGGGGCAGTTGCCCCTGCGCAAAACTGCCTATGGCCTGTAGCGCATTTACCGCTGAACGCAGGTAGAACGCTTGCAATTGAAAGACGTGCCACCGCGTCATGTAGATCTCCACACGACAATCGACTCCGCTACAGATGGCGTGCTCGGCTAAGCGAGTGGAGTCGGACAGCAGCAACTCATCGTCGCCGACCTGAACCATCATCGGCGGTAGCCCTTTCAGGCTGACCTGCAGCGGCTGCTCCATCAGCTCACCGGCATACCACCTCAACCCCTGCTCCAGCCAGCCTCGACTGATCATCGGATCTTGCTTTTTGCGCGAGGACATAGAGGTGCCGCTAAGACGTGGGTCGACCATCGGCGACATCAATAACAGCGCGCCGGCAAAGCGAACGTATATGTCGCGTAGTTTTAGCGCCAGGCACAGCGCCAACGAAGCTCCGGCTGAATCACCCGCCAGGAAAATCCGTGAGGGTGTATAGCCCTGAGCCCTCAGCGCCTCGTAGCAGAGCAACGCATCATCGAGCCCCGCAGGACACGGATTCTCCGGTGCCAATCGATAATCAACCACCCACACCGACATACCCGAGCTCCTGGCAAGACGGCTTGTAATGCTCCAGTGAGTATGCGGCGACCCCACACAAAACGCCCCACCGTGCAAATACAGGATCACCCCACCGTTTTCGCCTTGCTTAGGAGCAACTACTTGCACCGGTACGTTATTGACCAATTGACGATACTGAAACACACCTTGCGTACCCGGCATCAATGCCGACAACACGCGCACCACTTTACGCTGCGCCGCAGCGCTCAAGCCCGGACCGATCAGTGAACGGAATGTGGTGCGCAAAAACAGCCTTAAGAACCCAGCACTCAGCTTTTCCTTTAGCCCCGTGGGGGCTGCTATGGTCGAACCACCGTCGAACGGACGGCTGAAACGATAGGTGTGCAAGCCTGAAAAACGAGTTAACCCGCGATAGCTGAGTGTGAAACCCGGCCAGTTAGTGCTGTTATTACCGGAGGCATCGACGTACCAGCTTTTGCAGCCGCTCCATACCGTAGCGGCCAGGCGCTGCTGAGTACGCCTGTGGAAGCGTTGATACACGCTCGAATCAACTTCGACAGTATTGGCACCCGTGTCCTTGAGCATACGCCAGCAACGCATGACATGAGAAATCTGACTCTCCAGCATATAAACGATTGAGTTGTGCCCCAAATTGGTGTTCGGTCCGTACAACATGAAGAAGTTCGGAAACTCGGGCACAGTCAACCCAAGATAGGCACGCGTACCATTGCGCCAGGCATAGTTCAGGTCCACCCCCCCACGTCCGACGATACGCATCGGCGCCAGGAACTTGGTTGCCGCAAAACCGGTGCCGTAGATGATCGCGTCCACCTCATGTCGCTCACCGTCAACGGTCTCAATACCGCTCTCGTTGACCCGCGCAATTCCCTGCGTCACCAGCTCCACATTGGACCGGCTCATGGTCTTGAAGTACTCGCTGGACAGTAGAATACGTTTGCAGCCGTACGGATAATCCGGTGTCAACTTCTGTCGCAACGACGGATCGCGCACTTGCTCGGCCAGTAATCGACGAAACGGGACCCCCACCGCCCACTTCATCAGGCCTTTGAAACGGGTGAAGGCCAGCGCGCGTGATTCGTAGCGCAGATAGATTAGAGCGCGGTAGGCGCGCATAAACCCCGGCATTCTGAGAAAAAGCGACTTTTCCCTTTCGGAGTAGGCGCGGTCCGGCCGTGGCATCAGGTGCGCCGGCGAACGCTGGAAGACTTTCAGGTGCCCGACAGTTGCGGCAATCGCCGGTACGAACTGAATCGCCGACGCACCGGTACCGACCACCGCCACCCGCTTACCGGCCAACGGATAATCATGGTCCCAGGTCGCTGAATGGAACACATGGCCCTTGAAGCGCTCCATACCCGACAGCGCGGGGAATGCCGGACGGCTGAGCTGGCCGGTACCACTGATCAACAGGGAAGCACTCAGCACCTGGCCGTCTTTTAGAATCACACGCCAGAGCGAGTTGGCTTCATCGAATTCAGCGGACAACACTTCAGCGCCAAAACGAATGGAGGGATGCAACCCGTACTTCTCTGTGCAACGACGCAGATAGGCATGAATTTCGGCCTGGGGTGCGAACACCCGGCTCCATTCCGGGTTCGGTTCGAACGAGAACGAGTACAAATGCGAAGGCACATCACACGCGGCACCGGGGTAACTGTTGTCCCTCCAGACGCCGCCAACATCGAGTTTCTTCTCCAGGATCAGAAAGTCCTTCACCCCTGCCTTTTGAAGGGCCACGGCCATACCTATGCCGGCAAACCCCGTACCGATGATAATGGCGCTCAGGGGCTTGTCCGCTTGATTATCGACTTGCGCTTCAGGCTGTGACATGAGGCACCTCTTTAGCAGCGACGGCGTTTTCGAAACGGGCGGACGAATGCGTCTGCGGGAGACCACGAATCAAGTCCACGGCCTTCTCGGCGATCATGATCGTAGGCGCATTGGTGTTGCCGCCAATCAGGGTCGGCATAATTGATGCGTCGACGATGCGCAGAGCTTGCAAGCCGTGTACGCGCAGTTGAGCGTCGACCACGGCCAATGGATCATCGCCCATTCGGCACGTGCCCACGGGGTGATAGACGCTATCGGTGCGCTCACGCAGCAGAGTGCGAATCTGCTCATCGGTTTCGACCCCTTCGGTGTACAGGGTCCGTGTGATCCACTTGGCCAGTGAAGGAGCCTGCATCAGACGACGGGTGAGTTTGAATGCCGCGACCATGTCTTCGAGATCCTGCGGATCTTTCAGAAACGCCGGATCGATCAGCGGTGCCGCTTGTGGATCGTTACTCGCCAACGTAACGCTGCCGCGACTACGCGGGCGTAATAGACAGACGTGGCACGATAACCCGTGCCCCATGCGCAAGGTACGCGCATGGTCTTCGACCGGGGCAACGACAAAATGCAATTGGATATCCGGTTTGTCTAATGTGTCGCAGGTTTTGAGAAACGCTCCCCCTTCAGCGAAGTTAGAGGTGAGCATGCCGCGACGCTCTTGGCGAAATCTCCAGATCTCCTTCAATATTTTCAGGCAGCCGCCCAGGGAAACGCCCATGGCGTCGAGGCTGTTTGTCTTGTAGACGAAGACAAAATCCGGATGATCCTGCAGGTTTTGCCCGACCCCCGGCAGTTCGTGCAACAACGGGATGCCATGGCGCTGCAACTCCACCTTCGGCCCCACGCCGGAGAGCATCAATAACTGCGGGGTCTGGAACGCACCTGCGGCAAGGATCACTTCACGCCGAGCTCGAAGGACGTAAACCTGTCCGTGTTGCAACACCTCCACACCCACAGCACGAGTACCTTCGAACAGAATGCGTTGCACTTGGGCGCGGGTTTCAACGCTCAGGTTATCGCGCACGCCAATGTGGGGCAGCAGATAAGCGCGTGCCGCACTGTAGCGCTCGCCATGTTTTTGCGTGACTTGATAGGCACCGACCCCCTCCTGCTCTGCCCCATTAAAGTCGTCGTTGAGCGGCAACCCGGTCTCGCGGGCAGCCTCCAGAAAACGTTGCTGAAAGGGGTTGTCGGAGCGCAAATCGCTGACCCATAGCGGCCCGTCTCTGCCGTGCCAGGCATCATCAATGCGCTCGTTATGCTCACTGCGCAGGAAATACGGCAAGACGTCCTTGTACCCCCAGCCAGGATTGCCCAGAGAAGCCCAATGGTCGTAATCCCACTGATGCCCACGCACGTAAATCATGGCGTTGATCGACGAAGAGCCGCCCAACGTCTTGCCTCGCGGCTGATACCCCGTACGTCCTAGCAGCGCGGCCTGCGCAACAGTGTCGAAGGCCCAGTTGTTCACCTTGGTCGGTACCATGGCCACTGTCGCAGCAGGAATACGGACCAGACTGGACCGTCCCTCCCCTCCCGCTTCCAGCAAGCAGACGCTGGTGTCCGGATCTTCGGACAACCGTCCGGCCGCCACGCAACCAGCGGAACCTCCGCCGACGACAATGAAATCGAAAGTCTTTTTCATGGTTGTTATTCCTTGGGCAAGGCAGAGCGGCGTTTGCGGTTTCGCAAACGCGCGACCTGGCTTGACCAGGCGCTGCGGTGACCTTTTATTGTTGTTGGAACGGCGAACCGTGCGACTCAATGGTGACGCGCCTTGTTAAAGATCCGAATGCTGCAACGGGACAACTACTTTATTATTTGGGCCAATGTTTTCATCGAAGGCACCTCGGTATGAGCTTTAGGAATTTTCTTCGGGGTCCGACCAGTACCTTGCTGATGGTTGAGTTCGGCGATGAAAAAGGTTTTCGGGCTGAAAAGATTTTGCTCGGCTCGGGACTGACGTTGGCTCAATTGACCGATCCGAATTTGGAGTTAACTGCCGACCAGGAGCTGCGCGTTGCCGAAAACCTGTTGCGTTTATCAGGCCATGCTGCGGGGCTAGGTTTCGAAGTCGGCACGCGCTATCACTTCTCGACCTACGGCCTATTCGGTTACGGTCTGATTAGCAGTGCAACCGTCGGCGATGCGCTGGCCCTGGCGCTGCGCTTTTTGCCGTTGACCTACGCGTTCACGGTGGTCGCCTATGAGGAACAAGGCGATGAAGGAGTGCTGACCTTTGCCGTTCTAGGATTAGCACCGGACCTACGCGAATTTCTATTGACCCGCGACATGTCAGCGGCTGCGCTGTTGCTAAAGGAACTGGGCGGCAATGACTTCTCGTTATCACGCTTCTGCCTGAGCAAGCAGCCGCCGCCTATCCCTGACAATGTGAAAGTGCTGGGGTGTGCCCCTTCGTACGCGGCTAATAGCAACAGCTTGGCCTTTAATCGCTCTTTTCTCAGTCTCCCTTTACCTCAAGCCAACGCGGTGACTGTTTCGATGTGCGAACAGATGTGCACGCAACTGATGCAACGTCGCATCGCACACGCCGGGATGACGGCATTGGTGCAGCACTACCTGAACACCCCGGATAATGGCATGCCCGATCTATCCAGCATTTCCGAACTACTACATGTGAGCCCGCGCACACTCAAACGCAGATTAAAAGAGGAAGGGACAACATTCCGAAAACTGCTCGCCGACGTCCGCAGTCGCAACGCCATCAATCTGCTAAAGGACGGTCACAACCTGACTGAGATCGCTGAACGCTTAGGTTTCAGCGACCTGTCAAGTTTCTCCCAGGCATTCAAGCGCTGGCATGGCATATCGCCAAGTCAGTTTTCACAGCAAAAAAATAACTTTGGTAATTATTAGACAGACGAACTGTAAACACCCCAGAGCGCTTTCACGAGAGTGAATACCCACTTCTGACCGATTTTGTTGAAGACTTTGGTTTTATAAACTATTGGTATACCAACCGCTGAAAGTACCTTTTGGGCACACCGCTGCACAAAACTTAAGCTCGGCCCCCTCAAAATAATGAACTGCCCATGGCTGTATAGACAGATCCAAGCGTCAGCTTCCTCAGCTAGGACCAGACTGACCGGATGCTTTTGGCCGATGACTGCCAGTCGTCACCGGCAGCTATCGACCCAAAGCTGCCTTTCAGAGACGGCAACAATCGGCCAAGAGGGGCCTTGCGCGAATGGCACGAAACGAAGCAAGCTAGCTAGTCGTTTCGCTTACGTGAGATTTCAAGATTTTTTAATCAGGTGATATTTTAAGGCTCAGTGGTTTTTACTATTGCAAAAAAGCTCCACTACATACGAATGGCTCGAATAAAATTATTAATGTTGAAGCAGGGTCTATGGAAGTGATGAAGAAAGGGATTGAAACGCGATTTGTGGCTTTCTTGGATATTTTAGGTTTTAAGGGTTTGGTAAATAAAATAGAGGCTGAGAGCGAGGGTGGCAAAGATTACGAAAGGGTTGCATGGGCTTTAGATTTCTTACATGAGGAGTCCAAAGAGTCAAATGGGCATCATGATCTGAATGTCTATGAGTTGACTTCTGATGGTTGTTTAGTAAAGGAGCTAGGCGATCCAAGGTTAAACTATATATCAGATTGCATCATAATTTCAGCTGAAGGTAGTTTTGATGGATTTAAAGCTCTTTGCAATAAAGTGACCAAGTTCTCTATTCAAGGTGCCTGCGCAGGTATTTATATGAGAGGGGGCATAACCTTCGGAAAGATTTATCATCATGGCCCCATACTTTTTGGTACCGCTTATCAAAGAGCATTGGAGCTAGAGGCGGGCGCTTCTAATCCCAGGGTATTGGTCGATGATGTTGTTTGTGAAGTGTTGTCTGAGCATTTAGGAAAATTCCCTCTCAATGGCCATGCAATTAGAGTTGATGATGATGGAAGAAAATACCTTATTAATTACCCATTTGGGTATGAGTCCGGTTTTGACTCAAACTGGATTGATACATTGTTGAGAGTGAAAGTCTCAATTTTATATTTTTTGAACAAATTTGATGTTCGGGTTGGTGGCTTTGGACCGGAATTACGACGGCTTGATCAGTTTTGCTGTTGGAAGGAGAGATACTCGATGAATTTGAATTTTGACGGAGGTGATGAGCATGTTTTAAAAAAATATATCTGGCTGCAGAAAGAGTTCAATCGGACGCTAAAGAGATATTCAAGAGTTATTAACGCCCGTCATCAGGTACGCATAAGTCCTTATGCTGTGCAGGCCGGCCCTAGAATCGCACCCATCACTTGGAACGGCAGAATATGGGCGCCAGAAAAAGAACTTGGTCGGTACCGATAGGCTTTTTCCACTCCAGCTGTACGACATTGCAGGAAGCTATACTAAGGAGATTTATATAGGGCTGGTTTTACGAGATAAACCTGTTGAAGAAAAAGAGGGATTTATTTTTTTGCAATATAAATCAGTCCCCTTTTTACTCTTAGATTAATTTCGATGACGCAACAGCAGAGAGGTGTGGAGGCTTTTTGACTTCCCCCACATTCATTACAAATTATGCTGAATTATTTTATATTAGGCTCCGAGTATATTTTAGTTAGATTTTTCGGGTCTAAGTTATGAAAATCGAGTAGCTTATTAATTTGTTCGGTTGAAATATTATGGATGTCAAATTTTTGTAGCTCCATAATGAATGCCCTAAAGTTCTCTTTCAATTTGTTCAGTGAACCTTTTCGCATGATTGAGACATCGTGCGTGAAGTTTCCATCATATGAAAGTTTTTTGGTGGGGTGTACCAGGATTCTTGTACATTCGGCTTCCCCATATACTTCCTCAAACCATCCGCAATGTGTATTCATTTGACTGGCTTCATTTTTATTAATCTCTGCCCTATTTGACTCAACTTCATTTTTGCACTCTAAAAATATATAACGATTGACCCCGATGCACCATAGATTATCAGGCCCCTTCTTTATTTCCTTATCGGGTCTCTGACTTTCGAAACCTAGGCCTAGTCCAAGTTCTTTAAGGGCTAACTCAAACTTCTCCGAGGCTACACCAAAGGCAAGGTTGTCTAGAATTCCATTGGCGGAAAGTTGAAGTTCTTCGTGGGTGGCAAACGTTTTCAGCCAGTTCTGAATTCGCAAGATCCGGTTTTCGTTGATGAAAGATATTTTTTTGTAGTTAACGCCAGTTTTCGGTTTTAAGAGCTGGGTATTTAACCTGAAGGCGGTGCCTTGAATGGTATTCGCATCAACTTTGCTCAGTCTGTACGTGTAGCGGGCAAGCTGCTGGATGTACCAACCTTTTTCGGAGGGTTCGTCTTGGAATCTATCTGATAATTTTTGGATGATTTCACATGCCCGCTTTTCGTTTCCAGATGCAAAGGCTACTTCAGCATCAAACTCCATTTTCAATACGTCATACAGAGAAGGGCTCTGCGTTGCCTTTCCTATTTCGTCCATTTCTTCAATATAATATTCTTTCCAGCCCTCATCCCGACTGAGGGCCTGCTTCATGAGATTAACCAAAACCTCATACTCGTTTGGATTGGTTTTTAGTTCTGCTTTGGCGTCATCTGCAATCTGGAGCCCGATTTCAATCTGCTTTTTTGTTTGAGGGGAGAAGTATTTGTGAGTGGCTTGGCTTTTAATAAATTTTGTAAGATCACCACCAACTATCAAAATTACGCTGTAATCTTTTTCCCCTCTTACGCTTCGCCCTAGCCCCTGCTCCACTTTCTGTGCAATCTTTACGTTCATAATATCGCTACCAGCACGACAATCCTCTTCGTAACGGTCAAGAAGAGAGTCGAAGTAAGGCTTCGAGTCTAGGATAAGAATTCGACAAGCGTCGTCGGGTAAGTCAATTCCATCATATCTGTTCGCAAAAACTATTGACGTATCAGTTTTTCCAGTCTTCAGTTGTTGAACGTGCTCGAAAATAGTTTCTGTTTCGGCGACAGCGGCCCCTAGACGTTGATACTGGGTTTTGTTTGAAAAATCAGGAGTAAGGAATACGATCCCGTAATGACGATCTTTATCGGGCCTCGCAAGCCAATCTACTATGTTTTCCCTATCTAAAGAGGCATCAATCAACGTAGGAATTAAAATCATTTTCTCACCCGACCATTTCAATATAGAGTTGGTGAGAGGGCTTTTAATTGCTTCAATATCGAATCCAAGACCTTTTATCGAGAAAGAATCATCTTGCGTTGTAGCCGACATTAAAATTCGATGTTCCGCTCGAGAGAAAGATCCGAATGCATTTATCGGAATCAAAATAGGCGAAATTTCGAGATAGGTTCCGGCTATAAATGCCTGGCAGTTTTCTAGATTGTTCTTTATTAACTCCCACGCAAATAAAATTTCTTTATCATCTTTGTGATTCAGCAGAAGTTGAATCAGTTCGTCCTTTCGGTCAATCCAAGACCAGTAGGGAACTGGCAACATGGTATTGTAACTGCCACTCTCGATTTCAAGGAAGCTACCTTCCCCTTGTGCTCTTAAATCCTGATCAAAAAGCCTGATGATTTTTTCGTAAAGAGCATGTTTTCGATCTATTTTTATAGTGAGCGCATTTCTGATCGAGTCGATGCAAGCATGTGAATCATCTAAAACAATGGAACCGACTTCAACGGATTTGTTATTAAGACCAAACTTCGTTCTCCCATTGAAAAGCTTTTGAATGTGTGTAATCAAAAGAGTCTTCCCTGCGATAAACTCGTCGGGCAGTTCGCGATCTTTACCAATTTCGCAGAATGGTATACCAAATTTTTTAGCTTCAGACGTTACTTGTTTCGCTAAATATATGTTGGGGCATAAAAAGACACATGGTTTTCCGGACTCATTTAGCTTCGACTGAAGTATCAAAAGCCCAATCAAGGTCTTGCCCTCACCCGTGTGAAGCTTCACCACACTGTCTTTCAAGTTTCTTCGAGAGTAATGCCATTCTTTTAAAAGCGTTTCTTGAGACGGGCGTAGCGGGCCTGCTTCGCTTCTTCGATCCAGTGAGTCGTATATTTCTGTTGGATCTATCTTTTTTTCAATAGTTTTGTTTTTTAGCTTTTTCTTAAAGTCGACCATTTACTGCTCCTTGTAATTGATAAAACTTTTAAGCATTTTGGCTTTATCTGTGGATGAAACTTTCGCGCAACCTTAGGGCGAAAGCCGTTGAGTGATATGCAGATTACTGCCAATCTTGCTTGAAAACTACCTCGGTTCCTCATTCCTACGTCGACGAAATTTTCTCGCGGTTTCTCACTATCACTTCCGTCTGCTTTTGGCCGATTTCTGCCCCTTATGACAGGCATCAATCGACCCTTCGAAGCCGTTCGACATGTCTACGAAACCAAAGGCGATTCACGTTTGTCGGTGGAGGTTTTTACGTTTCGACTACGTAAAACTGGTACCCAGAATTTTTGATAAAACATCGAATGCTCTCGATGATGATCACTCGGATATTTCCATTCAGCGCCGACGAAATCGTCACTCAAAGGTACTTTTTGAAACTGCCTGCTGAAATGCTAACCGTTATCCCGAAGGTTGCTGCCATTGGGAGCAGAATTAGAAGCGGACTGATGCTTATGGGAAGTGCTGGATAAATTATCCAGGGCGAAACCAGTAACGGCACAATCAACATCTTGGCCCGATGGTAAATGAACCCGGATTCGCGCCCAGCGCCAAACCTGCGAAGGTCGCGACGCACCAGTCCATCTATCAGACCTGTGAGTGCCGCCATCAAAAAAAGTGGAAGGCTTAGCGTCAGAATCAACAGCCTGGTCAGAAACGTCAGCGCTGCATACACGGCGGTCAGGCCGAAATTCTCAATCTGCACATAGGCAACACTGATGTAGTGCTGCAGATCTGCACCACTGGCGCTGTTCTGCCTGGCTTGCTCAGATGCAAGCCTGATCCAGTTGACGATCCCTGTTTTCTCGAAGCCCCATTCGTAGGCCAAGCCAATCGTGTTCCGGACGAAGTGGTCAGGATCTTGGATCAACAGGCTCTGGGTGAATGAGGTGGACAACCAGTCCAGCTCGTTGTTGAGCATACCCCGCGAGTGGTGCCAGCCTTCTTCGCGCCAGAAGAAATACAGTCCAATCCACTCCGTCACGATGCTAAAAAACAGTGAGACCAGAAGGATGCCCAGCAGGGAGAAAGGCACGCTCAACGCTTTGCGGATCCAACCCTTTTCACGGTACTGCTGCTGGCGCTTGGCAGTTTCAGCGGTGCTTGCCATGGTCTCGTCCAGGTCAGTGAATGGTCATGTGGCAGTGTTGAAAGCACACCAGAAGGGACCCCGCCACAGGGTCTTCGATTTGAATGTGGCTTGGGCTCTTCCAATGCGGTTTGAGACCTTGGTCTTGCAACTGATCGAAAAGTGCGTGCCCGTCGTAGATCCCCAGCTTGGCGTAGCCCAGCAGAAGCTCCAGCTCGCCTGATATCTCTCGAACGGCCGGTGCCAACGCCCTTAGAGTGATGAAACGCAGCTCCATGCGCGACGGCCATCTCATGAGTCTGTTGCCTCGAGCGCGTCGGGGATAGCCTCATCGTCGAGAAGCTCGCTAGGTAACGTTTCATCCAGCGATCGAGTTCCGCTACTGGTCCACCATTCACCGCCGCCATCTACATAGCTGTTGCGCATATTCTCGGCGAGGGTTCGTAAGTCTTTGGGCATCAGCTCATCAGGGTCAGGGGCGGGTAAGGGCATCCGGATCTTCCAGAGATTTCCCCCTTCTAGGAGTGCAAAGGCTTGCCCTTTGGGTAGGCTCACCACATGAGCTGGCTCAATCAATGGCACGCTCGTAGAACTCACTCGGTCTTGTGTGTTGCTCGTGAAGTCTGTGTTGCCAGAGGGGTCTGAACTGTCTGTCGCACCACTCACCAGGGTGGTTGAGTACACCTCTACCTTGGGCAATTGTTTGGTCAGCAATTCAGCCGTTGCGGTCTCTCGCACCCTTAGCATGAACAGGTTGTTGAAGTTGCCGACGACTTGGCCTGCTTTGGCTCGGTTGCCGATCTTCGCTTCGATGTCACTGATGGTTTGTGTATACGCGCTGACCTGGATGCCGGCACCACCGCCCTTGTTGATCATCGGGATGAACTCATCCCCCATCAACTCGTTGAATTCATCAGCATGCAGGTTGATCGGGATTTTCTGATCGCTCGAAGCCCCGGGTAAACCGTCGTCAATGCCGAACTTGTAGATGTGGCCAGCGACCGACACCAAATCGGAAAACATTGAGTTGCCCACCGCCGCAGCGACTTCTGGATCTGACAGCGCGTCGAGCCCAACGTAGACGATCGCGCGTTTGCGAATGACCTGCATCCAATCAAAGATGGGACGGGGGTCATTCAGGTCGGTGTAGTTGGGCGATATCAGCTCTGCCATACGGCCGGTAGTCAGTTTTTCCAGAAGGGGCAGCAAGGACGCAACGATCTTGTCGAAGTAGGTCTTGTCGTACCGCACTGCTGAACGCAGCCCATCCATGACGGGATCGGCCACGCGGGTTTTGGAGAGATAATGGTCGATCGCGGCCACACGCTTTTGGCGACCGCGCATGTTGAAGGGTGTGTTCTTCTCGTTCAGCGCACCCTCTATCGTTACGATCACCTCCCACGCTTTGGCGTCGTGCTTGGCGAAGTAGTGGCCGCTGTATTCAATGAACAACGCATCGATGTTGATCACATGCTGCTGGATCTTCAGGTAGTCGGGCCGAACGCCAAGCTCCACCAGGGCACGTGCGATGATGTTGACGAAACGCCAGGCGAACTCACGGAAGGCTGCGCTGTTACCTTCCCCCGACAACTGTCCTGAAATCCGGCTGGCTACCTCTGAGATTCTGCCGAAACGCCCAATGGCGTTGTATCGAGAAGAGAAGTCCGGCCAACCCAGATGAAAGACGTAGAACTCCCCCTCGCGACCTGCTCGTTGGGCTTCGAGATACATGCGTTTGAGTAGATCAGCATCACCCTTTGGGTCAAATACGATCACCGGCTCGAACTCTCTTAGACCGCCAACAGACTTCACTCGGCGAATATCCTGGGTGATAAACAGTTCAGCCAAACGGGTTTTGCCCACTCGGGTAGTACCCAGAATCAGGCTATGACCTACGCGTTCGCCGAGGGGCAGCGACACCTCAACCTCGTTTGGCTCAACCCCATGTAGACGCGCAGAGCCACCAACGGGGGGCAGGGGGCGTACGGGGTTGAGTGGGTTGTCCCAAGACGTGAGTTTGGGAAGCACATTCATTGGAAAGCGGGCATATTCCATTCTCTCCTCCATGCGTCTGGCAGCCTGGAAAAGTGCTGTGGGCTCCACGTACCTGCGAAACTCTGGTCGATAGGTTTGTGTCAGGCGCTGGGTGTGACGTTGCTCCCACTTAAAGCCTATGCCTATGAACAGACGCCGGTTGCTCACGGGGACGTTTTTGCTGGTCATGATGTAGCGAGGCAGGCGGCGAATGTTCCGGCGATAACGCAGGACGAATAGCGCTTGCTGTAGGCGTATCCAACCAAAGATCAAAAAGAAGGCGGCTGCCGCCATTCCAAACAATGGCGTAAGTGCTAACGACCAGGGGGCAAAGAGACTTAAAAATGCCCCAATAGCGCAGACGGTCACGGTGAAAAGCTCAACGGCAGGGCGCAGTAGTGCCTCGATGGTATGAGAGTTGGCCATGGCTACTGCTCTATACCGGATGCCGTTATCAGCAGGGGGTAGTGTTGAATGCCCAAGCGCTCTGCAAGCTCGTCAGCGGATGCCGGCACCATCTCCAATCCTGTGCCGAGGTCGCGTAGCGCTGTGAGGGCTCCTATCTGTTGAACGTTGACCACCAGGCCCACGGCATTGAGTTTCAGCAGCACCTCCTTGCGTGACGATAACCAACGTCGCGAAAGGTCGTCGTCCCCAATCAGGAAAATGGGAGCCAGTCCTGGGTGGTTGGTCACTCGGCTTTCGACCGTGCCTGGGCTGAGTCGCTCCGACTTCACCGGCAACATGTCCGCTTCACTGTAAGGATCCAGGCGTACCAGTGGGAGCGCAGTGGCTTTCGTCGACGTGCGCTCAGTTGGGGGATTCAGGATGCGGTAGTCGGGCACAGTCGAGTTCCAATCCGAGTCTTCGACCCCATTCAGCGCTGCCCAGGAAAGGGTTGAAAACGCCAGCGAGAGGGCGCCCAGTGAAAGTGTGCATTTCATGGTGACTTCGTTCCTTGAAGGGATGGTTGCGTGATACGACTAAGGTGATTGGCGAAAGACGTGCGATAGCGGGCGGCCGGTGGACCTCCCGCAGGGCGGTGATAACGTCCGGCGGCGGTGATCCAGGTGGTGTCTGGGGTCTTATGCTGCTGGAGGAGAGCGGCGGCGACCTGGAGGTTTCGATACGGGTTCAACGCTTCGCACGGATGAACAAAATGACTGCCGTTCCAGCCGAGATTGATTTGGCCCAAGCCTGCATCAACCGCTTTAGCGCCCACCCGATTCAAGGCCTGTAAAAGCGCGGTGCACGCGTCATCTTGATGTGCAAATCGATAGGGCTTGCCTGCGACGTTCAAGGTCCAGGGCCAGGGAATCAGCGTCCCGCGTAATAGGACTCCGCTCTCTTGCACGGCAAGCGCATAAAGAACCTCTGCTGGAACATCACTGCCATAGGTCGCTAGCTGATAGGCAGGGGGAGGAATTTCAGCGGCAGTGGTGCAGGTAAAGCCAAGACACCCACTGAGCAGCATCCCGCTGAAGTTCACTGCCGTTGCCATTGGCCATTCACCTGGCGCATCACGGCGGGAAAGCTGCCCTTATCGCCGACACTGTTCCAGCGACCCGCGTCGTGGTTCAGGGTGATGTCGCGATTGCGGACTTTCTGGATGTCGATACGGGCATTGTCTGCCCAGCCGCGGATCAACTCATCTTTGCCTTTCGTACCGACAACGTAGAGATCAAAGGGATGGTTGGCGCTCTGCAAGCGTTGAACCCGTTCAACACAACCCTTGCAGTCGATAGACACGAAAACGGCCAGTCTTGCGGGCAGCGTCACGGGTGGCGACTGAACGGTGGGGGAGGCGCTGAGTAGGTCCACCGGGAGCAGATTGGGATAAAGGCGGGCGAAGGTTTCGTTGTACGCGTTCTGATAAGCGAACAGCTTCGTGACGCGGTTGTATTCCGCATGCGCCTGCATCTCCGTGAATCGCTTCTGCTCCTCGCGGGTACGTGCTTCGATGCCTAACGCCGTCAGTGGATCGATACCTGGTGAGTAGAGGCCCAAAGGTCCTTCCATCAAAAGCTTGTAGCGTTGCCATTCCTCCGGTTGCAGATTCCATGCCCTGGCTTTTGACTCTTCCAGGGAGGAGGTGAGGTGCTCTTGCAGACGGCTTCTTTCGAGTGCGGATTGATGATCTTCGGCAACTGCTGTCAGCCAGGTCGTCAGAAGTGGGGCGCCAAGCAAAACGACTTTAGTGATCAATTTTCATGTCGTTCGCCTATCTGATCGTCACGAGGTGTGAAGAACCATCAGGTCGTATGAAGTGGGCTTCATCTGGGAGGAGAGAGTTCAGCCTCCAGCCCATGAATGAGGCGGAAGGCCGCATCAGGACGACATCGGCCAGGTGGGATAGGTCGAAGGCAGCAACGGCCAGGAAAATCTCTGTGCCTCTTGAGTCGACCCCTAGGATGTTGAAAGGCAAAGAAGCTGGTTTACGAGCGGCAAGGGGGGCTGCTGGTTTGGTGAGGTGTGGCTCAACAAGTTTTGGCGCGGCGACTGTACGGTTCTCAACAGCCGTTTCTAGGCGGAGCAACTGAGTCTTCGCGCCCATGACATCTTTCGATAACGCTGCAAGCTCCTCCTGCAATTGCTCGATGCTTTCGCAATGGTCAGGGGCTTGATCCAAGGCGTCCAGACGCTCGGTGAGCGTCTGTTGATTGAGCTCAAAATCTTCCAGTGTCACAAAGCCTGGCTGTTTTGCGTCGTTAACGTCACTGTCCAGTCTGTCGAGTTGAAGTTGCAAGGCCTCAAGCTGGTCTGTTGAGGGACGTCCTCCTATGGCTGTAGAGAGCCCGGCCACTTCATTCATGAGGTACAGCGACGTCGCACTGAGCAGCACCAGCGCTCCATTTTGGAGAGTCGCGAGGGAAGGCCGATTCATTGCTTCATCTCCGTCAACGAGCGTTCTGGATTTGATATGAGACGCGCGGGAATGGCAGGTGCCATCCGCGAGACAAAACAGATGCGCCGCGCCTTCTCGTCAACCGTTGGCTGCCAGGCCGATCCCGCTAACGTCACCAATGCACTGCGCAAGGTGATGGGGCCCAGACGATAGTGCGAGGCAGGCAGGGGATGTGCGTAGAGTTGGCGTAACTCGCTTGTCGCTGGACACAAGCTGTAGCCCGAGTAGCGTAATACGTAGGTCAGTGCGTTCTGGACGGTTGGCGTAAGGCTTTGAGGTATTTGGATGTTGACCACCTGGCTCAGCAGGTCCAATTGGTCTGGTCGGGGTGATGTGCTGGCCTTCGTGTATCGTCCAAGACGAATATCTGAAGAGTGCTCAACCTGTAACGCAATTGCAGGGGGCTGAGCAGCCATGGGGATTTCCCTGACGTTCAATGCAATGACAGCCGGATCTTTATAGGGCGTTGAAGTACAGCCGGAAAGAAGGGCTACGACCAGGAAAAGTGAGAGATGGAGACTCGCTGTGTTTGTCTTGTTTCGCGGAAGGGGCATCCCTGTGGCCTCATAAGAATCGAGGCCTTACCTTTGCAAATGCGGTGGAGGAGTGCTGCAAGGAAACTGGTATGGCAAGGGGCGGTTTCGGGTGATGGCGAGCCTTGAGGATGAGTCGATTTTTGTGATTCTGACTTCGGCTTCGGTCAGGCCTATCAAAGTGCATTCAGTTGAGTGGAACCAAAATTGGCCGGGTGACATGCTGTTGAATTCTCCCACCGCCACGGATGACATTTCCAATGACCAAGCTGATTACGTTTCTAAACCACTGGGTCCCCGGCATCGTCTGCACGTTGCTCGGGTATTTCCTTAGCCAGGGCGCGTTCGACGGAGTTGGACAAACCTTCGTACGCTCTTGGGCCGCGACGCAGGAATGGGCGGTCGAGCCTATTTTTTATCCGAGGTGGTTCGTCCTCTCGGGAGCAACAACCATTCTTATCGGTGGTGTTTACCTTTTCTGGAAACAATATAAGCGCGTGCAGAGATTGGAGAGACACAGCAATAACTGGTTGACGCGTTAGGCATTGCTGTCGAAAAAAGCAGACGATGGCCCAGTGAATACGTAGTGGTCAGAAATTTTAACCCGCTAACACACCGGGCTAAAGAACCGGCTGTTGTTGCTCTTTAGTCCTCATCAACATGGATTGCATAATGAAAAAAAAGGAAGCTGAAGGTAAGCCTTCAACGACATTGGTGAAGACGCTCGCCGTCTTAAAAGAGCTCAGTACTTGTAAGCCTCGAAGAGCATCAGAGCGGCGTACGGGCTTGGAGAAAAAAGCAGAACTGCTTTCCAAATGGAGCCTGATTTTATCCGGGGTGTTGTTGGCTCCGCCCGCGTTGCTTGGCTATTTCAAGGATCCAGCAAAGGCGTTGTCGGAAGTGGTACAGAATGCTGCTCTGGTGGCGATAGCGTTGTCTATGTCACTCACGCTGCTGTCGTTCGTTGCTCCGATTTTTGCTTCAGCGTGGGTACTCTTCCGATGGGAGGCAGTGACATATGAAAACCTGCGGGGCGACATTATTCATGAGCAAAGCATTGCAAACCGTTTGCGGCGACACGGCGTCAATGCGCTCACCGAAGCTAAAATGTGGCTTGAGCTCAAGATCAAGCGCATTGAGGCGCGTGTGACGTGGTTTTTTGGGGATAAGACGGCTGCCCTAGGCTTGTTCGCAACGGCTTACGTATTCTCAGAAAAGTTCGGTGGTTTTCCTTGGATCCAGAGAACCCTTCGTGCCGGCCCAGGACTTAGCAATATTGGAGACACTGTGCTGCTTTACGCTGCGGCTTTGATTTTTGGACTTTCGCTCGGCGCCGTTCTTATCAAACACATTGCTGCCCGGTACAGGTACCAGGTTGAGTTGATTGACCTTTCGCTTCGATAGTGGGGCAACGCAGCATGGGAGGGCGCGACGCCCTGCCATGAGGCCCTTTCCCAACGATAGCTTTTCCAAGTCATGCGGTTCAACGCTTCAAACGCTACGATCGTCATTCTGAAGCGCTAGTTTGTTCTGTGAAGGGATCAGTTCTTTATGGAACCTGAATGGGGAATTTTTCCACTTAGCTAGCCTCACGCATTCACACCAAGGAGAAACATCATGAAAGGACATATACAGCTGAGGCACTTGGCTTTTCTGCTCTTACCGCTTTTTGCTGCCTGTACTACACCTGACAGGTCGCGGGAGTCTGAAGTTTATAGCCGCATGGCGCCCGAGCAGCCTTTGCAGTTTGATAACTGTTCAGTGGGGTGCCCTACAGGCGGCAGTCCTCTGACGCTGAACCGCCAGGCGTATACGCTCAACAATAATGGCTCGACCAAGTTTGCAAACTGGGTGTCGTACAAGATCACGAAGGACTCGCCAGCAAGCGGCCGTCCACGTAACTGGAAGACAGACCCCGACGTCCCTGCAGGCGAAACGCTTGATCCCGTGGACTATAACGGCGCCAATGTTGCGCTCAAGATCGATCGCGGGCATCAAGCCAACCTTGCTTCCATGGGCGGTGTTCCTGACTGGCAAACCCTGAACTACCAGTCGAACATCACCCCTCAGAAATCCGACCTTAACCAAGGACCTTGGGCACGCCTTGAGGATCAGGAGAGAAATCTCAGCAAAGATCCTTCTATCGCCCAGGTATACGTCGTCACGGGGCCGCTCTATGAACATTTCGTAGGGACGCTACCCGGAACGAACAAGGTGCATACGATCCCTAGTGGATACTGGAAGATCATCTTCGTAGGCAGCTCACCAGAAAATGGGCTTTATGCATCGTTCGTGATGAATCAAGAGACCCCTCGTGACGCAAGCTTTTGTGCCTATCAGGTGACGGTTGCCCAGATCGAGGAACGATCAGGACTTACCTTCTGGGGGAATCTGCCACAGCCCGTTCAGGACGTTCTGAAGTCGAAGCAGGGGCAATTGCCTAGCCGTATAGGATGTAAGTGAGTGCGTCTGATCCGATCGCTGGCTGCTGTATTGGCAGCCTTTTTTCAGCCTTGCGACGAGGGGAGGGCGTGGCGAAATTACACTTCACTCGAGCAGGCGTTTGCGTTCGCTCTGACCACCGATTGCATGGGATATGACCAGCATGTACTTATCGTTCATCGGCGAAACGGCCAATAGCGTCCTAGCCGCCGAATAAGGGTTAAGAAACCTTATCACCTATCGCTATGATAGATGCTCCGAACGTTACGTCAGGTAGCCGGGTAACCTCAGCCAATGCTCGTAAGGGTGCTGGCACGTTGGTAAGCGTCAGTGGACTCGTTGGCCGGTATTGCAGCTCATATCCCCTCAAGGCCTAGCACGTATCGCGATGAACGTGCGACCAGTCGTATGCAAAGAATTCACGCTTGGCAAATGCAACGAAAGCGTTCGCGGGAAGCGTGGAAGTGACTAGATCTACATCCGACACCTCCGGCAATGAAAGGAAAAATTCTTCGGAGTTCTCGACGGGGGGAAGTGCGGAGTCAGTAATAGGCCCCCGATCACCCGTAGTGAAGAGCGCAACATGCCCGACCGCGTCAGTAGCGAGCCCTCCAACATCAAAATCCTGAAGAACGATGGGAGATTCCATTTGCGCATACTTAAGAAAAAAGGGACTGGTTGATTTGTCGACTCCACTTGCCAGCCCAGGGGACACGGACGTCGAGAAATCGTCAAACCGGGAAGAAATACGAAGCATCTATTTTTTTGTTCTTAACACCTGCTGTTGGCCGATTTCCTCCTATCACGAATTAACGCCTATAGAATTGACTGCAGCCCTTGGCGGCAGGCAAAAGACGGCCAAAAGCTGGCTTTTACCTACGTTGACAAAGCAGTGGTCGATCCTATTGGCTATCAATTCAACACTTGTTAGTGTTTGTGGCTGATTCGCTGCATCTGTTCATTTGAGATGTGGGGCGTACCGATGCAAACTGACCAGCCTTGTTCTCCACCGGAGAGTAGTGCTCAGAACACATTTGATGCTGTAAACCGCCTCGCCAAGACTAGCTGTTAGAATTGCACTGGTTTGGTGATCAGACCCTTGAGAAGCAGCATGAACAAAGAATGGACTGAAGAAGAGATGCGCAAAGCGTTGTTCGGCAATGCCATAGTAACTGCGCCAATGAGCGCCGCCCCGGTGGAAGAAATCCAGCCAGACGTCGCAGCCGTGCCCGTATCAAAAGTGCCGAAAAAGAAGGTCCCAAACGCCTTCACCCCAAGGATTCTGGTGACTCTGCGTGTGAGCAATGAGTTTGAAGGAAAGACGCTTGAGGTCGTTCATGAGGCAGACACTCTGAGTACGCTGCTGGCAGAGCAGGAAGCCACCAAAGCAGCCAGGAAAAAATTCCGATATGTAGAAGTGATATCGGTCAAATCGATGTAAATCATGTTTCACTGCAGGCTCCAAGCCGGTCTGCTGTTTTCCGATAGCTGCCGGTCTTGGCTGAACGCTATCGACTCAAAGTGAAAGTTCGCAATTCGATCGCGATATGGCTGAGACGTGAAAAACTTCTCGCTTGTTTGTTAATATTCCATGGTTGCTTGGTTGAAGAACCATCTATTCCGGGCCCTCGAAAGACATGACTAACCGCGTTGATATTCTCCTCTATGTAGCTCTCAGCGAAGAAGCTGATTCAGTGCTTGAAGTGCTGGGAGACCAATTTGAAGCTAGGGAGCTCAAGGATGCCAACCTTACTGCTTTCTTCGGGGGGATCCATGCGCCGACGCTAGGCCGTGACTTCAACGTGGCTATGGTTCCCGCTGGTAAGATGGGGAACACTCACGCTGCTGGCACGGTCTCATTTCTGATCAAAGAATTTAAGCCTGCCGACGTAGTTGTAATCGGAATCGCGGGATCACTCACTAACGAAATGGAGCCGGGGGACGTCTTTATCCCGGATAGCATCAACGAATATCTCGCTAACTCCGCTACACATGGTGAAGAAGGCAGTTGGAACTTCCAAATTTCGGGAAATCACTTTTTGACTTCCCGGCGACTACTGAACCGGTTTCAGTTTTTTGCCCGGACCCGCAAGTCGAAGTATAGGGAGTGGCAGACCAGTACCCGAGAGCTGAGGTCTGCATTGATATCGGCTGCGACCGAAACAGCGCTTGTGAACGCAGGCTTGGAAATGCGCGGAGAGTGCAAGCTTTATGCCGGCGATGACCTCAATCTCGCCAGCGGTCCGGCAGTAGGTAAGGGTAAGGCCTTCCTAGAGTGGGTCAAACAAAATGTCGACCGAAAGGCGGCGGCTATGGAGATGGAAACTGCGGGAGTTTATGATGCCGCACTTATCCATATGCCAACACCCAGAACTATCGCGATTCGCGGCATCTCTGACTATGCAGACGCCCGCAAAGTGAAGATTGAGACAGTCGCCAAGGGAATGTTCCGAGAGTTGTCTGCCAAGAACGCTGTTTTGCTATTCAAACATGCTGTCGAAGCGGGCTTGTTTGACGTCGATAATCTTAATACGCCTAACTCCGGTGGTTCAGCAGCTTCGGAACCGCTGGATTCGTGGGCTAGGTCGGTCTACGTAATCGGGGGTGAGACGGGAGAGACTGCCGATGTCGATTCTGAACGGCCTCAACTACATCGTGCTTCGCTCAAACTAGGTACCGTACTGGCACAGGCTGGGGCTCATCTTCATGTCTGTAGTCCATTTCCTGATTCCGCAGACTACTACGTAGCAATGGGTTATGCCGATGCTAAGTGCGGCGGAACCATTCATTTCCACAGCCCAACTCATCCGAAGGTCGAGGAAAAACGGCAGCTTTGTCGGCGGACTTTCGGGGCTAATTTAACGATTCAGGATTGGAATTACCCAGCTCCAGAAACTGAAGAAGAAGGTTCTTGGTCGCAGGCCTGGCTCCTTGCGCAGCTTCAGGCCCTTGAAAAGGCCGACGTCGTCGTGGCACTCGGCGGAAAGGTGTCGAAGACCGCAAGTACTCTACTCCATCTGGCTGAGGCGAAGGGATTGCCAATCATCCCATTTGCGTTCTTGGGTGGGGTGGCAGATCGCATTTACCGACGCCGTAATTGGGCGCGACTCAATCCTGGGTTCGACGCAAGTATTTTGGAAAGTGAGGGAAGCATTGAGAAAACAGTATCAATCTCGAATCACTTGGTACGTGACCGAGCAAAGCGGTCGATAGCACCCGATACCCAACCCAAAACTATCTTCATCAGCGTTGCTCGGCAAGACGCTGCCATGGGCATGGCTTTAGATCATGTGCTTAAAAGTTACGGCATTGAGCCAGTATTGGGAGATAGGGAGATTGTATCTGACCAATTGATTCCACCGACATTAGAGCAAGCGATCCGCCGTAGCGACATCGTTGCAGTTCTCTGGAGTCGGTTCTACGCTCAAAGCCCATGGTGCTACGACGAGCTTGCTTTGGCGCTCAGCATGGAAGCACTTGGTCATATGAAAGTCTGGTTGTTCAATTTAGACGATTCATCAATCGTACCAACCCAGGCACGGAAGCTGCCCTCGTTTGCAGTCCGCAGTGAGGAAGGGCTTCGACGCGCCCTAAGGGATCTTCTGTCATAGCTTTGCTTTAGGGGGAAAACGCAAGGGCGTAGCGCATACTCAGGCATCACGACCGCGCCCCATTGATGGCATGTGATCGACCACTGAGGTTGCGGCTCTCGGCCGTTAGCTGCCTACCGCAACGGGCAGTTCTGAGCCTGCAATAGTCTCAGCTTGAGGGCATCCCGCTCAGTGGAGCATCGATTCCCAAACCCTATTGCTGATGCCACTTGTCGCATCGCAGGCAAAGGGCCGTCTGGGTGACTACGCTCTGCCTCATCGCGGACAACTGCAGATTCACCATAGGGTTACTTATGCGAGCGTTTTCCCTAGTTGCATGCCTGATCCTCTCCCTATTTCCCTGCGTCGTTCAGGCCGAGACAATCCGTTTGACCGTCTACGATGATGGCCGATCCTGCCCTGGCAACTGCGATGCGCACGTTGTGTTTGACGATTCGCTAAACCGATCCGACTTCGCACACCTACCTAGCACGCAGAACGGTGAGTGCATAAAAGGACAGAAGTGCGAAATTTGCATTGAGGCAGGTAGAAAGCAGTGCCTTGAGGTCACCTACCGTGGTAACGGGCCCACCAAGAAAACCTTCGATCTCACCCCGGCTTTTTTCCGAGAGGCATGTGCCAGTCCCCCCACACAGCCAACTCTGGATGCCAAGTGCAAAGAATTAATGGCGGACGGTCAGTCACTGGAGGGCCGCGTGAACTGCATCACCAACCCAGGCCATGCCAAGTGCGTCGGGATGATCGCTCACGCCAAGGCCGTCCAGGATCTTGATCAGTCTAAGTACGAACAGTGCGTTCGGGTTGGGGAGGAAAAATACAACCGAGGTAAACCAAAATCCGAGCAACGCGCCAACAATTGCGCCTATGAGTTCATGAGCAACGGCGGCCCCAATAGCCATGGGAACAGATGGCGTAAGCTGCTTCCCGGCGCCTGCCGGGAGGGGACTTTCGTTGGGCCATACGGGACTGACTGCTGCAATGGTTTCCCATTTGAAGACGGTCCCAAGGGCGCCGAGTGCAAGTTCTACTATCCAAAACCTTAGATGTCTGCCTGGCCGGCAGGTAGATACCTGTCGCCAAGTTGCACAAATCAAATGTGGCGCACCAGTTCCTCGGCACGGCAAGCTATGCAGGAGTTCGCGTGCTTCGTCACAATTTTAGGGTATGGTCACTTCAAAGGTAACGCTGGCGCCAAACTTACCGTTGTCTTTCACTGTAACGCGCACTGGCTTCGTGGTCCGGGTGGTGGCGGTGAGCCGCAAATTGAAGACGCCATCGCTGGTGGTAATCGCGGTAGTAACTTTTCCAGCATCCGATGCATCTATCGGTAGGGAATAAGTCACCAGTTTTCCTGACGTATCTATGATTTGGTAAGTCGCTGTGCTGCCGGCCCCCAGAGACACTACACCACCTTCCGTTACTCCGGCGATACCGAAGTTGATGCTCAGGCCGCTACAGGCTGCCACGTCGTTTACATTGAACGAGCGATGCGCTACTTCGATAGAGTCGATCCACGAGTACAAATTGGTGACCAGGTTGTTCAATTGGCCTAGTTTTGTGCTGGTACTCGCTTTGTCTGCAGCGCCACCAGTGTTTATCTGGCTTCCGGTCGTAACGGCTAGGCTCACTTGGTCCATATTGGGCTTAATGATTTGTTGCCCGATGGCGCGCGTGAGTATCCGGTAGGTGATTTCTGGAGTGGGTTGCATGTCAGCCAGGTACACGTTGAGGTCAGTAGCAACCTGAAGGACCGACTGCTTGTACTTGAGATCATATGCCTTTGCTACTAAATAGGCTGATTGGAAGGAGGGTTCCAAAGTGCTCCAGGTACCAGGTGATAGCTCGTAGATGGCGTTCTTCAGGCGTAGCCCAGTTGCGGTATCGAAGGGTGAAAACGCCCCGTCGATGCACTGGATCGAGCTCACCGCTCGGGCGTACATGCCCTCACGCGAGGGCTTATACAGCACACTGTTAGTGCCATAGAGTGCACCGCCTCCTGCCATGAGCGCAGCTACCTGGTGCGAGCCTCCATTGGTGACGACGTTGTACCCGCCATACCCGATCAATCCGGCCATCACCACAGTAGAGCCAGCTTGCCAGTAAGCGAGTTGTTCGGACTTCGACTGCAGCGAGATTTTGAGCTTAAGCGAAATCTGTGCACCTGAGGCATCCAGATTATTCTCTTCGATCCTTGCTGTGCCAACGGAGGGGTTGAATAAAGCACAAGAAGTCAGGAGGGGGGCGATCGCTATGCTAGCGAATACTTTGCTCTTCATAAGGTTCCCTCCATGATCTTGGATGATAAGGAAGATAGCAAAGTGACATCGCATTGCAAGTCAATCCTAGGGGGGCTTGTCTATAACCGCCGTTTAGTAATGAAATGCTGACCAATTTTTTGCTCTTCACAGCGCTTAGATTTAATAGATGTATTTTCCAATGATGGCCGGCCCGTAACGGTTCCAATTATCGTGGCCAGCCTATTGCCGCTCACAAGATCCACTTTGGGCAAAAAAAGCTATAACGCATTACCGAAAAATTTTATTCCCATCTGAACATAGATATGTTTCAACAGAACCCGCCTTGTCGATATTCGGGGATTATCTACACGAATTTCTATGGCTGCTTGCCTCCATTATTCGTGTTGATGATTGGGTCAACTGACATCCGTGCAAGCTCGCCAGCTCCCTCATATTTTTCGCAGTCCGCGAGTCGACGCAGAAAGAGGCAGGTAATAGTTCTGCTTGTTAGCGATGCGAGCTGTGCTGTTGCAGCAGGTCACTCTGCTTCCGGACCAGCCCCTTTGTGGACACGCAAAGCCACCGCTGTCCGAGCAATAGGAAAGCGCCCTCTGGCGCCGATTTGTACTAATGTTTGTTTTGCCTGCTTTCCCTCATCCACCGTAAGGAAGCGCTACCTTGAGTTCACTTCGTCCGATGGGAATATATCTCCCTTTGCTAGTCGCTTTCGTGCTGCAATGCGGTTGCTCTTCGGCATCGCCAGAGATTCATAGGCTAAATGTGGCATCAGCCGACCCCGGCAACCAGCCTGACGTTAGCAAGTTGACGGCGGGTAACTTGGGCGTGCTTGTCCCGTACTACGGTAAGGACGGCCATTTCTACACTGCGGGCTACGTGGCATACCTTGCTGGGTACCGCAGCACCTCCAAGCTGGAACACATTTCCTGCTACACCCAAACACCGGACAAGGAGCTGTGGTCGTTGAATGCGGTTCCTGTCGCAGCATATGGCCTAATTCCGGGCTTCTGGTCATTTCGGCATCGGGTGGTCGACGGACTGCATTCGCTGCACGGCGGGGATGCCAAAAAAGTTGAAGTCCGTCGCGATAGACTGAAGCAGAAGATCATATCCGCGGTGCAACCCAACTCTGATGTGCCCGATTGGCAGCTGGGATTTCTGATTCATGCATTCGGTGATAGCTATGCCCACGTGCATGGTGCCCCGACTAAAGCGTACTCCCAGTGGATCGGCCATTTGATTCCGTCACTTACTGGCGATAGCCCAGATGCTATCTTCATCAACGACCACTACAAAAACTACAACGCGTACGTGTGGTCGCTGTTTGCCGCATTATCCCAGGGTGAAACGACCGCGAAATCTGACCAGGAAGGCCTCGAACTGTTTACCAAGGAAATCGCGGCGGAAGCTGCCAAAGGTAACGATCCCGACAAAACAGTGACAATCCATGTCCGTCATGGCTTCCCCGCGTATGACTTCGGAGCCAATGATCAACTCTGCGAGAAGCTGAACGTTATAATCGACGAAGACGAGATCCAAGATTTCCTCAAAAAACTATCGTCTGATCTAGACGCATAGTTTCAGTCTGCTGGATGAGGCCCGTTCCAAGCTCAGCACGGACGCTGGGACTGGTTAATCTGTGCTGGCTATCTAACCGCCTCCGAGGCAACGGTGTTTTTAACTTTGCTGATGGATAACGTATTCGCCCTCATGAAAATCAGCGATTGGCAAAGCTTTCTGACTACGTAATTGTGGAGGCTCTGCTGTCCGCCAGGGTATGAGCTGCTATTCATTAACTGATGCTCACACCGCTTGTCCGCCCATATATCGAAGGGTGGCGAACCAGTGAAAGGTCTTGGTAGTTGTGTTAGTGATGTGGCCGGCCGTATCGAGGGCCAACGTTTTTTTAGTCACTGAGTTTGCAACGTTGGCACCGATCACATCTATCTCGCCTGGTCGCACCTCGACGACGATATCTGTATGGCTGTTGTAGCCATCATCAACGTCAAAGAACAACTTTGCCTGCTTCCAAGTGATGGCGTCGTTGCGTATATAGGCTACCAGATCGCCAACCTGCGGTTGGCCGCCACTCTCTCCGTGACGATACCCCCAGAAGGCCCAATCATGATTCTCCTTACGGGCCGCGATTGCACGTCGGATGAAGTGATGATGTGACTGTTGGAAAGGGAACTCTTCCTCCGTAAGCCCGCCCTTACGCAGGAGATAACTCATGCCCGAGGCTGACCATGCGTAGCCGTCCCCCATGATTTGATTGAGTGATGGCTTCTTCCCCTCCAGCTCGCGGCAGTAAACATCTCTCACGATCTTGGCGTAAACCTCATCCTTGTCGTCGTGTGGTATATCCTGGGCTTCGGTAATCAGATTCCAGTAAGGGTGGCTCCAAGCTGCCCACATTGCTTCTGCTGAATAGAGCAATTGCTGAACGGTGGCTGGCATCTCGCCGCCCTCCTTGAGTTCGCCCCTACAGGGCACCATCGCCATGCCTCTGCGAAAAGAGACGTCGGCTGATAAGGATAGTCGCTTCCGAAGGGTTGGCGAGCTCTCCCCTAACGAGGCACTACGGGCGGCGAGGCTTTACGAGAAAATATAGGTGTCAGATGGAAGGTGGGCCCTTACTGCTCACGGTCGGTGTAGTCGCATTAATTTCGATTTTCTCGCACTTATTTCGAAATCCTACAGCCCCTCACATGACTTTGGCTGAAAGATTAGTCGATCAAATGCTGCGCTCCGGCTCGCTTGTACTGTTCGTTCCACCAGACGACAAGTTCAGCATGCTGCTCATGAGTGATCCACGACACATTCGTTTTGTCTGTTGGATCGCCTCCACAGACTACCGGCTTCACATGCCACTTGATCTTCCCTGCGAACTGCTCGTCAGGCTCTAGTGAAATCTGATCGGGCAGCCCAAACGGCGCAACATAGGAGGAATCGAGCGGCAACGTTGGGACCGTAAACATTACTCCGCAAGCGTTGATGACGATAAAGGCGCCCCAGCTCCTTAGGCCCAGTAGCGTGTAACCCGGCAGGTAATGGTCAAATCGGTAGGCTTTCATCGCAGCGAAGCTTTCATCCTGTGTAAAAACGATGAGGTAATCGTCGTTTTGCCAACCTTCGTCCATAAAATACTGACTCACTTCTAGAATTTTGTTTTCTATTAGATGCTCATGACAGCAAGCCGCCTGTTAGTACCTATCATATTGTCCGTGACTGCGAGAGGCTTATGTGAGCGCAATAGCGAGAACCGCCAAATTTCCCACTACACCGAGAATCACCCAAGCAAACGCGACCAGCGCCTTGAGTACCTTCCGCGAGGGGCTGAAAAAAACGCCAAGCAATGCCCCGATGAGGATGCCGGGAAAGCTGAATAAATAGAAAAGCCAACCCATGGAGTCTGTGACCCAGAGGTCGAAAAGAAACAAGTAAAGCCCCATGGCAGTAGCCATTCCCCTCAGTGACTCTCCTGACGCTTTGCACAGGAGCGCTATGCAAAGCACTGCCGCTTGCGGTAACCAAGAGCATGCAAAGTTCTCCAGGAAGAAGGGGCCTTTTCCGGTTGTGTAGACTGCAACGGAAGGCCCAGCCCGACGCCGATGGCTGCCAGCGGAATCCGAGTGAACTGTGGAGGATTGTTCTCTACCGATCTCATTCCCTATGACCTTTTGAGGCGGGTGGTTCGTTGAAAGTCCGCAGTCTTTTAGAGTGAAATTCCGCCAAAACAAGCTGCATTTGAAATGCTAGCTTTCGAAGCAAAGCTCACATCAGAATTACAAAACGGTCATTCGCTGCTGCCAGTTTCCTAGAGCCGCGCGGTCTCAAACAACGCTAGCACGATGGAGGCTGCTCATATGCCCGATCCCAGCAGTCTTCAAACGGCTTACCAGATCCTCGCGTGCTGCTCGCCCACCAGAACGAACGTATTCAAGCTCCGACGCTGTGATCAGTACCACTGGAACCAATCTGACCGGGGATAAAGGCATATCATCCAAATGGATAGCGAAATCCGGTTCAGGGGCTCCCAGCAAGACGCCGGTAGAATCGTCGTCGGTCACGAAGAGTTTGGGTAGCTGATCACTCATATGGTGCGACCGGCTGAATCCGGGAATCTCAAGAGATAGCGCACCGTGCTGTTCGAGTTGGTGGGTGATCCCTCCAGCGTCTGCTACCGTTTTGGCAACGTGCTCCACCAGCTCGAATGCCCAACTGCGTTTGAGAGGATCGACCTCACCCAGGGAGCCACGGGCGTGCTCGGGTATATCTGCTGTTTCTATGAACAACTCCATCTCGAAACCATTGCCCATCCCTTCAGCATCATCGAAGGGGTCTGACAGGCCTTCTGTGGCAATGATTACTGTGTCGCCACGACGAACCACCCGGTAGGCCTGGCGGGTTGAGGGCCAGTAAGGGCCACCCGAAAAGCTCGGACTAATGATGTAGGAAAGGACATCTCGCTCGACTGTGCCAACAGAGCCCCAATGACGATCCAGGCACGCTGCGCTTGCTTCTCGGGCTGCCTGATTTGCCGCATCAGCCTCAGCCGAGTGGTTGGGCGTGACCGGCTCTCGGCATTCAAGGGGTTGCGGTGTGGTTTGGGCATCTTGGGTTGAAGGGCTTTTCAATGAGATGAGAAGCTTCTTGAAGAAATTCATGTGCGTTCCTTGCTGGATTTTGGCTCAGACCCACAAATGTCAGCACTCACTGATCTGATGGTAGGCGTTGAACGCATTCTGGCGCGTTGACCACGATATGAAAACGCAAACATTTTCGCTCCTCCATCACCAGGGTGCAGAAGAGTTAGTCACCGTTGGCTTCGTAGACGCCCAACGGCAGCTCTTGACCGTTATCCGTTTGTCACGGCAATTGAGCGTGCTGCTAAAGCGCTATGCAGATGACTGCTTCACGCAAACGCTCATGGATGGGCGAAGCCGCGCAATCCACCTAGAGTTTGACGTGATTTTTCGACCTGAACTCTACTTATTTTGAATGAATGCCAGTGCCCTTTTTTCAGCTTCCGTTGCACTATCTCCCGATATGCTTGAGGAGATAAGTCATCATTCCGTCGATGTCTGCGTTGATTGCACAGGTCGCAAGCTGCTGCGATGTTCGAGCGGTAATCTTTGCCACCATCTTGTTTGGCCACCAGATGCTCCGCAGTGCATTTCAGGTGCCGAGCTTGTGCGATTGAACACCCATACAGCTTTGCATACCGTAATGCTGAACTGACCCACATCGGATAGTCACAATAGAAGCAGCGTCCTTCCTGGCGGTAGTAAGCAAATATGCGAGATTTGGCGAGTAGGGTGGGCACTGAAAGCTTCCTGGCGAATCAGTTTGTTCATTCGAAATGTTGTGTCATGCCTGAGCTAATTTAAAGGCGGGCGTGGTCTGCAACAGTGGGGGTTTCTCAGCAGCACTTGAGTTTCACCGGGTGCACAAGGCAGGGAAACGAAGACGAGCCGTCTAAGCGCCTGGAGGGGCGTTTAGACGGCTCATGAGCCACGCTTGGTGCATGGTTAGGTGAGAGTCAGTACTCGGAGGGCAAAAGCATCGTGGTGACGCTCCTGTCCCTTTCAGTGATGATCCAGAGTTTTTTTTGATCCCCTGCATCAATCTCATAGGCTGAGCACAATCGTTCGCCGTATTGAAGTGCTTGCTCATTGCTCAGCTTGTCTTCATCGCATATGTCACCCCAATCACCACTGAGGTGGCGATTGAGGTAAGGGTGAAAGTTCAGCAGTCCCTTTTCAATCAGTGTGTGTACACCCGCGGTCATCATCAGTGCGCCTGGCTCGAAAAAGACGTCAGTGCGCCTCAGACCGCTTGAAATGCTTTCACGCCTAAGCATGATGCGTAGCACTGTTGGTTTGTCCTGCTCATGCTCAATGATCAATCGCAGCTCCAACCAATGCCGATCGACTCGATCACTGCAGGGAAGAAAACGGTACAACCCGAAATCGTAGAAAGGTTCAACCGCGTCTACTTCGTTAGATCTGCAGATGAGGCATGCATACGCGGCTTCTAGGGTCTCTCCCAAACGGTTTCCCAGATCGCCAAGGTCCGATGGCTGCTCTAGGTAAACCGCTTCGTGCCAGGCGTCTTCTGAGAAGACGACTGGCAGTTTGAGCAGTTGAGATTGGAGCGAGGTAAGATTTTCGAGTTTCATGTGTCTCTCCGAAAAAACCCAAAACGGAGAGACACCTCGCCCATACGGGGAGTGTTCCCCGTATGGGCTGAATAGGTGTGAATCAGGACGCGGACAAAACCGACGTCTTAGAGCGAATAGGCTGCAGGTTGGTTACTGCCGGCTGAGGGTGACGCGGTTCATCAAGATGTGATGACTTTTCCGTAAACCTCGTAAAGGTTCTTCAAGATTGGAAAGCCAAAGCACAAAACCAGAAGCCAGAACTGCCAACGAAGCACAGTAATATTCGATTCGAGTTTTGATACCGAACTTTGGAATTGACTGGCTTGACGCTCAACCAGGGTCCGCAAATCCGCGCCTTGCTCCTTAATCAGAGCAGTAAGATCGGTACGTAGTGCAGTGATTGAACTCTCGAGATGGGACTCGGTACGCTCTAAATCAGATTTTGAAGCGAAATTTTTCACGTCGTCCTCCCAAGCATCTACAACAGTTTTAGCTTTGCTATTCGGCACGCTGATAGATATTAGCGCGTCATATAAAGCAAGCGATAGTTTCATCTTGTCTCCTGCGATTGGCAAGTGACGCAGAGCCCCCACCTGACGGTAGGTTCCCGCCACAGTGAGGGTTGGTGCATCCGGTCGGCGAAAAGTCGACGACTGTTCGCGCTCCCGAATGCTTTGCGAACTGCATCTGATCAACGCGCTTATGGCGTCGTGACCTTCTAGATCAAGGTCACCTGGGTAGGTGCTGTCGACGACAGCGATCCAGACCAAATAGTCGACTTAAACGTTGTGATGATCTAGTCAGACGTTTCCTGTAATTGTGTAGGTAAGATTCGGTTTTTTAGCTATTTAGAAAACGTTCTGCTGATGTTGAAGTGACATGATATGGTGCTGAGTGGCCGGCCCTCCTAAGGGGAAGGTTGGCCGTTCGAACCGGCCCTGGGACACCATATAATTAGGGCCTCTCCCGCCTATCCACTGACGGTTCACTTTTTCCGTGACAGCAGGGTGGCAGCAGCAGGCCAACAAAAAGCCCCGCCGGGCGATGCTCAGGCGGGGCTTTTTTTGTTCTGTAACTTGTAGCAGGCGTTAGTCGTTGACTCGTCGCCCGTGCTGGGCCATCAGTTCAGCGAACTGCGTCCAACTGAGTTTCAGCTTGTGCTGAGCACCGCGCGGTTTCCAGTCAATGGTTCCCTGGCTGATCAGTAATTCGCCAAGCTTCGCATCGTCTTTCCGCACCTCAATTTCTACGTCCTTTCGCTGCACTACCTTGGTGTGCAAAGTGAGGTTTATTTCGTGCTTAGCCATTATCGATCCCTGGTTGGTTGGTGGCAGAGTGCGATCATACGCGCATGGGTGTTAGTGGGCGAGACTGTCTTTAATCCGGAGCACCTTGGTGGTTGAGCAGTTGGAGTGCCGTGCAGTGGCGCGGATGCCGAGACCGGGCGCCAGCAATTCTCGTGCGCGCTTGTGCAGATCGATGTCCACTGGTCCGCCCTCGCCCTGTGAGACGGCAGACTGGGACATCACATAAATTGATACTTTCAGCCGATCAAGCTCAAAACAACTTCAGGTCATGGGTGCTATGTGGGTGCATCTGGCGCCGGGAAGGAATTACCAGTTTTTTGCTAGGGCTTCCAAATCGTCCCTCTCGATCAGATGCAATTCCATCAAATTTGAAAGGCGTTGCCCGGTAGTAGAAAGGTTCGTAGCGCTTGGCAGGGTTGTGGCTTCGTTGAAAGTTATGTCGGCCTGGAATGGAGAAAGCTTCTGGAACAACTGCCTTTGTTTAAGGTATTCAGCCTGTTCGGCCAGATTTTGAGTTTCTTCCGATACCACGTCTCCGTAATTCCAGTTGTGCGTACGGACCTTATACTCGTGGCATTGCAGCTTCGATCGAAGTCCCAGCATGCAGAGCTGGGTGTAGGTCAACGTTTTCGCGACTCCTAGCAAGTAGTTTGCTTCGGATCGTTTGACGGAGGTTTCAAACGCTAGGTTGGTATAGAAATTTGCCAAATAATGAAGCTTGAGTTGTTCGTACTCCTGCTTCGCATTCAATAGTACCCCTTCAAAAAGCTCTTCTGCTGCTGAGGGGGAGCTATCATCAGCCTCAAAGAAGTCATCATTTCTTAGGGGCTCAAAAAGAAGTTTTTCACGGATACCCTCGATAGCCATGGCGGCTACGCCTGCTACTCGTTGCTCCTCCTTCGGTGACAGAAACCGGTTTGCGAGGTCGCTCAACACTGTTACGCAGGCCTCACTTGCAGCCGCGCCCAGCGCCGCGCCGAGAACTGTTCCTGCGGGGCCCGTCAGTGAGCCTATGGCGCCTCCTGCTGCTGCCCCACCGATCTTACTGCCCTGTTTCAAAAGGCTACGATAGTCCTTCATCACTTTCTCTCCTGCATGATTAGTTGGAATGTTGATCTCGAATTCGCAGCACGGTGGTGGTCGAGCAGTCTGCGTGCCGGGCTGTAGCGCGAATTCCAAGACCTGCTTTGAGTAGTTCCTTCACCCGCTTATGCAGATCGGTGTCGATTGGCCGGCCTTGATACTTGCCCTCAGCCTTGGCCTTTTCGATGCCTTGAGCCTGGCGCTCGCGGCGCTGCTCGTAATCCTTGCGCGCGATCGCGGCCATCATTTCCACCAGCATCGAGTTGATCGCCCCCAGCATCCGCCCGGTGAACTCGTCGCCCTTGGTGTCCTGCATTCCCTGGTGACTGGTCGGCAGGTCGAGCGCGACGATGCGCAGGCCCTTGGAGTCGATCGCGGCCTTGAGCTTTTGCCAGTCCTCAACCGGTAGGCGGGAGAGGCGGTCTATCGACTCCACCAGCAACAAGTCCCCCTTGCGGGCATCCTTAAGCAGGCGCAGCAGCTCAGGCCGGTCGGCGGTGGCGCCGCTGGCGTTCTCCAGGTACACGCTCGCAATGACCTTGTTGTGGTCGCTGGCGAATTGCTCGAGCGAGGCACGGGCGCGGCCGGCGTCTTGTTCTTCGGTGGAAGCTCGGAGGTATGCGCGGATGAACATGAGGGGTGACTGTATCAGTTAGGGCGTTCTACTAATACTGTTGCACTATGGGTGTTACTTATCAAGCAAAAAGCACGGAAAAGGCGATGTTAGCCCGTATCTGGATAGGCATGCTCGACTACGTACTGCATCCCTAGCAGCGCTCAGAAGGAACCTCCGGCAAATACATTTCGCAAGCTACCTCGAATACCGAAGGACATCTCCAGATAACAAATTTCTCCTATCAATCACGCTACGGAGTTACGGTGAATTCCACAGTACATACCCAAGCACTGCCTCCGCCATGGCACTTACATTCTTGGAGGTTTGTGCCCCCTGCATGCTGTGCCGCAAACTGCGCTTCTGTACACGCAGCGCTTTTAGTGAGTTGAGTGGTAGAGACAGCCGTTTTCTGCGTTGCTTGAGCCGACGTGGCGAATATCGACATCAGCAAAGCCGCTGGAATGAACCATTTCATAAATATCCTCCTCTGTTTGCCGTAGTGGCAGTTAGAGGTTAGGCGAGAGGCGGCGTTTACGCGCGTTGGAGGGCGGTATTACAACGATAGATACAAGCCTTTGCCCCTGTTGAGTCTCTAACCCGAATGCCCACTCCCGCAGGTCAGGGCTTTCGGAGCTTGGGTGTTAGCCTAACGCTGAGGTCAACAATGGTACGAGGTCGGCATCTCGCAGCTCGATCTTTGTTCATTGCCGTCAGTTGTTGTCAGAAAAAGTATGGTGACGTATTTGCGTTTATGGGGTGATCAATACACTGAATGCTCTCGCCACCACTCGCGGTACCTGTCCGTTTCCAAGGGCTTTAATCCGGTCCACCCTCTGGGCCAGCCCATCAACCACTCGACCCATTCCGGATTCAGATGGCCACCGTCTGAAGCCATTACCGCATGATCCAGCCGGTCTCTTGTTCGATCCCGTCCACATTTGCGCGTCAGAGACTTCAGCGATGAACCTTTGGCCATGCTCGCTGTTGGCGTAGGCCAACAACCAAATCCTGTCGCGTTTATGGGGCGCACCGCACTCAGCCGCTGATACACGACACCACTGCGCGTCATACCCCATTTCGGCAAGATCACCGAGGACCAAGGCAAGACCTCGCGTGATGAGCATTGGGGAGTTTTCCAGCCAGACAACGTGAGGTCGAACGTCGCCGACGATTCTAGCCATCTCTTTCCAAAGCCCTGATCGTTTGCCCTCGATGCCAGCACCGCGTCCTTGAATGGAGATGTCCTGGCACGGAAAGCCGCCAGATACCACATCAACAATGCCTCTCCACGGTTTACCGTCAAAACTGCGCACGTCAGACCAAATCGGGAAAGCCGGCAAGGCTCTATCGTTTTGTCGTTGCGCGAGAACCTGTGCGGCGTAGGCATCACACTCAACGGCGCAGACGGTGCGCCATCCCAGGAGTTGGCCACCGAGTATTCCACCACCAGCACCTGCGAAAAGAGCCAGCTCATTCATTCTTGATCCTGAACGTTGAGCCAGCCTAAAAGCTGCACCCGTAGACGAAAGGAGAATTCCTGAGTGAGGTCTGCAAATAATTGCCAGGTGAGAGAAGCGGGCGCCCGGAAAGGGCGCCTAGGGTGAAATCAAAGCCAGCCTAATTCAGCGAAAGAAACTGGAAGGCCTTCACCTACGATGAAATGATCGAGAACTCGTATATCCACCAGCTCCAGTGACTCTTTCAAACGTTTGGTCAGCCTACGATCATCGAGGCTAGGATCAGTACAGCCAGAGGGGTGGTTGTGAGCAATTATTATCGCTGCTGCATTGTGGGCTAAAGCCCGTTTAACGACCTGTCGCGGATAAACAATAGCCGCGTTGACGGTACCGTGAAAGAGCACCTCGTATTTGATGAGTCTATGCACGGTATCCAGGTAGATTACGGCGAACACCTCATGCTCCATCTCTGCCAGTTGGAGCTTCAGGTACTCGCAGACCTCTCGAGGTTTTTCAAGCTTAGGTCCTCGGGAAAATAGCCTGCGATCAAGGACTTGCAGTGCTGTTTCGATCAACAGGTCCTCCTCCTTGCGACATGTGATCGACAGTTGGGGCCCGACTGGGGTGTTGGAAGAACTCATCGAAAACCTCGTGATCAATTTCTGGAGGCTCGCGATCCTTGTGGGGAATCGTGTTCCCCCGAAGGTGGGTGAGGGCGCCTAAAGAGACGCCTAATTTGTTAGCCGATCAACCATCGCTATTAGCGGGTTCTGAACTGTCCGGGATGATGTTGGACGAGGCGTTTTGTGCGGGTTCCTTGGGAGGAGCCCTGAACACAGTTTCGCCGTTGATTCTGAGCATGGAGATATAGAGCAGCCGGCCCTTAAGGCTTGCACCTGGCTGACCTTTTTTATCGCCCTTTTGGTACGTGAAAGGCGAGATCCAGATATCGCCTATGGTGAATCCCACCAGGACCTTAGACCCGGAGTTGATCTCCTCTTTACAGTGACTGATCAACATGTAGGCCTCGGCACCGGTTACTCGGCAATCGATGTAGGTGTATTCAACGTCATGGGCTGCCCCATGAAGCGCAGCGACAGTGACCGCCAGATAAGGCTCAGCCCTACTGACGGCAACCTCACGAGCCCGGCATAGGTAGCCAATACCGCGGGTGTGCAGATCGAAATACTTCGTTTCGTTGGTGAACGATTGGGACATGAGCTTCTCCGTTTCAAAATGAAAACGAGGAGTCACTCGTCCCCTGGGGAAAGTGATTTCCCCGTTGGGTGGTGTGGTAGGCATTCCACGTCGATAACGCTGACGTGTGACCACAAATTGAATGCTTTAGCGGTTGGGTGGTGATCGGCGTACGGTATGTACGTTGCAGCTTTCTAGATCAAAGCTGCCCTGAGCATGTTGCTGACAACGTCAGCAGGCACTTGGGAAGGATGGGAATGATGGATCATTATTTCTAGACGGCGATGTCGATAGAGAATGTAGGAACAATCGATCTTCTTGATTGACGGCTCAACGTTGGAAAAGATCTTGGATGTCTTTTTATCGGCGCGTTGAGAGTGCGACGGCCAGCCAGCTGCCGTCGCGGGATGAGCTCCGATTTTTAGCTCGTCATCATTTAGGTTCAGCCATTCGCAGGTAATGCGTTGCTTCGTGCTCTATGTGGCGGGCGCTGCCCGAAATTTCTCCAAGCATCTCTAACAGCCAACCAAGATTGCGAAGGTGCGTTTCCTCGATCTCTCCAACGCACACACCAATTGCGGCGCCAACAGCACTGACTCCTAGCTCTGCCGTGAACGCTGAGTTGGCGGCTCCTTGTTTCAGTGTTTCAAGTCTCGCGATTTGCTCCTGTGTAGGTCGTGCCTTTGGATTCACGACGAGTGCTGAGAACTCCGTCAGCATATTGGGAAGAAGCGCATTGATTGAAAGTGCATTCATGGAGTGACCTCCGAGGCGTTCATCAAATCACAAAAACTGCCGTGCGCCATTTCACTGATAAACGTTATGGCCGAGTAAATCGCGTTTTCGCCCTCACTATCAATCTGAGGAGGATCAGCACAGCCTTTATATCCTGCGTTGTTTGTCAAAACCTTGGACAGCACAATGATGGTCAGCAACTGGCATTCCAGACGATCAGGGAGCGTTTCGACGTTGCTCATGGGTGCACCTCATTCCGAGTCTCTAAGAGCAGAGCTTCGAATTGACCCGTGTAGGTCTCGTGAGAACAATCCAGTCCTCCTGCCTGATCCATACAGAACAGCTCCCCCATCCGTGCTAAGTGAAATGCATCTGAATGTTCACTGACGACAGCCTTCAGGGTCTTGAATGCAGCCTCAGCTGACTTCAGTGCTTGATGAGCATCTTCCATGGCACTCAAGGATTCGTCGGTGATCGATATGAGTTTGTTGAGTGAAGCGCTCATAGCGTTGCTCCTCGGTGACCTTTCACCGTTACGGGTTTTTGAATCCAGGTAAGCACTGAAACGGTGTTAGACAGTCCGTGCATTTCTTCACGCGCTTGCTTCTGATCCTCCTCATTGAGGTAAGTCGGGTTGTCCGCGTTCTCCCAAGCGTCGTAGGTCGCTGACTCAATCTCTAAGGCCAGATACTGCATGGCAAGTAGATATCCGTGCAGATGCTTTCCTTGAATATCGCAGGATAGGGCTGAGGTCTCTTCATGGGTGACGCTTGTGATCAGGACATCAGTAAGGGCACACAGCCCTTGTGACGCGGCCCACAGCCGCTCTGCTTTCGGCATGCAGATCATTTTGTACCGCCTTGGCGGTTGCCGAACTCAACACTCCTTGTCGCTGAGATTACGAGTGCCCTTGAGGCCTCCAAGATAAAGCGCAGCCCATAGATTTCATTGGCATGTGCGTCTTCATCCATCAGGCGATCACAGAAGCTCGTCGCGGCGGCCAACAAGCAACTTGATGAATTCAACGCGTCGATCGCTGGTGCTTCGGGGAGGACCTGCAATAGGTATCGACTTTCGGGAAAATACTGGAAGTTATGGAAGGGCGACGCAGTGGTCAGCAATGGCTCCTGCGCTTTGTGGGTTGGGGTTGGACTGTTCAATTCACACCTCCGTCAGTTTTCGGCTGCGAGCGATGTTGAAGTAAAAGTTTTGTGGGGTGCGGCCTGCGTTGACTGTATGCCGTTAGGTCGCTTTGCTCGCAATTCGAGCATAGAAACATCAAACAAAATGCTCACGGTCCCGGGCTATGGAAATATCGCAAAGTGTCTTCGGATAAAGCCTACCGTTTTGGGCGAATAGTGCTGACTGTGTGAAAGGACGAACTCACATCTTTTTCCTAAGAGGGGAGTCAGAAAAACACGCGTATTTTTATACGCGATGATGAGGTAGAAACGCCGGCTTGACCCCGTAAAATCAAGGTTTTTGCTTGTTCCAATCACCAGCGATTGCTGTTTTTCAGCTATCGGAATGCTGGGAGTGGAAGAGGGTATAAACGCTGACGAATAAAAAATAAACACGCCCCCATTCAAACCAGTTTTCCTCTCGTGTCGCTCGTGCCAAAAGGCCATAAATGAGTGGCGAAACGGAAAGGGAACATTGGAAGGGAATCTAAGGGGAAGAGGCCTACCTGCAAATGGGCTGTCATGAGCTGAAAAGCGAAAAGGCTCTCCAACGATGATTGATGCAGGTGAATAGCTGAATGTTCTGGCAATTGAAGCTGAAAAAGACCGTCCGTGACGACCGCTCCCATACCGCCGAATTGTCTTCCGGTTACCTTGCGCCCAAGACGCCTGTTGAACTCCTGGGCACTGCACGCCGAAGTAAGCTGATAGAGCATATCTGGCAGCGCACCTCGCTTTCTCGTCCACAGTTTGATGAGCTCTACCTCTGCCCAATTAAGCGATACGCCGCGCTGGTTCAGGAGTTGCCAGCTTCAGAAAATCACCACCATGCTCATGCTGGAGGCATGCTTGATCATGGATTGGAGATCATTGCTTTCGCACTCAAAATTCGGCAGTCCTATCTATTGCCAGTGGGGGCAACTCCCGAGGCTCAAGCAACTCAGACGGAGGCCTGGACTGCCGCTATTGCCTATGCTGCTTTGCTGCATGACATTGGTAAGATCGCCGTCGACGTGGAGGTTTATTTTGCAGACGGAACCCTCTGGCATCCCTGGCAAGGTCCGATTTCCCGTGAGTATCGTTTCAGGTATCTGAAGGACCGTCAGTACAAGCTGCACGCTGCAGCGGCCGGCTTGCTTTATACGCAGGTGTTGACGCAGCCCATCATGGATTGGCTAAGCGGATTTCCAGAGCCGTGGAGTGCTCTGCTCTACGTTCTGGCGGGGCAGTATGAACATGCGGGCACATTCGGTGAGCTCGTTGTCCAGGCTGATCAAGCTTCTGTCGCACAAGAGCTCGGTGGTAACCCCTCTCGTGCTCTTGCTGCTCCGAAGCTTTCACTTCAGCGGCAATTGATTGAGGGCCTGCGGTTCCTCGTGACGGAGCAACTTAAGCTGAATCAACCTCGAGCATCGGACGGTTGGTTGACCGATGATGCCTTGTGGCTGGTGAGCAAAACCGTCGCGGACAAACTGCGGGCGCATTTGCTTGCTCAAGGTGCCGAATCCATTCCCACGTCGAATTCAACGCTGTTCAACGTTCTTCAAGACAACGCGATCATTCAAGTGAACGCAGAAGGCAAGGCCATTTGGACCGCCATGGTTCACAGCGGAAAATGGCAAAAGACCCTGACATTTCTAAAAGTTGCACCCGCTTTGATCTGGGAGAGGGGAGAGCGGCCACCGTCTTTTGCCGGCACTGTCACCTTGACGCCCGTCGTGAAGCCTTCGGAGGAAATCAGTGACATAACTGAGTGCGGATTCCCACGCAATACACCCAATCTGGCGTTCGAAGCGGAGCCTATTCCTACGGAAATCTCTTCCGAGGCAAGTTACAAAGTTATACCACTCGCATACATGGAGGCTACGCAGTATCCAGACGATCTCTGGGAGGGGGCGTCGTTAGTTCGGACGGTCGAAGAGGATGGTCGTCCTTGGTATGAGAAAGAGCCGGCTGAGCCTGTGGGTGAGGACCTCGCGTGTTCATTTTCTGCAGATTGCCTACCAGGCCCGTTGTGCCACTCATCCCTGGAGACGACTCGAAAGGAATTGGGCGAGGCCTTTGTAAGCTGGCTTCGACTAGGCGTGGTCACGCACAAGATCATCGTCAACGACTCCAAAGCGAAAGTGCACAGCGTTGCTGGATCTGCATTACTCGTGACGCCTGGGATTTTCCAGCGTTATGCACAAGAACACCCTCATATTGCGAGGATGGCTAAAGAACAGGGCACCACCGACTGGCGCTGGGTGCAACGCTGCTTCGAAAAGCTGGGACTGCACCAGAAGTGCTCGACAGGGTTGAATATTTGGACCTGTGAGGTTCGAGGCCCAAGAAAAACAAGAGACATCAGAGGCTACCTGCTCAAGGATCCGCTTCAGATTTTTACTGAGAAACCCTATGACAACCCGTATCTGGCGTTGAAGGGGTCACAAATGGTCAAGGAAGAAACCACATGCTTTTAATCTCGGAATTGCCGGAGATCTATTTTTTCGAAAAGCACCTGCGAGAGACGTCCGAGCAAGGATATCGAGTGGCCACGAATGCACTGATTCGATTCGCGGGGGATTGCCTGATTGACGAAATCAACCGGGCTACAGTCCTCAAATGGCGAAAGTCGGTCTTGGGCAAAGAAATCAAAGAGGTGAGTTGGAATACCTACTTGCGGCATCTGCGGGCGCTCTTCGGCTACGCCATCAAGAACAACCTGACCAGTCAACTCGACAACCCCTTTGAGGGTTGCGGGGTAAGGTGCCCAAATCGTCCGCCCAAGACGGTTAAGCAACGGTTGATTCGCGATGCAAGGATCATCCTCTTTGGTATGGCACGTTCTGAAATGAAGACGTTTGAGATGGCACCACTGCATCCCGCATGGTTCTGGCGAACAGTTTTTGAGACGTTCTACTACACGGGAATCCGGGCAAACGAGCTGTTGTGTCTACGCCCTCAAGATGTGGATATGGAGAAACTGCAGTTCTGCATCCATCCCGAAGTCTCGAAGAACTTTGATGAGCACTATGTGCCCATACACAGCAAGCTCGCCAAATACTTGAGGATCCTGCTCTTGAACGCCAAGAAGCGCGGCATCAAGCAAAATGAGCAACTCTTCAACGTTAACAAGTTCTCTCAGCGTCACCTGTGCAGAACGATGAATATGAGTCAGCTATCCAGGTTCTACACTGCTCTGAGCCGCAAGCTCGGTGTGCATGTGAGCCCGCACCGTTTCAGGCACACAATCGCGACGGACTTGATGAAGCAGCCTAGGAGCAACCTTCACATCGTCAAGGATCTTTTAGGGCATCGAAGCATCGCGACAACCTTGAAGTACGTCCACGTGGACGTTGACCAGGTGCGGCAGGCATTGGAGGTGATGCGATAGCTGCCAGCGACCGTCTCCCTCTCCTGCGGATTATTGGTTTGCTGCGCTTTGACAAGGTGAGTTTTTCTGGGTGATCAAAGCGCACAGCGTGACCAGCATGAGGTGGCCTCTGATCCTTCGATCAGAGCTAAGTATCATGAAAGTGGCAGCAGTCGTATCAGCCCAAGAAGGGAAGGGTAACCACGGTTGGCGCCAATCCAAGAAGGCCCAAACATAAAGCTGGACTGGCCAGCCCCAGAGGATCGGGCGCTATTGGGACCAATTTTGGTGATCAGCGTATCGGTGTCAATCGACGGGCAGCGTGTGTGACTGGGCTGGAGATGGGTAAAGCTCCTACCCTAACGGGTGGAGGTGTTCAGGTGCCGCTACAGGTCACGATCACGCCGGTTGAAGGGGTATACATCACTGGCAGCACTCCTCTAAGAACAGGCCAATCAGACAGTAGCATCACGATTGAGCGGTTATCTGTCATGAAAAAACTGTCGGCTAAGCCAAAGGCGCGAACTTACCTCCTACTTGCTTTGCCAGGTACCGACCTGGATTAGATATTCGCGATTTCTGTTAAGTGATTGATGTTAAATAACTTAATTTTTCAGACTGCAGGTTGTCGTGTGTCACCACTGAAACAAAGTTGTACATTTAATTGACGCCACTAAAACGCCACCATAAGATCCCCGCCAATTGATGGCACAAAGCCATGTAGAGGGATCTAGAAATGTGGCGTTCGGCACACCGGACCAGGCTCAGTCTGCTGTCCGCTTTTTTTTGCCTTGGCTTTGCTGGGACAGCTCAAGGCGCTACCCCGCAGAACACGCCGGGCGTTACTGACCTGATCCGTGACCGCCAGGATCGCCTGCTCAAAGAGCAACAACGCCGCCTCGAAGAACTCAAGGACCTGCCCGGCAAAGCTGCTACGCCTACCAAGCCGACAGCGCCCGCCGACACGCGCTGCTTTACGATCAAAACCATCGAACTTGCCGGCGCCGATGCCCTGTCCGAAGGCGAGCGCGCCAGTCTGATCAAGCCTTACATTGGCCAATGCCTTGGCGTGCCCCAACTCAATGAACTGCTCAAGGTCATCACTGACCGCTACCTGGCCAAAGGGTTGGTCACCAGCCGCGCGTATTTGCCACAACAAGACCTCTCCAGCGGCGTCCTCAAAATCCAAGTCGTCGAGGGCAAGCTGGAAAGCTTGAAGGGCGCTGAAGGCAGTGGCATTACCGATCGACAATTGGCCATGAGCTTTCCGGGCAAGACGGGCGAGTTGCTTAACCTGCGCGAGATCGAGCAGATGGTCGACCAATTGAACCGTCTGCCATCGAACCAGGCGCAGATGGAATTGGCCCCTGGCAAAGAAGTAGGCGGCAGCGATGTGCTGGTCAAGAACACCCTTCAGAAACCCTGGCGCGTCGGCCTGTCTCGTCACAATGGCGGCCAGCGCAGCACCGGTGAACAGCAATGGGGCGCCAGCCTGGATTGGGACAATCCGCTGGGCCTGGCGGATCAATTGTCGCTGCGCGGTGGTCATGATGCCGTCAGCGACCACCAGAAAACCTCACGCAATTCGATGCTCAATTACAGCCTGCCCTTTGGCTGGTGGAACCTCAATTACAGCTACAGCGAAACCGAATACCGCTCGCTGGCCCAAGCCAATAATTTCAACTTCAAACAGTCCGGAGACAGTCAGAGCCATCAACTGCGCCTGGAGCGGGTAATCCATCGCGACGCCCTGAGCAAAACCTCACTCAGCACCGGCGTGGCCTACCTGCGCACCAACAACTTCATCGAAGACAGCAAGCTCGCGTTGAGCAGTAACCGCCTCAGCGAAGCCCAGTTCGGCATCAATCATGGACGACGTATCGGCGGCTCATTCCTCAACATCGACCTGGGCATGCAGGACGGCATTGGCGCGTTCGACGCCCAGGCCAATCACAACCCGCGCCCCGGCCAGGCCGATGCGCGCTATCGCAAATACACCGCGACCCTTAGCTACCTGTACCCGTTCAAGCTGTGGGGCGAGTCGTTCAGTTTCAGCAGCCTGATGACCGGCCAGCGCAGCGAAGACGTGCTGTTCAGCCCACAGCGCATGAGCCTGGGCGGGCAGTCGTCGATTCGCGGTTACAAGGATCAAAGCCTGGCCGGCGACAGCGGCGGCTACTGGCGCAACGACCTGCGCTGGAGTCGCCCGGTGACCATCGCGTGGTTGCAGCCGGTATTCAATGAATACGGCACCAGCCTTGGTTATGACCAAGGCGTGATCAGCCATGGCCGCTACAACGCCGAACAACACGGACGCATGAGCAGCAACTCCGTGGAGCTGTTCGCACGTGGCCAGAACGTCGCCGCCACGGTGACCTTTGCACACTCTTTGGAACGCCCGGGGCCGATCACTGAACGTGAAGCGCCGGTTTATTTCCGTATGGATTTCTTCCTTTAAATCTTTACCGCCCCCTGGGCATCGAGACATGACATGGACGTTCGTCAGTTCGCCTTTCTTGCGCGCCAACCTTCTGCGGCCTTGAAACCGCGCTCCACTTTCCTGGGACTGCCCAAGCGTGGCTTGGCGTTGATTCTGGCCAACGCGATGTTCTGGCAGCCGTTGCTGGCGCAGGCGGATGGGATAGTGGTGAGCGCACCGGGCACAACGCTGGGCCAGGCGGGTAACGGCGTACCCATCGTCAATATCGCGGCGCCCAATGGCAGCGGGTTGTCCCATAACCAGTTCCAGGATTACAACGTCGGCCAGCAGGGCGTCATCCTCAACAACGCCACCAGCCGCACCCAATCGACCCAGTTGGGCGGGATCATCCTCGGTAACCAGAACCTCAACGGTACAGCAGCCAGCGTGATCCTCAATGAGGTCAACGGCGGCAGTCCGAGTCAGTTGCGCGGGTACACCGAAGTGGCGGGGCAATCGGCCCACGTGATCGTGGCCAACCCGTATGGCATCACCTGCAATGGCTGCGGTTTTATCAATACCCCGCAAGCCACGTTGACCACCGGCAAAGCAGTGATCGAGAACGGCCAGGTCAGCCGCTATCAAGTCGATCAAGGCAGTGTCGCCATTGACGGCACCGGCCTGAATGCCAGCAACGTCGACCAGTTCGAAATCATCACCCGCGCCACCACCATTAACGCGCAGATCCAGGCAAAAAAACTTACCATTGTCGCGGGTCGCAACGATGTGGACGCACGCACCTTGAACGCCACGGCGCGTGCATCGGACGGCAGCAAGGCGCCGGATCTGGCGATTGATTCGTCGGCGCTGGGCGGTATGTACGTAGGTGCGGTCAAGCTGGTGGGCACCGAGGCGGGTGTGGGGGTGAAACTGTCCGGGGACATGGTCGCCGGCGGTGACATCCAGATTGATGCCGCAGGCAATGTGGTCATGGGCCAGACCTCGGCCGCCGCGGCCGTTAACGTGAAAGCTCAGAGTGTCGACGCGAAAGGCGCGGTCTACGCCGGTACCGAACTGTCGGTGAAAACCCAAGGCGCACTGACCAACCAACAAACCCTCGCTGCCAAGGACAGCATCATCTTGGACGCCGGTGGCCGGCTGACCAACAACGGGATTATCGAAGCGGGCGTCAACGCGGATAACAGCCGCAACAGCCAAGGTGATGTGCACTTAAAAGCACAAGCCATCGACAACACTGGCAAGACCGTAATTGCCAGTCGTGACCTCAGCGTCAACACCGGCGAACTCACAAACCAGGGCGGCACGTTGAGTGCCCAACGCAATGCGCAACTGACCGCGACAAACGTGGACAACCAGAACCAGGGCCGGATCCTCAGCGCGAGCAATCTTGAGATAAAGGCCGATCAACTGCTCAACAGCCAAAACGGTCTGGTCACCAGCACGGGAAACTTGACGGCAGGCATCGGGCGACTGATCAACCGCAATGGCGAGGTGTCGAGCCAGGCACAGGTCACCTTGCAACTGGCCTCTTTGGATAACGTGGCTGGACTGGTGTCGGCGGGGCAGTCGTTAAGCTTGAATGCCACGGGCCTGATCAATAACCAGGGTGGTCTTATTGCCGGGCGCCAGGCTGTTCATGTTACTACCGGCTCGCTCAACAACAGCCAGAGGGGGGCGCTCACCAGCCAGGGCAACCTGGACCTGGAAGCGGGCGGGGTGGATAACAGCGCCACCGGCCAGATCGCCAGCGCTCAAGCTATCACGGCCAACCTGCACAACCTTGATCAGCATGACGGCGGCCAGCTCGTCAGTACCACAGGTTTAACCCTGGACCTTAACCATGGCCACCTCGACAACCGTAGCGGCTTGATCAACACCGGCGGTCAACTGACTCTGAATAACCTCAATGCCGTTGATAACCGGCAAGGCGAAATTTCCAGTACGCAATCATTTGTCCTGGCTGCCAGCAGCCTCGACAACGGCTCCGGCAAGGTGCTCAGTGATCAAGCGTTAAGCCTCAAAATCGACCTGGCGTTGGTCAACCTTAAAGGTGTTATTTCTGCCGCCGGGCTCACCACCCAGGCGGCCCGTCTGGATAACAGCAGCGGCGTGTTCAGCAGCTCCAAGGACTTGGCACTGACCCTCGGTGCCGACCTGCTCAATGACGATGGTGAAGTGTCCAGTAGCGGTGCCAGCGTGGTCAACGCAATGACGTTGAGTAACCGCCATGGCGGCAAGGTAATGGGGGATATCAGCCTCGACCTGACCACCACCGGCGTACTCTTCAACCAGGGTGGTACCTTGGGCAGCGGCCAACGTTTGAACGTCACGTCGGCCAGCTTGGATAACAGCCAGTCCGGTAGCCTGGTGAGCGATGGTGGCTTGACGGTGAAGGTCAATGGACTACTGGACAACCAAGCCAAGGGTACAGTACTGGCCAAAGGCGTGATGGATATTCAGGCGGGCAGCGTGGACAACCGCACAGGCCGCCTGTCCGGGCAAAACCTGCTGACTCTGCGCAGTGCCAGCCTGGATAACCGTGGTGGTGCGGTACGTGCCAATCAGAATCTGGACCTGCACATTGGCCAGATAGACAACCGTGAAGGCGTACTCAACAGCAAGCAGGCGTTGGCAATCGCCGGGCAATCGCTGAGTAACCAGGGCGGTCTTGCCAGCGCCATAGGCCCGGTTCGCCTGACCCTGGACAACGTCAATAATACCAAGGGCCGCATCGCCAGCCAGGAAGATCTGGAGGCCACCGTAGGTGTATTGAACCAGCAGGGCGGCCAGTTGGTCGCCCAGGGCAACCTGAACCTCAAGGCCGACACCCTGGATAACCGCGATAAGGGCCTGGTAGCTGCTACAAAAGCGCTGAAGCTCAACGTCAGCAACCTCGACAACCGCGTCGGGGAAATTTCCAGCCAGCAAAACATTGACCTCCGTGGTCAGCGCCTGGACAACAGTGGCGGCAAGCTGCTGGCCGGGACTGCGTTGGAGCTGGCGATGGACGAGGTGATCAACCAGGCGAAAGGTCTGGTCTTCGCCCAGAACACCCGCTTCACTGGCGCTCGCTTGGATAACACTGAAGGCACCTTCGGCGCCAAGCATTCTTTGGCGGTGCAACTGTCGGCGGGCCTGGACAACACCCGCGGCAAACTCACCAGTGAAGGTTCGATGGACCTGACTGTTCAGCGCCTCGATAACACTGGCGGCAGCCTCTCCGGAGCCGGCCCGCTGACCCTCAGTAGCGCCACGGACGTGCTCAATACAGGCGGGACCCTCGAGAGTGCACAGGGCCTCAAGCTGACCAGCGCTAGCCTCGATAACACCAACGGTCTGCTCAAAAGCCAGGGCGCCACAACCATCACTACCGGCGGGTTCACAAACGGCTTTGGCGCGCGCGTCACCAGTGCCGACAGCCTCGACCTCACGGCCACCCAAGTCACCAACAGCGGGCATATCGGCAGCGTCGGCAGCCTGAACGCCAACTTCACCGGCCTGACTCAACGGGGCGGCGCCGAGCTGGTGAGCACCACGCAACTGACTCTCGACCTGCACAACGGCGAACTGGTCAACGCAGGCGTGATCAACGCTCCCCTTCTGGCGCTGAAAAACCTTGCCAGTATCGATAACCAGAACGGCGAAATCTCCAGCCAGAACGCTTTCACCTTGGCCGCGAAAAAACTCGACAACAGCCACGGCAAACTTATCAGCAACCAAGCGCTGACCTTGCGCGTTGACCAGGCGCTGACCAACGTCAAAGGCCATATCAACGCCGTTGGCCTCGACGCCCGCAGCACCCGCTTGAACAACACTGACGGCCTGCTCAGTGGCCGGGGTGATGTAACCATCAGCGCCACCGAACTGTTGGATAACCAACGCGGCAGCGTGATTGCCGACGGCGCCCTGCTGCTGACCGGCGCCGCCCTGGATAACCGTCATGGCGAGATCGCCGGCAAGGCCCAGGTTACGGCTATCACCGCGAGCATCGACAACCAGAACGGCAAGCTGATCAGCACCGAAGGCCTGCACCTGCGCGGCGCCAGCCTGGATAACCGTAATGGTCTGGTAGGCGCCACAAAAGCGCTGAAACTCGACGTAGATATGATCGACAACCGCGCCGGTGAGCTGACCGGCAACGCCGACGTCGCCGTCACCGGCCAGCAATTGAACAACAGTGACAAGGGCGTGGTGTATGCGGAAGGCGGCCTGAGCCTTACGGTTGATCAGATCATCAACCGCACACTGGGTGTAATGAGCGGCCAGCGCCTGACCCTGACCGGCACGTCGCTGGACAACAACGGTGGCAAGCTGCTCAGCCAACAACCGTTGATGTTGGAACTGGCAGGCGACCTGGACAACAGCCAAGGTGTGCTGGGCAGTGAAGATACGCTGAGTATCAAGGCGCGCAGCCTCAATAACAGCGAGGGCAGCCTTTCCAGTGCCCAAGGCCTGAACGTCGCCGTCACCGAAAATCTGAATAACCACAGTGGTAAATTAGTCACCGATGGCAACCTGACGCTGCGCAGTGCCAACATCGGTAACGAACAGGGCACTATCAGCGGCAAGGGCCCGGTCTCAGTCACCACAGGCGTGCTGAATAACCAGGGAGGTCGCCTCAACAGCGGCGACACCTTGACGCTGACTACCGGCCAGTTGAACAACGGCGGCAACATCGGCGGCGAGCAGGGCGTGACCTCCAGCGTCACCGGGCTGGACCAGCAAGGGGGCAAGCTGTTCAGCAACGCCGGCTTGAGCCTGGACCTGAACAACGGCGTATTGAATAACACAGGCGGCTTGCTCAACGCCAAGGGCCCGTTGTTGCTCAACAACCTCAACACCGTCACCAACCAGCACGGCGAAATCTCCAGCGGCCAAGCCTTCACCCTGGCCGCGCAAAGCCTGGATAACAGCAACGGCAAACTGCTCAGCAACCAAGGGCTGACCCTGCGCGTCAACCAGGCGCTGAGCAACATCAAAGGCCTGATCGGCGCAGCCAGCCTTGATGCTCGCGCGGCGGCCTTGGACAACCGTGGCGGCACCTTGAGTAGCCGCAGTGACCTGCAGTTGACGAGTGATGGACTGCTGATGAACACCGAGCAGGGTTTGATCAGCGCGGCGCAAACGCTGACCGTACAAAGTGCTGATTTGAATAACCAGAATGGCAACGTGCTGGGCGCTGCTGTCACTCTCAACTCCATGGCCCTGGATAACACTGTGGGCGGCCTGATCAACAGCAAAGGCAGCCTGAGCCTGACCGCTGCCAGCCTCAATACCGGCAGCGGTGGTGAGGTTTCAGCTAAAGGTGCGCTGGGCATCGACGTCAATGCCCTGGCAGTGGCGGGCGGTCGTATTGTCGGCGAGCAGGGCGTGACCATTGACCTTAACAACAGCGACCTGGATAACCGTAACGGCCTGCTCCTTGCCGACGGCCCGCTGACCCTGAAAAACCTGCGTGACCTCAACAACCAGGGCGGTGAAATCTCCAGCCAGCAAAGCTTTTCGATGGCGGCGCGCACCCTGGACAACAGCGCCGGCAAGCTGATCAGCAGCCAGGCGCTAACGCTCAATGCAGGTAACCTGCTTAACGCAGCGAATGGCTTGATGTCCGGCTGGCAAGGCTTGAAAGTCGGTGGTGAGAGCCTCGACAACAGTAATCATGGAACGCTGTCCAGCCGCAACGGTGCTGTGGATGTGCGCCTGACGGGGGCGTTGCTCAACAACGCGGAGGGCGCACTGGTCAGCCAGGGCCGGCTGGACGTCAGTGCGGCCAGCCTGGATAACCGGGACAAGGGGGTTCTCTCCAGCGTAGCGGGGCAGAGCCTGACTGTCTCCGGGCTACTGAGCAATGCCAACGGCGGCCTGATTGACAGCGGCGCCGCCCTGGATGTGCAAGCGACCACGCTGGCTAACATCTCCGGCACGATCAACGCCCAGCAAGCCCTGTCCATCACCGGCACGGACCTGACCAACAACGGCGGCATCCTGGTCAGCAACGGCCGGTTGACCCTTGACCTGCTTGGCAACCTCAACAACGGTGGCGGCAAACTCGCCAGCGTTGGTCCGTTGCTGCTGCAACGAGCAAACCAAGTCTACAACGACGCAGACGGTCAGATCGCCAGCCAAGGTCTGCTGACGCTGTTTGCCGGCGGGCTGAACAACAGCGAGCGCGGCACCATCGCCGGTAAGGAAGGGGTGGCAATCACCACCAGCGGCGTGCTGCAAAACCAGGCCGATGGGCTGATCTACAGCCAGACCGCTGATGTGCAGTTGAACGCTTCCAGCCTGAACAACGCCAAGGGCAGGGTGCAAGGCCAGAACGGCCTGAATGTGGACATCACTGGCGACATCGACAATCAGGGCGGCAAACTGCTGGCGCAAACCGGCGACACTTACCTGAAAGCCAACACGCTGGATAACCGTGGCGGTACCTTGGCCAGCCTCAAGGGGTTGCTGGATGCCAAAGTGACCGGCGTTCTGCGTAACGGCTATGACCAGAGCAACCTGGGCGGCATCGCCCAAGGCCAACGCCTGAACCTGACCGCTGCAAGCCTCGACAATCAGGGTGGCCGCATCGCCGCACTGGCGGGCGACACCGTGGTCAACGCCGACTACTTCGCCAACGCTAACGGCGCCGCGTTCGCCACAGGGTTGTTGCGTTTCTCAGGCCTGAACCTGGACAACAGCGCCGGGCAAATGGCCGGCGGCGCGATCGACCTGGGCGTGGGCGGCGTACTGGTCAACCGTTCGGGTGTGATTGAAAGCGATACAACACTGAGCGTGGCTGCCGACAGCGTCGACAACCAGGGCGGCAAGCTGCGCGCCCTGGGACGCGAAGGCAAGACTCTGTTCGAGATCGGCAATCTGTTTGATAACCGCAATGGCGTGGTAGAAACCGCCAACACCGACCTGACCCTGGCGGCGAACAACTTCCAGAACAGCGGCGGCCAATTGTTGCATGTGGGCGAGGGTGACTTTGATATTTCCTTGCCCAACGTCATCGGTGCAGGCGGCAGCATCGTCACCCGTGGTGGCCTGACACTTAACGCCGACACCTGGACCAACAGCAGCGTGATCCAGGCCGGGCGCCTGAACGTTAACGTCAATAACTTCACCCAAACGCAAACCGGCCAACTGCTGGCGTCTACGCGCCTGGAAGGCAAGGGCGGGAACTGGACGAACAACGGGGTGATTGCCAGTGACGGCAGCCTGGCGTTGCAATTGACCGGCAATTACCAGGGGGATGGACGGGTTAGCAGCGTTGGGGCGCTGGACGTATTGGCGGCGCAGATGACTCTTAACGAGCCGGCAAGCATGGCCGGTGGCGGGCTGACCAACGTGACGGTGGCCAGGCAGTTGACCAACCGGGGGCGCTTGACTTCCAACAGTGGCATGACGATCAACGCCGGCGGAGTCAGTAACTTGGGCACTTTGGCGAGCGCACAGAATTTACTGATCAATGCGCAGACCCTGACCAACGAGCGGATTCGGGCCAATGAGGGTTCGCTGTTGCTCAGCGGTGGCGACATGAAGTTGCAGGTGGGGACGTTGACCAACACCTACAGCGATGTTTACAGCCTCGGCGGGGTCGAGGTGGGTGGATATAACGGTGTTGAGCGTGCAGCGCGGGTGGATAACCTGTCTGGGCGGATTGAGTCGACGGGGGATATGTCGCTTAAGGCAGCGGTTGTGGCGAATAAGATGGAGAGTTTCAGTGTCAAGGCCACGAACGCGGTGTCTGCCTCGATTGGGGTGAGGTGCCTTGACTGTAGCTATGTCGGACAGAATGGTGTTTTCACCTCTCATCTCGTCTGGCAGCAAAACTTTAATGTCGAGGCCACGGGTGAGCAGGTGGCGGCCAGTCTCGTGTCGGGCAAAAAGCTGAGTGTGCAGGGCGACAAGTTCGAGAACTTTAACTCCACTGTTTCCGCTGTCAGCGATATCAATATTGCAGTCAATGATTTTAACAACACAGCCAGTGCACTGGGGGGGTATCAGAGTCTCAAGTATATAACGATGCGCCCCAGCGTGGATCTTTGGGCGAGGATATTTAACTACAACGCGAAAAACGACCCAACGTATAACCGGAGTATTCATTTCTGGAACGCGGCAGAACAGGAAAGCAGCGTTGGACTTAAGCAGCCCAGCGATCGTGGTCAAGCTATTGCAACCTATTCATTGAATTTCGGGCCAAAGGGAGGGGTGGGTGCGCAAGTGCCTAAAGCTAACTTCATACCAGGCGTCACTGTTCAGGCACCGGCAGAAATCCTCAACGCCACACCGTTCGCCGAAAAAATAATTGCTTCTCCAGGGGCCAGTTTTGTACCTGCCGTTATTCAAGCCGGCGGTAATGTGTCCATCAATGCGGCCAACAAAATCACCAACGGTGTCGAGCGTTCCTTTAGTACAACCGTTGCCGGATCATCTCGCGACATCAATACCCAGGTTTCAGGTACTGGCAACTCCACGATCATCAACCTCAATCGCCAACTGCCTCCGGATCTAGCTCAGCAGAAAGTCGACCCATTGACGCTACCGGGGTTCAGCCTGCCCAGCGGCAAAAACGGCCTGTTCCGCTTGAGCGAGCAGGGCGCGAGCACCCAGCAGGCGGGGCAGGCTCGTCCTGAAGCGCAAAGTTGGACCATGGGCGCAGCTGACATCGGCTTGGCTCAGCGCCAACAAGCCATGCCTGAAAAACAAGGGCGTGCGATCCAATTCGACGATGCAGGCCTCATCACGGCGAGCACTCCTCAAGTGACTGTCGCCGCCCGCGAGGCGAGTAACATCAACGTAGATCGCACGACTCACGTAGACGATAGTCAGCATGATGTTACAGCCCCCGACCTAAGCATTCCTGGTGTTACTCCGCTGGCCACCGTCGTGGGTGTGGCATCGGTAGGTCAGCCTGTTGGCAGGGAAGCTTCGTTAGTCAGTCGTCAGACTGTTACACGCGTGGAAGGCCTACCTTCAAGCAAGGCGACCTCCCAGCCACATAAATACTTGGTCGAAACCAACCCGATACTCACCGACCTCAAGCAATTCATGAGTTCTGACTACCTACTGGCCGGTCTTGGCTATAACCCGGACGAAAGCGCCAAGCGTTTGGGAGATGGCCTTTATGAACAGCGCCTGATCCAGCAAGCGATCGTTGAACGCACCGGCCAGCGTTTTATTGATGGTCAAACCTCTGATGAGGCGGTGTTTCGCTATCTGATGGACAACGCCATCCGTAGCAAGCAGAGCTTGGATCTGTCGGTAGGGGTGTCGCTGACCAATCAGCAAGTCGCCGCGCTGACCCACGATATCGTTTGGCTTGAAGAACACGTAGTCAACGGCGAAAAAGTGCTGGTACCAGTGCTTTACCTAGCCCAGGCCGACGGTCGCCTGGCGCCCAATGGCGCGCTGATTGCGGGCCAGGATGTGAACTTGATCGCCGGGAAAGACCTGGAAAACGCTGGAACATTGCGCGCAAGCAATAACCTGTCGGCAGTTGCGGGCAACGACTTGATCAACAGAGGCTTGATCGAGGCTGGCAATCGTCTGGACCTACTGGCCGGCAACAATATCATCAACAAGTCCGGCGGCATTATTGCCGGGCGCGATGTATCGATGGCCGCGGTCAACGGCGACGTGATCAACGAGCGCACCGTGACCGGGGCGGGTTACAACATCGGCTTCTCCAAACACACCGATTACATCGACAGCGCAGCCCGCATCGAAGCTGCCAACGACCTGAGCCTCAGTGCCGGCCGTGACGTCACCAGTGAAGGTGGTGTACTGCAAAGCGGCAATGACACCGCCATCGTTGCAGGGCGCGACGTCAATCTGATTGCTGCGCAACAGCACGACACGATGAATGGGGGCAAGCGTAATCGCTCCGAGGAAATTACCCAGAGTGGTTCAAGTGTTGAGACCGGGCGTGACCTGAAAGTGACTGCGGGGCGTGACTTCACTGCGATTGCCAGTGAAATTGAGGCCAAGCGCGACGTATCGATGAGCGCGGGCGGCGATATCTATTTGGCCTCAGGCGCTGATGAGCAGCACTCCTATTCCAAGACATCCAGCACCAAGCGCCAAGAAGACCACGTCAGCCAGATATCTACGAGCATAACCGCCGGCCGCGATGTGACGTTGAGTGCGGGTAAAGATCTGGCGTTGATTGCCAGTCGTATCAGTGCGGGTGATGAAGCCTACCTCGTCGCGGCGAAGAACCTCGGACTGCTTTCAGCTGAGGACCGCGATTATTCGCTGTACGACATGAAAAGAGGAGGAGGGTTCGGCTCAGGGAAAACTCAGCGTGATGAGTTGATGAAAGTCAGCAATATAGGCAGTCAAATCAAGACCGGGGGCGATCTCACGATTCAGAGTCAGGGTGATCAGACATATCAGGTCGCCAGATTGGAAAGTGGGGAAGACTTGACGATTGTCAGTGGTGGCAGTGTCAGCTTCGAAGGGATGAAGGATCTTCATCAAGAAAGTCACGAAAAAAGCAAAAGCAGTTTCGCCTGGAACAAGATGAGCGGTGCAGGTAACACCGATGAGACCTTTAAGCAGACTCAGATGTCTGCCAAAGGCAGCATTGTGATTAAGGCCGTTGACGGGCTGAACATTGACATAAAACACGTCAATCAGCAGACGGTCAGCCAAGCTATAGATGCAATGGTCAAGGCAGATCCGCAACTGGCTTGGTTAAAAGAAGCCGAGAAGCGTGGTGACGTGGACTGGCGCAAGGTCCAGGAAATTCACGAGAGCTTCAAATACAACAACTCAAGTTTGGGAGGTGGTGCAGCCCTAGTAATCGCTATCATCGTCACCTATTTTACTTGGGGATTGGGGGCCGAACTTGTAGGCGTTGCAGCTACTTCCACTACAGGCCTCGCTGCGAGCGCTGTGTACACAGGAGTTGCTGTAAAAACAGCAACGAGCGCCATCAATAACAAAGGAAACTTGGGAGATATTGCTAAGGATGTAACCTCTTCTGACAGCCTGAAAGGCTACGCGATCGCAGGACTAAGTGGCCCTATAGCAAAGCTTTTTGGTGTGACTGGAGCATTCACCGCAGCAGATTTAGGGAGACAACTCGCTGTCAATTCTGCGCTTAAAACCGTCGTGAATGGCGGCAGTTTTACTGAAAATATTGGCCAAGCCGCCCTTGATCTGAGTGCGAGTCTTCTATCCGGAATGATTTATGAGCAGGTGGGTGCGAAGCTGGTTGGTTCAGAGCTTTCCACTAAAGTAGCGGTACACGCGATCGTTGGGGGACTGATCGCGGAGGCTGCGGGTGGAGATTTCGCCTCTGGTGCTATTGCAGCAGGCGCTAACAAAGCGCTGGTGCAAGCATTTGGGGACGACTTGTTCCCAGGTGCGGCCCACGAACGGCTCTTGGCTATGACTTCTCAATTGATCGGAATGACGGTTGCGGCAGGTTTGGGAGGGAGTGCAAAAGACCAGGAGGTTGCAGGCTGGGTAGCGCAGCAGGGCACAGTTTACAATTATTTAGAGCACAGCCAGCAGGAAGCTTTGGCTAAACAAATCGATGCGACCTGTAAAGGGAAAGTTCCCTGCATTCTTGAAAAGCTTGATGAATGGAAACCGTTGGCAGACAAGCAAAATCTCTTTACGCCTGCTGAGCAAGCGCAGTACGACCAAGCTCAACAAATCCTTACCAATAAGCTATTGGAAAATTGTCAGACAGATTTTTGTAACATCTATACTCTGATCAACATGAAACAGGCGGGTCTTAAGTGCGGTGATATCTCGTGTCTACGGGAGTCGGCATGGACGGCTCAGAAAGAGCAATATATTCGACAAGGGCAGTGGGGTAAGCTAATTTTAGAGGCCGTAGGTGATGGTGGAGCCATAGCAGGCGCACTGGCCCCCGTTCTTACAGGTGGGTCGAAAGTTTTATCTGGGGCAGGTAACGCTGTTGATGACGCAGCAGCAATTGCGAAAGGCAGCGGCAGTAATTTAGGTCCAAAAGAAATACAGGCTGGGGCTGGTGGGACTTGGAATGTTTTGGACGAGATTGCTAGCCCTAACGTGGTAAAACAATCCACTCCTACAGCTTGCGGTGCTGCCTGTGGTGAGATGCTGTTAAAGGATCGAGGTGTTCTTACTTCTCAGGTTGACCTTGGAACCGAGCTTACTTCCATGAACTCCTTGGCGAGAAAATTGAATACAGTTGATTCTGGTTGGGTTGGGAATGCAGTCGATGTATCTAGCTTCAATGCACTCAATAAAACTGGCTCTTGGAGTGCAATGATGTGGGATTCTGGAAATAAAGTAGGGCACTGGGTCGTGGTTGATGGAGTGGATGACGTTGGCAGGGTGTTGATTAAAGATCCTTTTAATGGTACGCAGTACAAAATGGGCGTTGAAGAGTTTAAGGATGTGTGGAATGGTCATTCCGTCTATAAACAGTAAGGTTTTTGTTCAGTCAATTGTTTACTCAGATATTACCTCTGAGATAATTTATGTCTTTTCGAATGATGGAGTTGAAAGTGAGTATTCTGGAAGGCTGCACGATAATTTAGGTATAAAAGGAATAGAGTATAGTGACGAACTGGAGACTTTCTTGATGTTACTTATGTCAATAGATTCGCGCGTATCAAAGAAGTTGCATGCCCTATCTTGGGATTATGTTGAAGGAAAAATTTTAAATTTTCCAGTGGTTTTGATTTCGCCGTAATTAGTTGGTGCAAAAGCGATGGGAGAATTAGCTAGTTCTGGTGGGAAACCCACCGTTGTTTATTTGCAGAAATCGGGGGCAGGCCACGTTTTTATAAAGGCCATAAAAATTGCTCATTTAAAAAATGAGAATAGTGGTCTGAGCCCTATTTTCCTCTATTGATTTAGATTATACCAAGGGGCTCAGGCAAACGAATGTGACGGTCACGGGAACGCGTGGTGGTGTTCAGTATCCGTTGCAAGGGCAAACTTCCGATTCTTATGCGAATCTTGGAAATGGGCATGTTGTTGTCTACGGTCCTGAGGGGCGTGCACTATATGATGTGTCTAGCTCTCGGATTAAGGTGGTCGAATGGAACCAAGCCCCGAATGGAACATATTTCCCCAAGAAGAGAAGTGACACAAAATTTTTTGAGGGAAATGTTCCTCAGTCGGTTCTTGATAGCTTGGAGTTGAAATGATGAAGGTTTATCAGGGTAATATTTCTAAAGAGTCGTTGAGTCTGTTTGTTTCAGATATTGGCTCCGGAGAGTTTTTTTCATATGTAGGGCACTTGGTTTCATTAGAACAGGCAATTTCTGTTCTGGGTTTGCTCTCTCCTGATTTTATTGAGGCCAATGGTCACATTTTCTGGCTGCCTAACGCTCAGCAATACGATCCACAAAAATTTCATTTGAGCGGGCTGGTTGAGACCGAATCTAGTGTGTTGGAAAAAAGTACATCGCGTAGAGACGTTGAACGATACAGAAATATTTTTTCAATAAATCAGTTCTTTTCAAAGTGGGAGGATGCACCGGGCAGACCCGTATTTAAAGTGGGTCTGTCGGAAGAAGATTATCGTCTTTGTCATTTGTTTGCTGAACAGATCACTAGATATTGGAAGCGCGCTTTATTCGATGCCTTTCCAGAGAAGGTATTTCAGTTTGAAATTGCTGACGATCTTCTCGATGAATATGGCGTCTGTCTGACATTTTGGCAGTCGTAGTTTAAAGAGCGCACAGGATGTGTCCGCGTCATTAAAGCCACTGCCAGAGACTAAATAATAATTATGCGTTTAGAAATGGTTGAGAAAAGCTTTGTAGAAAAACTTAAGGTAGTCAGTGAGGAATAACGAAGAGGTGCTGTAAAATTGGCTTGCGAACTTGCTTTCAGGACTGCCCAGTAGAAGTTTTATTTTTGCCGAGTCTCTTAGGTAGCTACAATCGGGTAATAAACTCACGACTGATCAGGTTTTTGGGCTAGATGCTTTAGCTGCACAGTTAGATGAGAAGTATTTGCTTGCATGACAGCCTGGACGAAGAGCAAAGCTTAAATGTAGAAGACCTTCAGCTGTTTAGCCAAGCTCGCGCTGTATCGGCGCTGTCCTTAGCTGGTGGAGAGGATTCGCTTATGGCAGCGACCGAAGCAATATATGAGGCATCATCAGCCGTTGATGATGGAACTCAAGAAATCGGGGTCAGACCACTTTTTTATAAAGCCCAGCAGAATTACTCTTTAAAAATGGGAATGTTGGTCTGACCTCTATTTTCTTGCATAGAGCGCTCATTCAGTATCAGGCGACGGGTGAGAGACTGCAGGGAGTTGTTGCTGGTAAGTAGAGGTTTCAGGCCCCGATTAATATAAAAAGCTGTTGGGATATATGTTTGAACTGTATTTCCAATTGGAGTTGTTAAATGAAGTGGGGTGAGTTGCCGGGAGATAGCGAGGATCTGTTGTATTGGATTCTTTGGTTTGCTATCGGTGCGTTTTCAGAGGGTGACTTAGAAGGGCTTTTGCAGAGGATGTTTATACGTTGCGAAGGGCTTTCTGGTGACCCGGGTTGGGAGTTTGAATACGAACCGGGTGCCTGTTCTGGGCATTATGTTTTCTCAGCTGATCAGAACATGAGCGGTATTTTTCCTGATTCTCGTGTTTATAGTGTTCAGGCGGTTAAGGAGGCCATGAAGGAATCTATGCTTGCTCTTGGGAATAAATATCCTGAAAGCGCTGGTGATCTACAAAATTTGATATGTAAGTACGAGCTTTGAAAACTTGCTAAGGAAAGCAGATTTATTTTCAGTGTGCAGCTGGTACGCGGCCTACTGTGATTAAAGTTCAAGGAAATGATCATGGATTTTTGAGTTATAGCCGGTTTTAGTGAAATCAAGATGAGGTGGGGGGATCTCGTAGTGGACCGTATGCCCGTAAGAGGTAAGGGAAATATTCGTTATTTTTTAGAAGGGTCAACCGGCATAGCGACACCTTGGTGTAGCACTGATTATGTGGGGCCTGATAATATAGATATTCTTGCTTGTCTACTGATCGACGATGGGGGCATACCTTTTTTCGAAACTGTTGCTTGGCTAGACGAGGGCCTGAATAGATTGATAGCAGTGAGGCGAGAGGATGAGGTCTCCACTGAATGGGCCCGCGATGCCTGGGCAACCCATATTTCGAAAAGTGGAGTTAAAATTTATTCACTTTATGATGAGGACTTCTCAATAACTATAAGTTTGGATGACTTCGAACGAGCTTTACGCGGTTGGAAGGACTTTCTTCTGTCATTGTCGGTAGTGAAGGCTGCTGGATAGGGCGTCAGCAAACGATGTCAGCTCACGATTCCATTCTTTGGTGGTTTAGTAATTTTAAATATAGTCTGTCCTTTAGTACTGTAGCTACGAATTGCCACAACTTTGGAGTAACGCCATCTGGCAGTCGAACCGCTCAGACACGCATTGGAGACGGCCCGTTAGCTGACTGCTGCCGCCTCCTTTTCCTACAAGTCATTGCTTTGCCACGCTTTGACAACCCAATCCAACACGACTAACTTTCGTGGCGTGCTGAGCTCATACAGCGCACGCTATGCAGTAACCCTATATATCCACCACGTTCTTCCGTGGCACCGTTGCGACTAACAGCTAGCAAATGACTGTTAATCATTGGGTCCCTGGTTCGAGTCCAGGTCGTGGAGCCAGATAGGGAAAAGCCTGCAGCGATGCAGGCTTTTTTTTGCCTTGGATTTTTCCGGGGCGATCAAAGCGCGCAGCGTGACCCGCATGAATGCATCTCAAATCCTACGATTCCGAGGTCAATATCATGAAAGTCACTGCGGTCGTTTCAACCAAAGGCGGGCCGGGTAAAACTGCGGTTGGCGTCAATCTGGGCGCGTTCTGCGCCGATGATGGGGTATACCTCACTGGCCGCACTCCTCTAAAAAAGGCAATCAGCCAATAGCACCACCATTGAGCGGTTTTCTCCCATAAAAAACTGCCGGCTAAGCCAGAGGCGCGAATTTACCTCCCAATTGCGTTGCCAAGTACGGACCTGAATTGCATGTTCACGATTTCTGTTAAGTAATTGATGTTAAAGGCCTTAATTTTTCAGACTACAAGTGATCGTGTGTCACCACTGAAACAAAGTTGTACATTTAATTGACGCCACTAAAACGCCACCATAAGATCGCCGCCAAGTGATGGCACAAAGCCATGTAGAGGGATCTAGAAATGTGGCGTTCGGCACACCGGACCAGGCTCAGTCTGCTGTCCGCTTTTTTTTGCCTGGGCTTTGCTGGGACAGCTCAAGGCGCTACCCCGCAGAACACGCCCGGCGTTACTGATCTGATCCGTGACCGCCAGGATCGCCTGCTCGAAGAGCAACAACGCCGACTCGAAGAACTCAAGGACCTGCCCGGCAAAGCTGCTACGCCTACCAAGCCGACAGCGCCCGCCGACACGCGCTGCTTTGCGATCAACACCATCGAACTTGCCGGCGCCGATGCCTTGTCCGATGGCGAGCGCGCCAGTCTGATCAAACCCTATATCGGCCAATGCCTCGGCGTGGCGCAGCTCAATGATCTGCTCTAAGTCATCACCGATCACTACCTCGCCAAAGGCCTGGTCACCAGTCGCGCCTATCTGCCGCAGCAAAACCTCGCCAGCGGAAACCTCAAGGTACAAGTGGTGGAAGGCCGGCTGGAAAGCTTGAAGGGCGCCGAAGGCAGCGGCATCACCGGCCGCCAGCTGTTTATGAGCTTCCCAGGCAAACCAGGCGATTTGCTCAACCTGCGCGAAATCGAGCAGATGGTCGACCAACTGAACCGTCTGCCCTCCAACCAGGCCCAGATGGAATTGGCCCCCGGCAAGGAAGTCGGCGGCAGCGACGTGCTGGTCAAAAACACCCCGCAAAAACCTTGGCGCGTCGGCCTGTCCCGCCACAACGGTGGCCAGCGCGCCACCGGCGAACAGCAGTGGGGCGCCAGCCTGGATTGGGACAACCCGCTGGGCCTGGCCGACCAACTCTCCCTGCGTGGCGGCCACGATGCCGTCAGCGACCACCAAAAAACCTCGCGCAATTCGATGCTCAATTACAACCTGCCATTTGGCTGGTGGAACCTCAATTACAGCTACAGCGAAACCGAATACCGCTCGCTGGCCCAGGCCAGCGGTTTCAACTTCAAGCAGTCCGGCGACAGCCAGAACCATCAACTGCGCCTGGAACGGGTGATTCACCGCGACGCCCTGAGCAAAACCTCCCTCAGCACCGGCGTGGCGTACCTGCGCACCAACAACTTCATCGAAGACAGCAAGCTCGCGTTGAGCAGTAACCGCCTCAGCGAAACCCAGTTCGGCATCAACCATGGTCGACGTATCGGCGGCTCATTCCTCAACATCGACCTGGGCATGCAGGACGGCATTGGCGCATTCGACGCCCAGGCCAACCACAATCCGCGCCCCGGCCAGGCCGATGCGCGCTACCGCAAATACACCGCGACCCTGAGCTACCTGTACCCGTTCAAGCTGTGGGGCGAGTCGTTCAGTTTCAGCAGCCTGATGACCGGCCAGCGCAGCGAAGACGTGCTGTTCAGCCCCCAGCGCATGAGCCTGGGCGGGCAGTCATCGATACGTGGTTACAAGGATCAAAGCCTGGCCGGCGATAGCGGCGGCTACTGGCGCAACGACCTGCGCTGGAGCCGCCCGGTGACCATCGCGTGGTTGCAGCCGGTGTTCAATGAATACGGCACCAGCCTTGGTTATGACCAAGGCGTGATCAGCCATGGCCGCTACAACGCCGAACAGCACGGACGCATGAGCAGCAACTCCGTGGAGTTGTTCGCGCGCGGCCAGAACGTCGCCGCCACGGTGACCTTTGCACACTCTTTGGAACGCCCGGGGCCGATCACTGAACGTGAAGCGCCGGTCTATTTTCGCCTGGATTTCTTCCTTTAAATTTTTACCGCCCCTTGGGCATCGAGACATCACATGGACGTTCGCCAGTTCGCCTTTCTTGCGCGCCAACCTTCTGCGGCCTTGAAAACGCGCTCCACTTTCCTGGGACTGCCCAAGCGCGGCTTGGCGTTGATCCTGGCCAACGCGATGTTCTGGCAGCCGTTGCTGGCGCAGGCGGATGGGATTGTGGTCAGCGCGCCGGGGACTACGCTGGGCCAGGCGGGCAATGGCGTACCCATCGTCAATATCGCGGCGCCCAATGGCAGCGGGTTGTCCCATAACCAGTTCCAGGATTACAACGTCGGCCAGCAGGGCGTCATCCTCAACAACGCCACCAGCCGCACCCAGTCGACCCAGTTGGGCGGGATTATCCTCGGCAACCAGAACCTCAACGGCACAGCAGCCAGCGTGATCCTCAACGAGGTCAACGGCGGCAGTCCGAGTCAGTTGCGCGGGTACACCGAGGTGGCTGGGCAGTCGGCCCACGTGATCGTGGCCAACCCGTATGGCATCACCTGCAATGGCTGCGGTTTTATCAATACCCCGCAAGCCACGTTGACCACCGGTAAAGCAGTGATCGAAAACGGCCAGGTCAATCGTTACCAAGTCGACGGAGGCAGCGTCGCCATCGAAGGTGCGGGCCTTAATGCCAACAACATCGATCGCTTCGAAATCATCACCCGCTCGGCCAAGCTCAATGCGGAGATCCAGGCCAAGAACCTGACGATCATTGCCGGCGCTAATGACGTTGACGCCAAGACGCTCAAGGCCACCGCGCGTGCCGCCGACCCGGCGACTGCACCGCAACTGGCGATCGACTCTTCGTCCCTGGGTGGGATGTATGCCGGGGCGATCAAGCTGGTCAGCAGTGAAGCTGGGGTCGGGGTAAAGCTTGACGGGAAAATGGCCGCCAGCGCGGGCGATATTCAGATCGCCGCCAATGGCGACCTGACCGTTGCGCAACTCGCTGCCACTGACGCAGTGACCGTCAAAGCTGCCAGTACCGATATGCAGGGCACGGTTTACGGCAGTAGCGTGAACTTGCAGGCCCGCGATGCGCTGAGTATCCAGCAAAACATCGCGGCTCGTGACCAGATCGTGCTTCGTACCCAGGGGCGGTTGACCAACAACGCGATCATCGAAGCGGGCGTCAACGACGACAACACCCGCAATACCACGGGCGATATCAAGATCCGCGCCCAGGACATGCATAACAACGGCAGTGTGGTTGCCAGCCATGACGTGCGTGTTTCGGTGGATCAAGCCCTGGATAACATCGGCGGTATTGTCAGCGCGCAACGTCTCGCGAAAATTACCGCAGGTACGCTGGATAACCGCAATGGCGGCAAGGTGCTCAGCGCTGATAAGGCCCGCATCAACGCAGATAATCTCCTCAATGCCCAAGGCAAAATTTATAGCCAGGGCGACTTGCGCATTGTCAGCGCAGACCTGGATAACCGCGGCGGTGCAATCGCCAGCAAGGTAAGTATCCGGCTGACTGGCGGCAGACTCAACAACAGCGACAACGGCAGCTTGATCGGCGAGCAAACGCTCACTATCAAAGCCGATCAGGTGCTTAACCAACTGGGCCTGATCTCTGGGTTGCAGGGCCTTGAAGTCAAAGGCGGCAAGCTCGACAACAGCAACCACGGCAAGCTCTCCAGCCTCAACGGCGAAGTCAGCGTCAAGCTCAGCGGCGATCTGGACAACAGCAACGCAGGCGCGCTGGTTAGCCAAAAAGCGCTGATGGTCAGTGCGGACAACATCGATAACCGGCAGGGTAGCCTGTCCAGCGGAGCAGGACAGACGCTCACCGTCAACGGTGTGTTGGATAACAGCGACAAGGGCCAGATGGACAGCGCAGAGACGCTGGTCGCCGCCGCCATGACGCTGCGCAACGTCAGCGGCGCCATCAGCTCCCAACTCGGCCTGACCGTCACCGGTACCGATGTGGACAACACTGCCGGCAGCATCGCGACCAACGCAGAGGCCACCCTTGATCTGCTGGGCACCCTGACCAACACCAAGGGCACAGTCGCCAGTGTGGGAGACCTGCTGCTCAAGCGAGCCGATCAGGTCGATAACCAGGGCGGTCAGCTCGCCAGCCAGAGCATGATGACGCTGCTTATCGGTGGCCTGGACAACCGTAACGGCGGCACAGTCGCCGCCAACGGTCAGCTTCTGTTGACGGCCACCGGCAAGGTGCAGAATGACAACGACGGTCTGATCTACAGCAAGAACGCAAACCTCAACCTGCATGTCGCCAGCGTGGAGAACAGCAACGGCACGCTGCAAAGCCAAACGACGCTGGTGCTTGAAACCAAAGGTGATGTCGACAACCTCGACGGCAAAATCATCGCCCAGGACGGCGAACTGAGCGTTACCGCCGACAACGTGGATAACCGTGGCGGCACGCTGTCCAGCCTGAAAAACGCCTTCACCGCACGCCTTGTTGGCGTACTCAAGAACGGTTACGACCTCGACGGCAAAGGCGGCACGGTCCAGGCGAGCGCGCTTGATTTGCGCGCGCTGGCAGGTATCAACAGCAACGGCGGACGCATCGCTGCACAAGATGGTGACGCGCTGATCGACACCCGAACTGCTGACTTCGATAACCGCAAGGGTGGGCTCTATGCAAAGCAGGGCGTGATCGTCACCGGCAACAACTTCGACAACAGCGGCGATAAAGGTGGCCAAATCTCCGGCCAGATAATCGACCTGACCCTCGACGGTGATTTGAACAACCGACTCGGCATTATCGAAAGCGACAGTACCCTAACGATCACAGCGGCCAGCATCGACAACCAGACCGGCAAACTGCGCGCACTCGGCAACAGTGGCATCACCCGCTTCCAGATTGGTGGGCGGCTGAATAACCAGAGCGGCATGCTGGAGACGGCAAACAACGATATCAACCTCACGACCGGCAGTTTGCTGAACACTGGCGGTAGCATCGTGCATGCCGGCAAAGGCAACTTTGGTGTGGCCAGCAGCGATGTAATGAACGCCGGCGGCAGCTTCACCACGGGCGGTGACCTGACTCTGGATGCCGAAAGCTGGACCAACAGCGGGGTCATTCAGGCCGGCACGCTCAACGTCAATGTTACGAACTTCACACAAACCGCCACCGGGCAATTGTTGGCGTCGACGGCGTTTCTCGGCGCAGGCGACACCTGGGTCAATGACGGCGTGATCGGCAGCGACGGGACGCTGGGCCTGAAGTTGACCGGTGGCTACTCGGGCAGCGGCCGGATGAGCAGCCTGGCCGAGCTGAAAGTGGCTGCCTCTCAGCTGGACCTCGGCGCTACCGCCAGTATCACGGGCGGCGGTAAAACCGATATCAATGTCATCGGCCAGTTGAATAACTACGGCCGATTGACCTCTGGCAGCGATATGACCGTGACCGCCACGGGCCTCGCCAACTACGGGGGCCTGGCGGCCTCGCAAGACCTGGTGATCAACGCTGAGACACTCCTTAACGATCAGGCCGAAGACGGCAGCCGCGGCTTCATATTCAGCGGTCGGAATATGAGCCTCCAGGCGAACAGCATCAAAAACCGCTACGCCGACATCTACAGCATTGGCAATCTTATCGTCACAGGCAGAGCGCCAGGCAGCTCAGCCCAACGCCTGGAAAACCGCTCCGGCAGCATCGAGGCCGGCGGCGACATCAACGTCGACGCCGCAAACTTCGCTAACCAGCGCGACAAATTCAGCATGGAGCAGGTGGTCGTAGGCGGCTTCATGACCATGTCCTGCGTACAACACTGTGACGGCCCTGAAAGCCCACGTGTGCGTGGCCCGGTATTCATTTACAAAACAGTTGAAAGCACCGTGAGCGTTGACTCACCCATGGCCACATTTGTGTCGGGGCACAACCTCACGGTTAACAGCACAAGCGTCCTCAACCAATACAGCCTGCTGTCGGCGGCAAACGACCTATCCATCACCAGCACCAACATCACCAACCAGGCGGCTCTTTCCGCGTCGGGCACATCCGGTCACGAGGTGGGCGCCGGTAACTGGGTTTCGGGGAGTGACTTTTACCGGTTGATGAGCGATGTACGCACCTACAACAACCAGCATCCGAGTTCGGGTCCGTTTGATCCCGTGGCGTTTGGCCAACTGGTCGCGAAGTTTGATCCTTCCTTGTTTTATGGCATCAACGACCCTGTGACGGTACAGGCCGATGGCAAAGCGGCTGCACCGGCCATCATCCAGGCTGGCGGCGCCTCCAAAGTTTCAGCAAGTAACGACATCAGCAATCTGGTGGTTCAGAAAACCACGACTGCCGTTGAGGAGCGGTCAGCGAACACCAGCGTTTTCAGCGTGACCCAACCTTCAACCGTCTTGCTCAACCGCCAGTTGCCGCCGGACCTGGCACAACTGCAAGTTGACCCAACTGCGTTGCCGGGTTTCAGCCTGCCGACGGGTCAAAACGGCTTGTTCCGACTAAACGCCCAAGACACCTCGGGTGCGGCCGTCAGCCACATCGTGGGCGTGCAAGGCCTCCCTAACAGCGTGACGGCGGTCAAGCCGCCGAAGTACCTGATCGAAACCAACCCCGCACTCACCGACCTCAAGCAATTCATGAGTTCGGACTACTTGCTCACACGCCTTGGCTACGACCCCGATACCAGCGCCAAGCGCCTCGGTGACGGGCTCTACGAACAACGCTTGGTACAGCAAGCTGTGGTCGCTCGCACCGGCCAAGCCTTCATCGATGGCCAGACCTCCAATGAGGATCAGTTCAAGTACCTGATGAACAACGCGATCGCGAGTAAGAATGAACTCAATCTCGCAGTTGGTGTGACCCTGACGTCGCAACAGGTCGCGGCGCTGACTCACGACATAGTCTGGCTTGAAGAACATGAGGTTAATGGCGAGAAGGTGCTGGTGCCGGTGTTGTACATGGCGCAGGCCAATAATCGGCTGGCACCTAATGGGGCGCTGATTCAAGGCACCGATGTGACGATGATCGCCGGCAAGAACCTGACCAATGCCGGTACATTAAAAGCCACCAATAACCTGTCTGCCGTTGCTGGCCAGGACATGGTCAGCAGCGGGCTGGTGCAGGCGGGTGGTCGATTGGATCTGTTGGCCAGCAAGGACCTCACCAACAAGGCGGGCGGCGTTATCGCCGGTAAGGATGTGGCGTTAACGGCGCTTACAGGCGATGTAACAAACGAGCGCACGGTGACTTCGTCGCAGATTGCTTACGGAAAAGATCAGGTTCGTAACGATTACGTCGACAGCGCGGCTCGCGTCGAGTCGGCCAACGACCTGAATATTTCGGCGGGGCGAGATATCAATAACATCGGTGGCGCACTGCAAAGTGGGCGTGACGTGATCTTGGGCGCCAGTCGGGACGTGAACATCGCTTCCGCGCAGGCCACCAATAGTCTGGGTCGCGGCGTCAACCGCAACAGCAGCAGCACTACTCAGTACAGCGCCAGTATCAGTGCCGGGAGGGACGTTTCGGTTCAGGCTGGCCGCGATGTTACGGTTGTTGCGGGCGACATCGATGCTGAGCGGGATATCGCCATGGTCGGGGCGGGTGACGTAACTATTGCTTCAGCCGCAGATGAAAACCATTTTCTCTTCAAAAGTAAAAAGCTGACGATTCAGGAGGACCACGTCCGGCAGGTCGCGAGCAGTATAAGCGCTGGTGGGAATGTGGCCGTGACGGCCGGTAAAGACATGGCGGTGATCTCCAGCAGCATTACTGCTGGCAAGGAAGCGTATCTCGCAGCGGGTAACAAACTTGGAGTTTTCGCCGCTCAGAACAGTGATTACTCCCTTTACGATGAAAAGAGCAAAGGCTCTTTCGGCGCCAAGAAAACCAAGCGTGACGAAGTCACGCAAGTTACCAATATCAGTAGTCAGATCACCTCTGGCGGCGACATGGTGCTCGCCAGCGGTGGAAACCAGCGCTATCAGGCAGCGAAGCTCAACAGCGGCGAAGACCTGATTATCAACAGTGGCGGTTCAGTGACCTTCGAGGCAGTCAAGGATCTGCATCAGGAGAGCCACGAGAAGAGCAGTACTAGCCTGGCTTGGACATCGATGTCGACCAAAAGCGCGACCGATGAAACATTGCGTCAGAGCCAGATCACCGCGAAGGGAGAACTGGTGATCAATGCTGTTGAAGGCCTACACATTGACGTGAAACAGGTCGATCAGGAAACCGTTAGCCAGGCCATTGATGCGATGGTCAAGGCCGATCCAGCTCTTGCGTGGATGAAGGAGGCAGAGAAGCGCGGTGACGTGGACTGGCGCATGGTCAAGGAGGTGCACGAGTCCTTCAAGTACAGCCATTCCGGGCTGGGAGCTGGTGCTCAGGTAATCCTTGCCATCGCTCTATCTCTGGTAATGGGGCCAGCAGGTCTTGGGCTTAGTCCTATGCAGGCAGCAGTGGCTGTCAGTCTATCCAGCACAGCAATCAACAGTACGATTTCCAACAAGGGCAACCTGGGTATCGCGCTCAAGGATACTTTCAGCGGCAGTAGCCTGAAAAATGCTGCTATCGCAGGTGTTACGGCAGGTCTTATCGATTATGCAGACACCAAATGGTTTTCCGGCACTAGCGGAGCGGCGAATGGTGGATCGAAAGTCATCAGCACTGGGCCGTTGCAGAACCCAGGTTATGCTTCCAGTATGCTCAGCCCGGAAAACTGGGCGGATACCCTATTGCGCAGCGGCACTCATGCCCTGATCAATAGTGGTGTGTCTACTGCTATCAATGGTGGAAGTTTTGGCTCGAACCTAGGAGATGCGTTGATCGGTGAGGGCATCGATCTTGGCGCCGCTTTAGGTAACAAGGCAATTGGTGATTTGGCGGCGGGCCTGGAAGTAGCGCCTAAGATTGCTGAGAAGCTGATCCTGCATGCGGCGTTGGGCGGTTTGATCGCCAAGGCTCGCGGTGATAGTTTTGCCAGCGGAGCCATCGCAGGCGGTGTGGCTGAGGGCCTGACGCCTATTGCGAATGGTCTACTGTCAGAGTTCGTCAGCTCCCGCTTTGATGCGACTGACTTGAGCGCCGCAGGAAGCCAACTGAAAATCGGCACAGCGCAGATCATTGGATTGATTGCGGCCGGTGTGGCGGGTGGAAATCCAGCGACGGGCAGCCTGATTGGTGGGACGGCGGAGAAGTACAATGACCAAGGGTTCCACCTTGATCCTACGGATCAGTCTGATGACAACGGAATGTCGATGCAGCAGTCGGTATCCGACATTGACAAGCTCAAGAAAAATATTTCTCTGCTGATACTGACTGGCCTCTTCCCAGAGTTTTTCTTGGAGGAGGGAGCCGCCGGCAGCGTTGGCTTCCTGTCAAAAATAAAGGGAATGTTCAGTGAGTCTGCTGAGGGAGAAGCATTAGCTGGAGGGGGCACAAGCGCCGGGAAAGGCGGAGCTATTGAGGCTGGTACCGATGCCCAAGTCACTGGGAGCTCCGCAACGGCTGCTGCCAATGCGGGAAAACGAGCGCAGGAAATTGCTGAAGAAATAGCTGACGGTCATGCATTTGATAAGCATGTGGTTGATCAAGAAGAATATAAAGACCTTGGGATAACTACACGTGAGGAGTTTTCGAAGCATATTAAAGAAGTTGTTAGCAAGCCTACGTCGTCTCGCGAACTGAGTGGAGGAAGAAGTGCCTTTTGGGATGAGGCTAGTGGTACAGTTGTTATCAGAAACCCCAACGCTGTTGATGGTGGAACCGCATTTCGTCCTACCGGTGGGCGTGCATATTTTGATAATTTGAAGTGAGAATAATGAAAATCATTGAATCTGTATCTAATCAGACTAGCATCAGTATCGAACGTGAGGAGCTTTTGCTCATTTATGCGGCTCTGAATGAAATATGTAATGGTATAGAAGTTTTTGAGTTTGAAACTCGAATCGGGGTTAATAGGGAACGAGCTTTAGACTTTATGAGTGAGGTTGGAGTACTGCTTGATCAGATTGAAGAGTGAACAGAGTAAGGGGTTGACCCTCCGCTTCCTCGATTCTTCTTAAGAAAAATTAAGAAGTTGGAGTTATGGGAGAAGCCTGCACGAGTCGGCAACTTGGTTTGCACCACATAAAACTAAGATCCCGAACCCATGCAGGCCATTCGATTTTTACACTGAGCGTACGCCCAAGCACTGTAAGCTTCCGGAAATGCCGTCTTGTGCAGCTAAGCCGGTTGCCATCGATGCGGCAACAACTCCCCACTCTCACTCGCCCGCTGCGTCGGCAGGCGAGTAAGAACATCCTTCAGATAAGCATACGCATCGTGACCGTTGAGCTTGGCCGACTGGATCAAACTCATTAGAGCAGCAGCGCGTTGGCCACTGCGTAGTGACGCGGCGAACAGCCAGTTTTTTCTTCCAAGAGCCCAAGGTCGAACTTGCTGCTCGATATGGTTGTTGTCTATGGGCACCGTGCCGTCGTTCAGATAACGGCTCAACGCAGCCCTACGTTTTAGGCTGTAATCCAAGGCTTTGGTAATCCCCAAACCTTCATGCAAAAGCTCGCGCTGGGCGGTCATCCAGGCATGAAACGCGTCCATCAGGGGCGCTGCTTTTTCCTGACGTATTCGTCGCCGGACATCCGGTTCCAAATCGCGGACTTCGCGTTCAATTTCATATAGGGCCGCGATGTACCGCAACGCTTGCTCGGCGAGCACGCTTTTATTGGTGATGTGCAGATCATAAAACTTTCGGCGGGCGTGGGTCATGCAACCGATTTCAGTGACGCCAAGTGCAAAACTGGCTTTGTAACCACTGTAATCATCACAGACCAATTTGCCTTTCCAGTCGCCGAGGAAGTTGCGGGCATACTCGCCCGAGCGGCCAGGGCTGAAGTCGTACACCACCGCACTGATCTCAGCGAAGGCAGTCGTGGCATAGCCCCAAACATAAGCACGATGGGTCTTCTTCTCGCCCGGTGCGAGCATCTGCACCGGCGTTTCATCGACATGCACCACGTTGTGCTCAAGCACGACGTCGCGCAGAGCATCCACCAGTGGCTGCAATTGCACACCGCAAGCGCCGACCCAACTGGCCAGCGTTGATCGAGGAATTGCGAGACCGGCTCGCCCGAAGATTTGCTCCTGGCGGTACAGCGGCAAATGATCGGCGTATTTCACGATCATCACCTGAGCCAGCAGCCCGGCAGTCGGGATGCCTTTGTCGATAACTTGCGCCGGCACCGGCTCTTGAATCAAGGTTTCGCAGTTGTCGCAAACCCATTTGCCACGAATATGGCGTTCGACGCTGAACACGCCAGGCGTGTAATACAGCTAGCAAATGACTGTTAATCAGCCGTCGCTGTCGTCGTTCTATGCGCTATCGCATGAGGCGCGCGGTGGAACCTATCAACTGATCGCGAACAACGAGGCCCGGGCCGACCAGGTCATTTCGCACACCTGCATTCCTAATCTCTCACTGATCCATTCCAATGATTCGTTCAATCAGCTGACGCCACCGCTTACATCCGGTGATGCTCCAGCAAGAAGTCTACGAACAATCGCACCCGCGCCGGCATTGCCGAGCCGCCTACGAACACCGCATGAATCGGTTCCCGGTCGCCGGGGTTCCAGGCTTCCAGCAGCGGTATCAGGTCACCGCGCTGCAGATCCTCGCTCACGCTGAACTCGCCGATACGCGCAATGCCCGCACCTACTCGCGCAAGTTGTGCCAGCGCTTCACCACTGCTGCATTCGATGTTGCCGCAGACCTTCAGGGAGAACTCTCTTGCGTCGCGGATGAACGGCCAGTTGGGTTCGGCACGCCGGAAGTTGAAGCGCAGGCAGTTATGCCGTAGCAGGTCTTCCGGTTCGCGAGGGATGCCGTGGCGTTGCAGATACTCGGGCGATGCCACCACTACCTGGCCGGTGTCGCCGATCCTGCGCGCGGTCAGCGGGCTGTCGGGCAGATGGCCAAAACGTACCGCCACATCGGCCTGGCCGCCGAGAATATCGACCACTTCGTCGCCGAGGGTGAGGTCGACCAAGATGTTCGGATGGCGGGCGCTGAATGCCGCCACCAAGGGAACGATGGCCAGCCGCCCGTGGCCAAGGGCGGCACTGACCCGCAATCGGCCCCTGGGTACGCCCTGGTCGGCGATGGCTTCTTCCACCTCGGCCATATCGGCCAGGATACGCCGGGCGCCGCGCAGGAAAGCCTCGCCCTCGGCAGTGAAGCTGATCGCTCGGGTGGTGCGCAACAGCAGTCGGGTGCCAAGGCGCTGTTCGGTACGCGCGATGATCCGACTGACCGCCGAGGGTGTGAGCCCTAATGCACGCGCGGCAGCCGATAGGCTGCCTTCCTGCGCCACGGTGGCGAACACGAGCATGTCACCGGATCTGCCGTTGAAGTCCATTTGTGCCCCTTACGCATAGGTGATTGCCAAAAATGCTATCTACCGCCTTAAAACGCTGGATCGTAGCATTGGCGGCATAGATAAGGAGCCTTCCATGCGTATCAATCCACCACTTGTCGCACTTGCCATAGGTGCCTTTGGCATCGGTGTTACCGAGTTCGCCCCCATGGGCATGTTGCCGGGCATCGCTGCGGATCTCGGCGTTTCTATTCCCGCTGCGGGACTGTTGGTCAGTGCTTACGCCTTGGGTGTACTGCTCGGCGCGCCGCTGATGACCCTGACTACCGGCAGGATCCCCCGGCGCTATCTGCTGATCGGACTCATGGCGATTTTCACCCTGGGTAATCTGATGTCAGCCCTGGCGACCGATTACTACAGCCTCATGATCGCCAGGGTGGTGACCTCACTGAACCACGGTGCGTTCTTTGGCGTTGGCTCTATCGTTGCTGCCAGCGTGGTCGCCCCTGAGAAACGTGCCGGAGCGGTCGCGGCAATGTTTATGGGCCTCACCCTGGCGACCATTGGCGGTGTGCCGCTGGCCGCCTGGTTTGGCGAAATGTTCGGTTGGCGCACTGCATTCTGGGGCATTACCGGCCTCGGCGTGGTCGCCATGGCCGCGTTATGGTTCGCCCTGCCCAACCTGAAGGCGCCGCCAGGCGTCGGTGTAATGGCCGAAATTCGCGTACTGGGCCGTGGCCCGGTGCTGGGCGCGTTGGCCCTCACGGTAGTCGGCTCGGGCGCAATGTTTACCGTCTTCACCTACATCGCGCCGATCCTTAGCAGCGAGACCCACGCGTCCACCGCCTACATAACCGCCATGCTGGTTCTGTTCGGTGTGGGCCTGACACTGGGCAACATGTGGGGCGGCAAGGCCGCCGACCGCTCGATAGATCGCACACTGATCGTTTCGCTGAGCGTGCTGATTCTCGTGTTGCTGGCGTTTACGGTACTGATGCGTTGGCCGCTGCCGGCGGCCATTGCCATCCTGATATGGGGTATCGCCAGTTTCGCCTTGGTGCCGCCGCTACAGATGCGCGTCATGGAAGCTGCCAAGGACGCGCCCAATCTGGCCTCGGCGGTGAACATCGGTGCGTTTAACTTCGGCAATGCGATTGGTGCGGCACTGGGCGGTGCGGTGATCAATGCCGGGCTAGGTTATCCGGCGATTTCCCTGGCTGGAGCGGCAGTGGCGGGGCTAGGGCTGCTGATGGTGCTGGGATTTGCCTGGCGTTCCAGAAAGATTGCAACTGCATTGGTGTGAGCTTGATGGGAGAGCCAGTCACTCAGTTGCTCCGTGACTTCCATTGTGATTTTGGCATGACCAAATTGGATGGCTGAATCGCCGAGTAACACACGCTTTGCTTGCCCGCGGGAGTACTTGGAGTGGAGCCCAATATAGCGTTTGAACAAGGAATCTAAGGTCAGCGCTTACACCCTCTATCTTCCTCCCATGACGCCTCATTAATGAACGTAGCCTGGCAGGCTGGAGATGTCTACGGTGCCGGGGCGATTCAGAATGCTTGAATGAATCCCCCTCACAGCGACGTGAGGGCCGTCTTCATAGAGGTGCTGAGCCGCGTTTACATTCGAGGCTTTCACCTAAGCCACGGATCATCTCCATCAATGCCTTCACCCGCAGCGGCAAGTTTCCGGCCGGGTATACCGCGTGCATCTGTGGGCTCTCACCGCTGCTGGAGGTGAGCTTGTACTCAGGACACACCCGGAGCAGGCGCCCAGTTTCCACTTCGGGTTCCGCCATCCAATCCGCCAGGCGGGCGATCCCGACGCCCGCCAGGGCTGCCTGGAATACTGCCAGGCCGGAGCTGAAACGAAATTTTGGATGAACCCGAAAGCTGATGGCCTGCTCCTCGCTGCGAAAATTCCACTCCTTGAGAATCCGCGGCGCCGTATGCAGGATCAGCGAATGCGACTCCAGTGTCTCGATGGAGTCGGGCATGCCGTTGCGCTCCAGGTAGCCGGGGCTGGCATACAGGTAACGTGAGTAACTCCAGAGCGCAAAGCCGATCAGGTCGCTGGATTGTGGAAACGCACCGCGAATCGAGAAGTCCAGCTTGCTCTTGGCCGGGTCGATGATCTCATCAGTGAAAATCACATCGATGTTAACGTCTGGATAACGCTCGCAGTATTGCGCGATCAACCGGGGCAATACCCCGTGTCCGAGCACCTCGGGGGCGGAAAAACGGATCCAGCCGGAGGCCAGGCCGCTGAGACCGGCCAGGTCTTCATCCACCTCACGTTGCAGATCGAGCATTTTGTACGCGTGGGGCAATAAGCATTCGCCCGCTTCGGTCAAGCTCACGGCATTGGACGAGCGATTGAACAACTTGAGCCCCACACTTTCCTCCAGGGCTTGAACGGCACGGGTCAGTGCGCTGGGGGAGCGCCCCAGCGTCCGTGCCGCGGCGACGAAGCTGCGCTTGCGAGCCACGGTCGCGAAGGCTTCAAGTTCCCCCAACATATTCAATGCCACTTTCCACCTCATTGCATTTTTCACAACGCGGCATTGCAACACAAAAAAGGCCCTTCCGTTAACCTTCCCGTTCAACCCACAAGGATGGTGCAAACAGGAGCGCAAGGACGTGTCGAAGCTGGATGAAGTAATCGGGAAAGCCGCAGCGTGTATTGATGAAGTCATTCATGAAAGGCTGGAAAAAAAATCAGTGACTTCGACCCGACGGGAGATACCGCAAATTCATCTGTCGCTGGAAGAACAACGCACACTTCAGGCCGGGCTGGCGTCGCTGGACGTGACCGATAGCGCCTCGGGTATCCGCCGCATGCCGGTCCTGGGGCGGTTGCTGGAAAGTGTCCTGGGCACCGAGAAAATCCAACAGCTGCGCAATTTTCCACAAGCCCGTGACGTGGCGATGATCGTCAGGGGGCTGCCGCTGGACCCGCAACTGCCTGCCACGCCCTATGACCTGGAGCCGGGTATCGAGAACCTGTCGATTCTGGCCGGGGCTATTTTGTCCGTGCTGCACACTCTGCAAACCCGTCCGCTGGCGTACGAGGGCGAAAGCACCGACACCGTGTTCCGTCACGTATCGCCCAAGCGCAAGCGAGAGACCGAAAAGAGCTCCTATGGCTCGCGCGCGGATCTGGACATGCATGTCGACAACCCTCACCTGCCTTTGACCTGCGAACCCGTCTCGCAGTTGTCGGCCTGTCCGGAGTACCTGTCCCTGACCGGCCTGCGCTGCGAGCTCGAGGTGCCGACGCGCATCGTCGCCATTGACGAGGTGCTGGCCATTCTGCCGGCCTACGTCGAAGAAGAACTGTCACGACCGAACTTCACCGTTCGCCGACCGGCCTCCTTCGGCAAGCAGGGGAATGTGCTGGAAAACGTCCCCTTGCTCTACAGAAGCGCAACCGATGGCTTGTATTGCCGCTATAACAAAGCGAGTGTCGAAGCGACCTGCGCCCCTGCGCAGTTTGCCCTCCAGCTGTTTGCCGCCGCCGCCAATCATCCCGATGTCGTGCACCACATCATGCTGCAACCAGGGGACATGCTGATCTTCAAGAACCAGCAAACCCTGCATGCCCGGGATGGTTTTACCCCCCGCTACGACGGCCGTGATCGCTGGATGTTGCGTGTCTTCGGGGTCAATGATCCGGCACGCGTGGTGCCGCTGGACCCTCATCAACCCTACATAGTCAGAGCCTGATTTCATGGTCGATATTGTCATCCTTTGCGTGTTCGCCTTCGCCGCCGGCCTGATCGATGCGGCGGTGGGCGGCGGCGGACTGATCCAGATTCCCGCGCTATTCAACGTGCTACCCACCGCTCAACCGGCGGCGCTGCTGGGTACCAATAAGGTCGCGGCCGCCTGCGGTACCGCATTCGCGGCCCGGTCCTTCGTGCGCAAGGTGGTGATCGACTGGGGACTTGTGATCCCCGCCGCCTGCGCGGCCTTTGTCATGGCCTTCTTCGGAGCCGCCACGGTGTCGTTCGTACCCCAGTCGATGATCCGGCCGGCGGTGCTGGTGTTGATTGTGCTGATGGCGATCTACACCTTCTGGAAAAAAGATTTCGGCGCCCTGCACAAACCCATGCGCATCGGTACCAAGGAAAAACTGCTGGCGATCGTCATCGGCGGCGCCATCGGTTTCTACGATGGTCTGTTCGGTCCCGGCACTGGCAGCTTCCTGATCTTCCTGTTTATCCGCTGCTTCGCCTTCGACTTTCTCCATGCCTCGGCATCGGCCAAGCTAGTGAACATCGCGACCAACGTAGCGGCACTGATATTCTTCATTCCGACGGGTAACGTGCTCTACCTGATCGCAATCCCCATGGCGGCATTCAACATCCTGGGCGCGCTCACCGGCACCTGGCTGGCGGTTCATAAAGGCGTGCCATTTGTCCGGGCTCTATTCCTGGTGTTACTGGTGATTCTGATCAGCAAGCTGTCCTACGACCTGTTCCTGTAAACCAGAGGAAAACTCCATGCATCCCATGTTCGATCGCCTCGTGGCATTACTCGATGCCCGCTCAGCCTCTTACCGGGTGTTGATGCACGATGCCGAGGGCCAGTCGGCGCGCGTCGCCGAAATCCGTGGCACCGAGCCCGGCCAAGGCGCGAAGGCCATGCTTTGCGCCCTCAAGGGTCAGGCCGGCCCCTATGCACTGGTGATACTGCCAGGCGACCAGAAGCTGGACATGAAGAAAGTCGGAGCGGCCCTGGGCGGGAAAAAAGCCGAGCTGGTGAAGGCCGAAACCGCCATGGAACTGACCGGGTGCCGGATCGGCGCCATCCCTCCTTTTGTTTTCGATGAGCGGATTCAATTGATCGTCGATCCGGCCTTGACCACAGGCTACGCCGAAATAGCCTTCAACGCGGGGCGGCTGGATGCGTCGATGGTGCTCGATACGCAGGACTATCTGGCGATCGCCATGCCTCGATTGCTGGATATCAGCCAGGCCTGAGCAGGCGTTTTCACAGGCGCTGCAAAAAAACGGATAGCCGCCTTGGCCTGTTATGCACTGTAACGGGCCGGTCTTCAGGCTCGAACGACGGGTCGGTCACGTCATTTCCAGAGCACCCGCATCAGGCATGAACCGGTGCGCTCATTCCCTGGCGTAGATTTGCGGGAATTCGTCGGGACCAGGCCGTCCTTTAGTCCATCCACCGTGCAGGTATTGCAGTCTGTGTCTATGCTGCAGTATGGGCGTCGAGACCCGCTACGAACCTGTCTCGACGCCGCACTCTCGCTGTCCGCAGTCCGGATTTTCACCATTACAGCATCAAAACAGCACAGCGGAATGTGCGTGAGCATGAGCTTGAACGCCTGAGCGATTCAGCCACTTATCGAATAGGGAAATAGGCTTGATGTGTCGGTAAAAAAAATTCTTTGCGTGGTCGGAACGCGTCCCGAAGCGATCAAAATGACCCCGGTCATTCTGGCCTTGAAGCAGCAGGGCTGGGTCGATGTGCGTGTGGTCGCCACGGCACAGCATCGCGACATGCTGGATCAGGTCCTGGCGTTTTTCGGCATCGAGCCCGATATCGACTTGGACGTCATGCGACCCAATCAAACCTTGGCCACCCTGACCGGGCAGTTATTGCTCAAGCTGGATGTTGTCCTGCTCGAAGAACGGCCCGATGCGGTTCTGGTGCAAGGCGATACCACCACGGTGATGGCCTGTGCCCTGGCCTGTTTTTATCGGCGTATACCGGTGGGGCATATTGAGGCCGGCCTGCGCACGTGGGATCTGCAGCATCCGTTCCCCGAGGAAGCCAACCGGGTCATTGCCGGTAAATTAGCGCATTGGCACTTCGCGGCAACGCAAGGCACTCGGCAAAACCTGCTGAAAGAAGGCGTAGCCAGTGGGGACATTTTCGTCACGGGCAACACGGTGATCGATGCCCTGCTCATGACCGCGGCCAGTGAGGTGGAGATCGGCCTTGATCTTGATCCGAGCAAGCGCCTGGTGCTGGTGACGGCCCATCGCAGGGAGCATTTTGGCGCGCCGTTTCTCGACATCTGCCGAGCGCTGCGCACCCTTGCCGAGAACAACCCTGGGGTTCAGTTTCTCTACCCTGTGCACCCGAACCCGAATATCCAGGGCGTCGCACAGGCGTGCCTGGCAGGTATACCGAACTTCAGGCTGTGCGCGCCGCTGGGTTACGCGGCGTTCATCGCCGCCATGAAAGCGGCGTATTTCATCCTGACCGACTCGGGAGGCGTCCAGGAAGAGGCGCCGGCGCTGGGTAAGCCGGTGCTGGTCATGCGGGATGAAACCGAGCGCCCGGAAGCGGTGGAGCAGGGCAGCGTCAAGCTGGTGGGGGCCAACTATGAACGTATCATCGAGCAGGCGCAGCGCCTGCTTGACGATGAGTCGGCCTACCGTGGCATGGTACGAGGTGTTTCGCCCTACGGCGATGGGCAGGCTGCCGGGCGTATCGTGAAGGTCCTGCGCGAGCACTTTTCTTGAAGCGCCTGGTATTTCTCTCGCCGTTGCCTTGGCACAGCTTCGCCCAGCGGCCGCACAAGTTTGTCAATTGGGTGCACAGCCGCACAGGGGCGTCGGTGCTCTGGGTCGATCCTTATCCCACGCGGCTGCCCAGATGGAGCGATCTCAAGACGGCTGCGCCCTGCGCGCAAACGAGTCCACCCAGCGGTACGCCGCCATGGCTCACGTTGATCAAGCCTGGCGGTCTACCGATAGAACCTCTACCGGGCTCGGGCTGGGTGAACCGCTTTTGCTGGCGGCATGCATTGAGCAGGATCGATCAATTCACCCACGCCTCCCCAGCCTTGCTCGTGGTCGGCAAGCCCTCGGTCCTGGCACATCTGTTGTTGCAGCGGCTTCGTCACTGCGCGTCCTTGTATGACGCGATGGACGATTTCCCGGCGTTTTATACCGGCCTCTCGCGATCGGCCCTGGCGCGCCGTGAGCGGCTGATCGTCCAGCGCGTGGACGTCATCTGGACGTCGAGTTCCGTGCTCGACGCGCAGTGGCGGCGTTATCGCAACGAGGTGTGCCTGGTGCTGAACGGCCTGGACTTAGCGGCGATCTCTGCCGTAAAGCGGGCGTCGACGTCATCGAGTCGAAAGGTTTTTGGCTACGTGGGCACCCTGGCCACCTGGTTTGACTGGGCCTGGGTGGCGGCTTTGGCCGAAGCCAGGCCCAACGATGAAATTCGTTTGATGGGGCCGATCTTCGGCGCCGTGCCCGCGCACTTGCCTAGCAACGTAGTGGTGTTGCCTGCCGATAATCATGGCGCGGCGTTGGCCGCCATGGCCGAGTTCGACGTGGGCTTGATTCCTTTCAAAAAGACCCTGCTCACCGCGTCGGTCGATCCGATCAAGTACTACGAATACCGCGGCCTGGCATTGCCGGTGATCTCGACTGACTTCGGCGAGATGCATGGCCGTTCAGGGCTGCCGGGTGTTTTCATCAGTCACTCGCACAGCGATATTGCCGGGCTGGCCGAGGCCGCCTTGCAGTGTGAGCGCAATGCGGATCAAGCCCGTGCATTTGCACTGCAACACTCATGGGAAGCGCGTTTTGATGCGGCCACGCTTCATCCATGACTGCGACGTGATCGTCGTCAACTACAACGTCGGCACGCTGCTCGGCGAATGCGTGGCGTCGGCCTTCAGGGAAGGCGCGCGGCGGGTGATTGTGGTGGACAACGCCTCGAGTGACGGCAGCCTGGCGTACCTGGATGGGTGCCTGGCCGATACGCGCCTGAGCATCATCCGGAATCAGCGGAATATGGGCTTTGCCTCGGCCTGTAATACCGGTGTGGGGGTGTCGAGTGCCGGCGCATTGTTGTTCCTGAACCCGGATTGTGTCCTGCTGCCGGGCTCATTGCAGGGCATGATGGAAGCGCTGCACGCGGATGCCGCCACGGGCATGGTGGGGGGCTTTCTATGCAACCCCGATGGGTCCGAACAGCCGGGCGGGCGTCGGGTGTTTCCGACCCCCAGGAGAGCATTCGTCCGGGCTTTTGGCTTATCGCGCCTGGATGGAGTGTTTCCCACGCTGTGCGCCGACTTCCTGTTGCATCGTGAGCCGCTGCCCACCGAGCCCGCCGCGGTGGAAGCCATTTCCGGTGCCTGCATGCTGGTCAAGCGTGAAGCGTTGAAGTCTGTGGGCCTCTGGGACGAAGGCTATTTTCTGCATTGCGAGGATCTGGACTGGTGCATGCGCTTCAAGCTGAAACAGTGGCGCGTCGTGTTTGTGCCACAGGCGCGCGTCATGCACTGGCGGGGCGCCTGTAGCCGGAATCGACCGTTTTTTGTCGAGTGGCACAAACACCGAGGGATGGTGCGGTTCTACGCAAAGTTCTTCAGGGTCAACTACCCCAAGGGGTTGTGGTGGTGGGTGGTCCTGGGGGTGTGGCTGCGCTTCGGTTTGGTCTGCATCTACCATGGATTCAATTGGTTGCTGGGACGATCCCGGGGTGGGCATGCCTGAGGTCACGGTCGGTGTGCTGGGGGCCAGTAGCCTGGTAGGCCGCTGCCTGCTTGCGTTGCTTGTGCGCGAACAGTTCAAGGTCGTCGCTTTTTCCCGCCAGCCCCGGCACGGCAGCGACAGTGACACGGTCAGTTGGCAACGGCTTTCTGAGACGGGTGTAAGCGCGTATGCCGCGCCGATTCCCTACTGGATCTGCGTGGCACCGATTTGGACGCTGCCGCAGCATTTTGCGCTGCTGCAGGCCTGCGGAGCGCGCAAAGTCGTGGCCTTGTCTTCCACCAGTCGCTTTAGCAAAAGCCACTCCGTCGACTCCGCAGAGCGGCGCCTCGCCAACCTGTTGGGCGATGCCGAGGCGCGTGTTGAGCAGTGGGCGCAGGACCACGGGGTGCACTGGGGCATCCTGCGTCCGACCTTGATCTACGGCCAGGGCCGCGACAAAAACATCACCGAGATCGCACGCTTTATTCGGCGCTTCGGCTTTTTCCCGCTGTTGGGTGGCGCGATGGGGCTGCGTCAACCCGTGCATGCCGAGGATGTGGCGAGCGCCTGTGTGCGTGCGTTGCAGGCACCCCAGGTGTGCCGCCATGCCTACAACCTCAGCGGCGCAGAAACATTGCCCTATCGGGAGATGGTCTCCCGCGTGTTCACCGCGCAGAAGCGCCGCCCGCGTTTTCTCACGGTGCCGCTCTGGGTGTTCCGGATGACGTTGTGGCTGTTGCGAGTACTGCCACGCTACCGCCATTGGTCGGCGGCGATGGCGCAGCGCATGAACCAGGACCTGGTGTTCGAGCATACCGAGGCTGCCCGTGATCTTGGCTTCGCGCCCAGGGGATTTTTATTGTCACAGGACGACCTGCGTTAGTTACTCATATTCATGGGGCTCCCACGGGCCCCACTTGGCTTCATAGATCGCCTTGTTGCGCTCGAACAGGGCTTGGCGTTCATCCTGGTTCATGAGCGCGAACGATGCCGAAAGCTGGTGATGGATAAACACATCGCGGGCGCAGGCATTCACCAGGCCGGCGTGTTCGACACGTCGGCAGTAGTCGTCATCCTCGAAGAATCCACGGCCATACACTTCGTCGAGCGGGCCGATTCGCGTGTAGGTACTGCGCGGCATCATCACGCAGAAGAACGCCAGGGTCGGCAGCCGGATCACCTCGCCAAGGTGGCGGCAGGTAAAGCGCCGAGCCGCTTGTGGCATGTCTGCGAGGTTGGTGTAGTCGATGTCGATCCTGGCCTGGTTGCCGATGTTGTTGGTCACCGGGCCAATCAGGCCAAGCTCGGGATTGCGTTGTAAATGCCGGCGCAAGGTACTCGCCCAGCCGCTGGTAACCTGCGTGTCGTTATTGAGCAGCACCAGGTACTCACCGTTGGCGATCGCCAGGCCCTGGTTGTTCGCGGCGGCGAAACCGCGGTTGTCGGTGTTGAGTACGATCGTCTGGCCGCTGTCGGCCGCCCATTGCGAGAGAAATTCAGCGGTGCCGTCACTGGATGCGTTGTCCACCACGATGATTTCCAGTTCAGGCCCCTCGCTGTCGTGCTCGAGGCTGTCCAGGCACGCCCGCGTCAGCGCCAGGTTGTTGTAGGTCACGACGATCACGCTGATGCATGCCGCGTGGTCGCGGCGTTCGGCCAGGGTGATGAGCGCATCGGCGCGGTGTGTCCAGGTTTGCCGGGCAGCGAACGCCTGACGCTGGGCAATCTGTTCGGTCGTCGCTGGCAGCAATGCCCGCGTGATTGCGGCAATGAACGCCGGGCCGTCGCGGCCAACCTGCACCAGGGAGCCGAATTGTTGCATTTCTGGCAGGTCGACCGAGACCAGCGGTTTCCCGGCACTCAGGTACTCGTAGACCTTGACCGGGTTGGTAGCGAGCGTCAGTGCCGTGATGTGAAACGGCACGATGCCCACATCGAAGCCATGCAGGTAATAGGGCAGGGTGGCATAGGGCACTTCGCCGGTGAATTCTACGTTCGCATAGCCACTCAATTGCGCCCGCGCGCCCACCGTATCGGCGCCGATCAGCAGCACCACATGCTGTGGAAACGCCTCGGCGATGCGGGCGACGAGTGCCTGGTCGAACCAGTGTGCAATGGCGCCGTAGTAGCCAATCACCTTACGTTGCAAGCGATCCCGGTAGATCGAGACAGGTGGGGTGCAGAACTGGGTGAAGTCGGCGGCATTGCGCAGGATGGCGCGAGTTTCATTGGCCTGGGCCGGCCATTGCTCGGCCAACCAATCGGAGGTGAACAGCCGAACGTCCGCGTTGCGCACCAGCCGTTGCTCCAGCTGCAGGATGCTTGGGCCGTTGTCGCCGAAGCCTTGATGATGGTCCATGCAATCGTAGATCAATCGGCTGTTGGGTAATTCACCGGCAATGTCACACCAGAAAGGGTGCTGCACCAGTGAAATGACCCGGGCGGAACCGGCCCAGAGGAGTACCTCGCCAATACTGCGGCACAGCTGCCGAACCAGTGCGGCGTCAGGCGCTGCGGCGTAGATAAACGGTGCACCACGGGCAAACAGCTTGACCTGGAACAACCGCTGGGTCTGGTCCAGCGACTCGAGTTCAAAGCCGGCCTGGGGGGCGTGTATCAACGAGGCCGATACGTAGATGACCCGCCGCCCGGTGGCGCTCAGCACCTGGGCCAGTTGCTGCGGGCGCTGGTGGCGCAAGTCCCAGTCGATAGCGCCCCAGATAATGTAATCCGCCAGTCCGGCCTGTTGTGGCTGAGGCGCAGGCTGAGACGACGGCGCTGGGTCGGCGAAGGTTTTCATCGGTTGCAGTACGCCGCGCAATGCGCGCGCAGCGGGCAGCAGTGCACGTCGGTAGATGACTGCCAGGAGTTTTTTCGCGCTGGCCGGCAACGGCAGCCGGTGATACACCGCGCGCCAGCGCTGCCGGCCAGATGGGCGTCGCTCGATCAGCATGGGCGGGGCGACCTCATCCTGACGTTTTCGGCGATGCGGCGACCACCACAAAGTCGCTTTTCAGCGTGCCCGACTCGATCAGCCCGTCTTCGATGTCGAACAACATCTGCAGCACCCTGAGGGACTGCGGGTTGTCCGCGGTGAAGTTGCCGGCGATACCGTGCAGCAGAAACTGCAGCAGCGAACCGCCGCAGAGGTTCAGCGCACGCACATCAAAGTGCTCCTGCACCACCTGCAGAATATCTGCCGAACGCACGGCTTCCGACGGGTCGACTTTCACCACCTCGGCGGGGTCGGGCAGTGGCACGACCTGTTGAACCTGGCCGTATGAACCCTTCACGAATGAGCGGCGCAAATGCTCGGGAATCAAGCCGAACGCATGGCTGATGGCCGCCCTTTGCTGGGCATCAAAGGCAAAGTGATTGGCCCCGACATATTCATTGAAAAACAGCCAGCCGCCGGGTTTCAGGCTATGGCGAACCCGCTGGCAGACCACTTCCAGCTCGCGGATATGGTGCAGTGAGCCATTGAACCAGACTGCGTCGTAGTGATTGCCTGGCAGGTCAGTGCGTTCGATATCACACAGGGCGTACTGGATCGTCGACGCGCCCATCGCCAGCGCCTCGGCTCTGGCCACCTCGAGGGCGGCAGGCGCTATATCCACGCCGTCACAGTGCTCGAACGCCTTGAGCCTGTAGAGTTCGCGCTCCAGGGTGCCGGTGCCGCAGCCGATGCTCAGCATCCGTGTGCCTGGCGCCGGGTTGCCGAGAAACTCCTTCAGGCAGTACTGCACCCAGCCCGGATGGCCGCTGCCCGCCGTTGCCTTGTGCTGATGGCGGCGTTGTACGGTCGGTACCGCCAGCCAATAGACATCCGCAGAAAAGGCGTCGGAGCCGGCCATGTTTTCTGACCAGTGATCCGCTGTGACTTGCTTGTCGGCGCCGATCCCTTCGCGCTTGCCGTTGAGCTTGTGCATGATTCGCTTGAACACGGTGTCTTCCTTTGGTTGGTCAAGGGTTACCCGATTTGCGCTGCGGTTCAGGGCGCGTCCATGTGCCCCATTTGCTTTCAAAGTACGCCTGGTTCTTGTCCCACAGCGCTTGATACTCGCCGCTGGCAATCAGCTTCTTGAAGGACGCCTGCCCGTAGTGGTGGATAAAGGCATCCTCGGCACACACGGTCCTGAGGCCGGCCGCCTGGATGCGCCGGCTGTAGTCATCGTCTTCGAACATGCCGATGCCGAACGCCTCATCCAGCCAACCGATGCGTTCCAGCACCTCGCGGCGCATGGCCACGCAGAACATGGCGAGCATGCTGATATCGAAGGTGCGACCGCGATGCCGCGCGACGTGTTGATCGGCGAAGGCCTCCATGTGTTCGAGGCCGACGTAGTCGACGAGCACTTTCGCTTCGTTGCCTACCGAGTTGGTCATCGGGCCGACCAGGCCAATCTGCGGGTCTTGCAGGTGGCGCAGCAACGGGTCGACCCAGCCCTTGGGCACCACGGTATCGTTGTTGAGCAGCACCAGGTATTCCCCGGCCGCCAGGCGCAGCCCTTGGTTATTCGCGGCGGCGAAGCCCAGGTTGCGGTCATTGAGCACCAGGGTGACGTTCGCGTGGGTGCGGCCCAGGTAACGCAGGTAGTTGCGCGTGTCGTCCGAGGACGCATTGTCGACAATGATCAGTTCGTAATCGGGGTACGTGGTGTTGCGCAACAGGCTTTGGATGCAGCCCTGGGTCAGTTCGACATTGTTATAGGTGACGATCACGATCGACACTTTCGGGTGCAAGGACTTCAGCGCACTGAGGTTGGCGTCGAAGCGGTGGCGCCAGTCATTGGCGCTGGCGAGTGCCACGCGCCGGCTGGCGGCCTGGGTATCGGTTTCGTTCAGGGCGCGCTCGATCTGCTCGATGAAGGCCTGCGGTTCGCTGGCGAAATACACGAAATCCGCGTAGATCTGCATTTCTTCCAGTGGCACCGACACCACCGGTTTGCCCGCGCTGATGAATTCGTAGAACTTCACCGGGTCGACCGCATGGGTCACGTTATACAGGCGAAACGGGATCAGGCAGACATTGAAGTGGTAGAGGTACAACGGCATCTGTGCATAGGGCTTCCTGCCGAGTAAATGCACATTGGGCAGGCGGTCCAGCCCGGCCAGGTCCTTGACGAAAATGTCGCCGATCAACACAAAGTTCCAGTCCGGCCGCAGCCGGGCGATGCCCGCGATCAAGGGCAAATCGACCCATTCGGCCAGGGCACCGTAGAAGCCGATCAGCGGCCGCTCGATCTCCGCCATCAAGGGGTTGGGCACACAATTGCGCTCGAAGAACTCGACATCCACGCCATTGCGCAGCAACAGGCAGTTGCGGCTCATCGCGGCCCATTTTTCCTGCAGCAGGGCGGCGGTGACCGTCACCAGGTCGGCGTCTCGGACCAGGGTGTGCTCTTCCTCCAGCAACGTCGCGCCGATCCCCGGAAAGCCCACCCAGTCATCCATGCAGTCGTACTGGATTTTCCAGCCGTGGGTGCCGCGCAACCGATGCGCGAGCGCAGACCAGAACGCCAGGTGCACCACGCTGACTGCGGTTTTTATGCGCCAATCCTTGGCCAGCGCATCGATTGCGTTGGCGTAGGTTTGCAGGTGTTTTTCCGACATGCGCTGGGTGTAGCAGTCTACGAACTCGTCGCGCTGCAATGTCACCTCGAATACCCCGGGTGCCACTTCCAAGGTGCTGTAGGCCTGGCCAGGCTCGGCGCTGCGGGAGGGCATGATGTAGAACACGCGGTGGCCGTGACGGGCGAACTGGCTCATCAACTGCTGGGGCCGCTGGAAGCGTGCGGCCCAGTCGATGTTGGCGAAGCAGAGGATGTCGAAGCGCGCCTCTGGTGATGCTGAATCAGCCGATGGCGACAGTGTTTTTTTCGATGCAGTGTGCAACGGCAGATATTGCCCGTGCAGGAAGTCGGGCGTGTCGGCTTCTGTGTGCGGCGCCCGATACCTCAACCAATGCAGCAGCGCCCGCAAGGGCTTGGTGATCCGCCACGAGCGGGTATTTTTCAACATGGCGATGTAGGCCAGCGCCGCGTCTCGCTCCCTGATGGCCGCATCGCGTTCCATGCGAACGCTTTCGCGCTCAAGGGTGGCCAGAGTGTCCTTATCCATGATGCCGTCCTTCATGAAAACCTTGTGTTGTGCTGTTCGCCGTAAGCGTGCAGAGGTGTCGGGTCGTTGTCCGGCCACATCGAGCTGGTAGAGCCGGGGCGGTAAAACGTCACCGTCACGCTGCGCCTGGAAGAACGACAACCCTCGACCACCCGTGAAACCGCATGCCAGGAGTTGTCGGCGCGCACCAGAATCGCCGAGTTGCCGACCTCGGGCGTCACTTGCGCGACGATATCGGTGGGCCTGGCAGAGCCGAGGATCTGCAGGCAGCCGCCATCGGCGGGGTCCCAGGTCTGATTGAAGTACAAAATGTGCGTGACCAGTTTGTCGTCCAGGTCCGGGTGCGGCCCGAGGTTGGCCCCGGGGCCGTAGTGGAACAGGTTGGCCTCCATGGGGACCTCGGTCACGTCCACCCCGGTCAGCGCGGAGAGGGCCTGGCGGTACTGCGGCGAACAGAGGCTGTGGGCCAGTGCCAGCCATTGCGGGCTCAAGGCTTGTGGATTGACCACTTCGTGGCTGCCCATGGCGATCAATTGCCGCGCCTCGTATTCGTAGTCCTTGGCCCCGCCGTAGCCGGAGACCGTCTTGAAGTGGTCGTGCGGGTAGGTTTCGGCCAGCGCCTTGGCATCGTCGGGGGTGTAGAGCGCACCGATTTGCGCCCAGGAAAAAGGCACGGTCTGCAGGCGTTGGGCCGTCAGTTTGCTCAGGTCAATCATGTCGAAGGGCTCCCAGCCATTTGTTCAGGGTTCGGCGCAGATGGCGCAATGGCGCCGTCAGCTTGAACGAGTTGGAGCGGTACAGCGTTTCCAGTGCCTGTTGATGTTGCTCGCGTTCGTGTTGCCGCTCGGCGGCCTGGCTTTCGAGGAGTGAGTGCAGGTCTTCGAGAACACCCGGCAAGGCTTGCCAGTAGCGGTTGAGCGCGGGCTGCGTGGGCCTGCGACCTTCGCGGATCAACTCGGCCACGCGGTCCCAATGTGCGTCGATCTGTACCATCGCGTCGGCGGTCACCTGGGACACCGGTTGCTTGCCCAGCTGTGCGCGAAACCACTGCGGATCAATCGGCTGGTCCCGGCATAATTGGAATATTCGTCCATGGCTCGGCAGCGCAGTGTATTTGCCGGTGCCCAGGTCCGCCGAGCAGAAGATCGGCACACCAAAGGCCAATGCACTGATCGCCAGGTGGTAGCTGTGTCCGATTACTCCTTCGGCATGGGCGAGCAGTTCTGCCAGCAGCAGGGGCTCTGGCCAGAAGGGCAGGCAACGCGCGCGCGCAAGGCCGTCGCCCAGTACGGATTCGTGATCACCCAGTACTGGCCCTATGGGCAGCAGCAGCAGTTGCACGTCCTCGAACTGCCCGGCATGGGTTTGCCACAGCTGCAGGAAGCTGTTCAACCCCCACATCGCATGCACCACCAGATAGGGTTGGGTCAGGCCGGCGCTGCTGCACAGCTCCAGGAACGGGGCAGAAGGCGATTGAGGGTCGAGCAGGCGTGGCAGGCCAAAGGCCGTGTCGGGAAGCACCTCGACCTGGGCCGTCGGTGACAGTTGGGCCAGGGCCGATTGGGACAGCGCATCGCGTACCCTGATGTGCGGGCTGTGTTCGAGGGTCAGTTGCACCAGTGGTGCGGCCCACGGCGGGATGTCGTTGCAATGCATGCCCGGCGCATTCCAGATCAACGGGATGCCATGTTGCAGCGCGATCAGCGCGGGCGTCAGCCAGTAGCCGGTGGGGTGGTGAATGGCGGCATCCGGGGGGTAATAACCGCTTGCCACCAGCTTGTCGAAACGCACAATGAAACCACCGCCGATCAATACTCCATCCAACTGACCGGCGATGTCCGGCAAACGGCTCAGTGAGGTGACCTCGTACGGCCATTCGGACGGCGTTTTCCCGTGATAGGAAAACCGGTGCAGCGTTATCGTGCCCAGGCGCCGGGTCAATTCCGCCTCGGCGAGGATGGGAAACAGCAAGTCGCCATAATTGGCGACATCGAATGTGCCGAAGATCCCGACCTGCCACTCTCGGCTCATTGCAGCACCCCCGGTTCATTCGTGTGAGGGGCAGGACCGGCCTCTATTCCCAGATCGACGAAACCAAGGAATTCCCGGGGGCCCGGCAAGGTGTCGAACGCCAGCAGCGCGACCTGCTTCTCGATAAGCTGCGCGGTTTCTTCGAGGTGGCCGTTCATCAGTTTCAGCGTGATGTGGTACTTGCCCGCCGCAAGGTTGGCGGGGAAGCGGACGTTGAGCGTCGCCTTGCGCCAGCCCTCGTGCGCTGCCTCCAGGTGAAGCGGCAGGTTGGCGCCGCCGATCACCAGCAGCCGGGCCTCCTGGATCGTCACGCTGAGGGTCGGCAGGTCGATGCTTTCGCGTACCCGGGTTTCGATACGCAGCTGGATGGTCTCGCCATACACAAAGCTTGAATACAGGCTGTCCGTGTTGGTAAAGCAGGCCGCAACGATATGCCCCTCATCGGTGCCAAAGGCGATGCCAGCCTGTTGGGCAAGAAACGCCTTGGGGGCGACCGCCACCGCGCCGCCGCTGGCCCAGCGACGCTGTTCGTCACGCATTTCCAGCAGGTAGAGTTCGGCCATTTCTTCGGGAGAGCCACTGGCACGCACCTGGCCTTCGCGCAGGTAAATCACTCGATTGCAAAAGCGCTTGACCATGGCCATGTCATGGGACACGAACAGCAGCGTCGTGCCTTGCTGGGTGAGTGCTTCCAGCCGATTGAGGCACTTGAACTGGAAGGACGCGTCGCCCACTGCCAGGGCTTCATCGACGATCAGGATGTCGGGGTCCACGCACACCGCGACGGCGAAGGCCAGTCGCACCAGCATGCCGCTTGAGTAGGTCTTGGTGGGTTGGTCGATGAAGTCGCCAATATTGGCAAAGTCGGTGATCTGGGCAAAACGGGCGTCGATTTCCGCGTGACTGAGCCCCAATACCGCACCGTTCATATAGACGTTTTCACGCCCGGTGAAATCGTGATTGAAGCCCGAGCCCAGCTCCAGCAACGCCGCCACGCGGCCATGGCTCTCAATGCTGCCGGAGGTGGCACTGAGCGTGCCGCAGATCAGTTGCAGCAGCGTCGATTTGCCGCTGCCGTTGCGACCGATGATCCCTACCGTTTCACCTTTGCACAGTTGCAGCGACACGTCCCGCAGTGCCCAGAATTCTCGATAGAACTGCTTTTGCCCGCGAGACAACAGCTGCCACAGGCGATCCCTGGGCGTGTCGTAGATGTGGTAGCTCTTACTCAGGTGGGCCGTTTGTACGGCGATGTCAGAGCACATCGGCAAATCCTTTGCGGGTTTTCTGGAACCAGGTGAACCCCAGCCAGGCGATACCCCCGGCCACCAGCAGGCCGCAGACCCAGGTGAAAGGGTCCGGTATCACGCCCCAGAACAGCACGTCACGGGCCTGTTCGACCACCAGGGTGAGCGGGTTGAGGTGAAGGATGCCCTGGTAGGCCGGCGGAAATGCGCTGGTCGGGTAAAAAATCGCCGAGACAAACATCAATGCCGTGGTCAGCACGCCCACCACCTGGCCGACATCACGCAGGTAAACCCCCAGCGCTGCCAATAGCCAGGTGACTCCCAGTGTGAAGAGCGCCAGCGGCAATAACACCAGGGGCAGCAACACACTGGTCAGGGGCGGCCAGCCGAAAAACACCAGGTGGAAGACCAGCCAGATCACCAGGCTGGCCAGGGTGTGGAACAACACGGCGCCCAGCACCACCCACGGCAGGATCTCGAGGGGGAACACGACTTTCTTGACGTAGTTGGCATTGGCGATGATCAGGCCCGGCGCACGCCCCACGCATTCGGCGAACACGTTGAACACCAGCAGGCCGGCAAATACCAGCAGCGCGAACTCGGTGCGCGAACCGTCGCCCGCGGGCCAGCGCAGCTTGAACATCACGCTGAACACGAAGGTGTAGACCAGCAACATGAATAGCGGGTTAAGGAACGACCACAACAGCCCCATGATGGAGCCTCGATAACGCCCAATCACTTCCCGCTGGACCATGGAAAACAACAACTCCCTGTGTCGCCACGGGCTGGAAAACATCCCTGCCCGCGCGTTTGTTTCACTCATGCAGCGATTCCCATTGCCAGTGCAGTGCGCCCATGAGTCTAGTCAACAATTGTCGTTTCGCTATGTGGCGTTGAGTGATTGTTCGACCTAGGGGGATGCTCATTGCGTCAGCCTGTCTGCACGCAATCACAGCAGCGGATAAATTTTTTTGCTGGCGCTGCTTGAAATTTTTTCCCCTGAACCTACTTAGGTTTTACGCGATGCCGAATACGGGTCGCGTGTCAAATCACTTGGAGAAAACTCAGGAGATTTTGCAATGGCTACTACTCTTTCGTTGGCCCCACTGTTCCGTCATTCCGTCGGCTTTGACCGCTTCAATGACCTTTTTGAATCGGCGCTTCGCAGCGAGGCCGGTACCACCTACCCACCTCACAACGTCGAGAAGCACGGTGAAGATCACTACCGGATCGTCATCGCGGCGGCAGGCCTGGTGGAGGATGACCTGGAGATCCAGGTGGAAAAAGGCGTGTTGACCGTCGCCGGCGGCAAGCGCGAACACGATGAGGGCATCACCTACCTGCACCAGGGCATCGCCCAGCGCGCGTTCCGTTTGTCGTTCCGCCTGGTCGACCACATTGAAGTGCAGGGCGCACAACTCGCCAACGGGTTGCTGAGCATCGACCTGCTCAGGGTGGTACCGGAGGAAGCCAAGCCTAAGCGCATTGCGATTGGCGGTGCTGCCAAGGCCGAGGTGAAATCCATCAGCGAGCAGTAAGGCTGGAATGAATAAAGGCGCTCTTCGGAGCGCCTTTATTCGTAGCGTTCATATTATAGCGAGGGAAGATTTCTCCCACTCGACTCATGCCCAGCCCGCCCCTCACGCCCCTCCCACTTGGCAATCACCAACGGCGCCAGCGCATTGCCCAGCACATTCAGCGCCGTGGTCGGCATCTCCATCAAGCGATACACCCCAGCGATAAACGCGATGCCTTCCAACGGCAAACCCGCGCTGGCCAGGGTGGCCGAGAGGATCACGAACATGAATCCCGGTACTCCGGCGGCCCCCTTGGAGGTGAGCACCATGGTCACCACCAGCAAGGCCTGATCGCCCAGGCTCAGGTCGATGCCGTACAACTGCGCGACGAACAGGGTGCCGATGCCGAGGAACAGGGAAGCGCCGTCGAGGTTGAACGAGTAACCCACCGGCACCACAAAGCTCACCAGCGAAGGAGGTACGCCGTAGGTTTCGAGTTTTTTCATCAGTTGCGGCATCACCGCCGCCGAGCTGGCGGTGGAGAAGGCCAGCACCAGCTCATCCTTGATATGGCGCATCAGCGCGAACAGGTTGATCCCGCACACGCGCGCCACCAGGTTGAGCACCACCAGCACAAAGAACGCGATGGCCACATAGCTGACCATGATCAGCTTGGCCAACGGCAGCAATGAGCTGAAGCCGAAGTTGGCCACGGTCACGGCGATCATGCCGAACACGCCGATGGGCGAGTAGGCCATGATCATCGAGGTGACCTTGAACATCGCGTCGCTGACCCCACGCAACAGCGCGATGACCGGGTCCTTGCGCTCGGCGGGCAGGCGCGCCACGCCCAGGCCGAACATCACCGCAAAAAACAGCACCGACAACAGGCTGCCCTGGGCCATGGCGTTGACCACGTTGTCGGGGATGATGCCGACGATGATCTGCCCCAGGCTATGACCGGCGCCGTTGCTGGTGGGCAGGGTGATATTCGCCGCGTGCAGGCTGGACAGTTCAGTGCCGGCGCCGGGCTTGAGCAGGTTGCCCATGACCAGGCCGATGATGATCGCCAGGGTGGTGATGCAGAAAAAATAGCCCAGGGATTTGACCCCGATACGGCCCAGGGATTTGCCGTCACCGTGGCCGGCAATGCCCACCACCATGCAGGCAAACACGATAGGCACCACGATCATCTTCATCAGCTTGATAAAGATATCGCCCGCCGGTTGCAGGAGATTGTCCACCAGCCACGGTCGGGACTCGGGAAAGCGGTGCAGCAGGGCACCAATGGCGATACCGGCGAGCAAGCCGATCATGATTTGCCAGACCAGCGCGATACGGGGCGTGTGCATGGGAATGCCTCATTTGAGATCAATGATTTTTAAGTTGTTGTTCTAGGCAGTCAAAAGGCGACCGTCCGCTGGTCGCCGGGTGTTACGGGTGGCCGTCAGCGCAGGTCATGGCATGCGTCTTTGAGGCGACGGCACCCTTCTTCGATCACGTCCAGGGCGCTTGCGAACGACAGGCGCACATACGGCGACATGCCGTAGGCCGCGCCGCTGACCGTGGCCAGGCCGTAGTCGCGCAGCAGGTAGTCCACCAGTTGGGTGTCGCTGTCCAGGCGATCACCCTGGGGGGTGAGCTTGCCCATCAGGCCGCTGACGTTGGCGAACACATAAAACGCGCCATCGGGCGGGATGATGCCCAGGCCTGGAATACCCGCCAGTCGCTCCAGCATCAGGGCACGACGCTGCCGGTATTCTTCGCGCATCGCCGCAATAGGCGCCTGGTCACCGGCGAATGCAGCCACGGCGGCGGCCTGGCTCACTGAGCTGGGGCAGGTAGTGGTCTGCGACAGCAGCTTGGCGATGGCCGCGATCAGCCACGCCGGCCCGGCGCCAAAGCCCAGGCGCCAACCGGTCATCGCATAACCCTTGGACGCGCCGTTGACGATCAGCGTGCGTGGCTTGAGGTCGAGCGCCAGGCGTGTCAGCGGCACATGTTGGGCATCGCCGTAGACGAAGTGTTCGTAGATCTCATCGGCCATGACCAGCACATGGGGGTGGCGGCGCAGCACCTGCGCCAGGGCCAGCAGCTCGGCTTCGCTGTACACCGCGCCGCTGGGGTTGTTCGGGCTGTTGAGGATCACCCATTTGGTGAGTGGGGTGATCGCCTCTTCGAGGGCGGCGGGCGACAGCTTGAAACCCAGGCTTTCATCGCCCGGGATGATCACCGGCGTGGCATCGTTGAGCCGTGCGATGTCCGGGTACGACACCCAATACGGCGTGTGCACGATGACTTCATCGCCGCGATTCAAGGTGGCGGCCAACGCGTGATAAATGATGTGCTTGCCGCCGCAACCGGCGACGACTTCGTCCAGGCCATACACCAGATCATTGTCGCGCTGCAGTTTCAGGCAGATGGCCTGGCGCAGCGCGAGGGTGCCGGTGGTGGCGGTGTAATGGGTGTCACCGCTGCGCATCGCCTGGCTGGCGGCCTCGAGAATGTGCGCCGGGGTGTCGAAGTCCGGCTCGCCCACGGTGAAGTTGACGATGTCGCGGCCCTGGGCACGCAACTCGGTGACCAGGGCGTTGGCGGCGATGCTGGGGGAGGGTGCGATGCCCAGGACGCGGTCCGACAAAAATGCAGTGCTCATCTCGGACTCCTTCACGCCAGGCCGGCGTTGTTGAGGGCCTTGTCGATCCAGCTCTGGCGCACCGCACCGCTGGCGATCTCTGCCTTGACCGCTTCTTCATGTTCGGCATGTTGTGCGGCACGGCGCAGCACTTCGGCGGCGTCGGCCTGGGAGAACGCGACCAGGCCGTCTTCATCACCCACCAGCAGGTCGCCGGGGTTGATCACCATGCCGCCGATGGACACCGGCACGTTCACTTCGCCGGGGCCGGTCTTGTACGGGCCGGTATGCACCACGGCGCGGGCGTAGCAGGGGGTGTGCTCAAAGCTGGCGACATCGCGAATCGCGCCGTCGATCACAAACCCCACGCAACCGCGCTGTTGGGCATACAGCTTGATCAACTCGCCGATCACCGCGTTGTTGGTGTCGCCCTGGCCGTCCACCACCAGCACATGGCCGGGTTGCAGCAGGCTCATGGCCTTGTAGATCAGCAGGTTGTCGCCGGGGCGGGTCTTGACCGTGATCGCCGTACCCACCAGCTTGCCGCTGCGGTTGTAGCGGGTCAGGCCGCGGGCGCCGATATGGCGGCCGAGGTTGTCGCTGATATGCGGGGTGACGACATGGGCAAACGCCTCGACCAGTTCGGCCGGCGCCATGGGCGCGTTGGGAAGGATGCGTGAACCGGGCAAGGACATGGCAAATCTCCAGAATTGTTGGATAGCGATGGGCTATGGCCGGATCTTAGGAGTGATGACGGGAGAGTTTTAGCGATATTTTATGATGTGATAGCATCGCTTTTTTTCATGAGTTGGCCGCCATGATCACCTTCAAGCAAATCGATGCGCTGTATTGGATCGCCGAACTCGGCAGCTTCGAAGCGGCGGCGAACAAGCTGAACATGTCTCAGTCGGCCATCTCCAAGCGCATCCAGGAGCTGGAAGACACCTTCGACGTCGAGATTTTCGACCGCAGCAAGCGCAACGCCCGGCTGACGGAGAAGGGCGGTGAGCTGCTCGACTATGCCCGCGACCTGCTCGACAGCCGCGACCAACTGCTCGAACGGGTCAGCGCCCGCGAGGTGCTGGTGCGCCGTTTTCGCCTCGGCGTCACCGAACTCACCGCCTTGACCTGGCTGCCGGCGCTGGTGGAAGCGTTGCGCCAGGCCTACCCCAAGGTGCAGATCGAACCGTCAGTGGAACTGAGCAGCGAACTGTTTCGCAAGCTGGAAAGCGACCAACTCGACCTGGTGATTGTGCCGGACGTCTACAGCGACCCGCGCTTCCACAGCACCGTCCTGCAAAGCGTGGAAAACGCCTGGATCTGCGCGCCTGGCCTGATCCCGCACCCCGACCCCGTCAGCCTGGAAGTGCTGGCCGATTACACCGTGCTGACCCAGGGTTCGCAGTCGGGCACCGGCCTGATCTACGAGCGTTGGCTGGCCGCGCACAATGTGCAGATGCCGCGCACCCTCACCAGCCATAACCTGCTGGTGCAGGTGGGGTTGGCGCTGTCGGGGATCGGCGTGAGTTATTTGCCCAAGGCGTGTTTGTCGCACCTGATCGAGCACGGTGCATTACGCGCGCTGGTCACGCAGCCGGAGTTGCCGAATATCCAGTATGTAGCGTTGCATCGCGTGGATCGACAGTTCGGCTTGAACCAGGACGTGGCGCGGATGGCGCAGGAGTGCTGCGATTTTTCGCGATTGTTGTTTTAGAGCAAGTGTGGCGCGATGCTAGTGTATTGGTGCGGTTGAACACCCTTTAAAGAGGCTCACAGGTATGGCATTCACCACCCTGATACTGGATGCACCCGGCCCGCCGTTGCTGTTCGAGGAAGTCGACCGATTCCTTGAGTTGGGCCTGGTCGTTACCCTGAATCTCTACTATTTCACCGATAAACACAGTATCCGCGAGCATTATGGCGAACGCATCTGGTACACCGAGATCAATGGCCACGACAGGCACGCTTTCATCGACGCCGTGACCCAGGCCGGGGGGTATAGCGTGTTCAAGACGCGCCTGAATATTCCCATTGAGCGCGAGCTGATCCGCGCCGCTGCATCACCGGCCCTGCCAACGCCGCTGCGCGCCATCGCCCAGGCGGGTACAGGCGTTAACCATATCGACCGGCAAGAGGCTGAACGGTGGGGCGTGAGCGTACTCAACACACCGGGCTCCAACGCGGCGGCGGTGGCCGAATACGTCATCGCCCAGGCGTTGTTTTTATCCAGGGACCTGGACCACTACAACGCCGAAACGCATAACGGTCGCTGGGCCAAGGGCACCCTGGCGCCAGGCCGCGAATTCGGTGAACTCACGCTCGGGTTGGTCGGTACCGGCAGCATTGCCCAAGCCGTCGCACGCAAAGCGGGATCGCTCGGTATCAAGGTCATCGCCAGCGGTTCAGAGCGTTTTACGCAGCAGGTCGCGCACAGCCTTGGGCTTGAGCGACGGCAAACCCTCGAGCAATTGCTGGGGGAGGCCGACGTGGTGTCTATCCACGTACCGCTGACACCGCTGACCCAAGGCCTGTTCGGCCTTGCCCAGTTCAGGCAGATGCGCCAAGGCTCGATACTGATCAATACCGCTCGCGGCGGCATCGTCGACGAAGCCCAGTTGGCAAGCTTCATGACCGCGTTTCCCAGGCATATAAAAGCGGTTGCCATCGATACCTTTGTCCACGAAAAAGACCGCTTTGATTCGCCACTGGCAGGCATCGGCAACGCCCAACTGACACCGCATATCGCCGGCAGCACGACGACGGCGATCCGTAAGGCTTCACGGCAGATTGTCGACAAGATCCACGCGCTCAGCCTGGCTGCGGACCCAGGCTGAACATTGCCGAGCCGCTGCCGGTGCGCCTTACCAGCGATACGTCAACGAACTGACCAACTGTCGCTCATCGCCATAGCGGCAAATCGCGAATTCGCAGTAGGTGTAGCGCTTGTTGGTGACGTTATTGGCGTTCAGCGCGACTTCCCAATGCGGGTCGATCTCGTAGCTGGCGCGGGCGTCGTACAGGGTATAAGCGGGCATCGATGACGGCACGCCGGAGGCCTGGGTAGTGCCTTTGTAGCGGGCGCCGCCGCCGATGCGCAGTTGCGGGATGCCGAGCGCCGCCAGGCGGTAATCGGCCCAGAGGGCGGCCTGGTGGTAGGGGGTGTCTTCGCTGCGCTGGCCGATTTCGCTGGCGATATCGCTTTTGGTGATGCGTGCGTCGATGTAGGCGTAGGACGAGATCAGGCTGAGGTTGGGGGTGACTTCGGTCTTGGCTTCCAACTCGAAACCACGGGAGCGCACTTCGCCGACCTGTACCGAGAAATTGAGGTCGGTGCGGTCCTGGCTCAACACGTTGCGCTGTTCCAACTGGTACACCGCCGCACTCAGCAGCGTGGCGCTGCCTTCGGGTTGATAGCGGATACCGATCTCATATTGCTTGCCCTCGGTGGGCACAAAGCTTTGCTCTGCCTTGTTGGCGCCGGCCACCGGGAAGAACGATTCGCTGTAGCTGATGTAGGGCGCCAGGCCGTTGTCGGCCTTGTACACCAGGCCCGCGCGCCAGGTGGTGGCTTCATCGCTTTTGCCGCTGTCGGCGCCATTGCGGAACAGTTCGGTGTGCTGGTCCGCCCAATCATGACGGCCACCGAGCAGCAGTATCCAACGTTCGTCGAACTTGATCTGGTCCTGGAAGTAGATGCCTTTTTGCAGAGTATCGATCTGCGAGCCACGGTCGGTCGCGGGGTTTTTATTGACCACCACCGGCTGGCCGTAGTTGTAGGTCGCCAGGTTCAGCGACGGTGCGTTGCCACGGAAGTTGTGCGAATCGTAACTGGTGTCGTAGCCATCGAAACCCAGCAGGAAGGTGTGCTGCCAGTCGCCGAACTGCCATTTGCTCTCGATATTGGTGTCGCTGGCCAGGCCTCGCGAGCGTTCCTGGCGGTCGCTGTATTGGCGTCGCAGCAGGCCGGTGGTTTGTGCGGTGCCGATGTTGGTGCCGGCGATGTTGACTTGCAGGTAACGCCAGGTCACATCCGACTGGTAGTAACGCAGCTTGTTGCTGATGCGCGTGTGTTCATCGAAGCGATGTTCGAACTCATAGCCCAGCGCCGACATCTCGCCGTTCATTTCGTCGTAGTCCGGCTCGCCGATAAAGTCGTGGCGGCCGATCTGGAACCGGCCTTCGCCGACGCCTTTGGTCAACTGATAGGGCAGGGGCGCGGAGAAGCCGGTTTCGGTCTTCTGGTAGAACGACAGCAGGGTCAGCGAAGTGTCGTCGTCGGGCCGCCAGGTCAGGGCCGGGGCCACGTAGATCTTATCGTTGTTGATATGGTCGGCGGCGGTGTCGCTCTTGCGATCGAGCAGGGTCAGGCGGTAGCTCAAGGTGTCGCTGTCGCCCAACGGGCCGGTGAAGTCCGCGGACAGTTGCTTGCGGTCGTTCTGCCCGGCTTGCAGGTTGATCTCGTGGTAGGGCGTCTGGCTGGGGCGCTTGCTCACGGTATTGATCAGGCCGCCCGGCGACAGCTGGCCATACAGCACCGACGCCGCGCCGCGAATCACTTCCGCACGTTCCAGGCCATAGGGTTCCTGCACGCCGTCGTAGGAGTTGTTCTGCAAGCGCAGGCCGTCGCGCAGGGAGCCGCCGGTGGCCGATTCCACATCGAAGCCGCGAATGCGGAAGCGGTCCGAGGTGCGGTTGAAGCTGGTGGGCTGGCTGGTGAAGCCCGGGGTCAGGTCGAGGGTCTGCGACAGGGTTTCCGATTGGCGGTCGCGGATCTCGTCGCTGGTGACCACCGACAGCGATTGTGGGGTTTCGATGATCGGCGTGTCGGTCTTGGTGGCGCTGAGGTTGCGCGTGGCGACATAGCCCTGGACGTGATCGGTGCTGCTCTCTTCGATCCGTCCGGTGATCGACGTGGGCCCCAGTTCCAAGGAGCCTGTGGTGTCGATCGGCACCAGCACGTAGCCATTGGCGCCTTGCACCGCCCGCAAGCCACTGCCGCGCAGCAACTGGGCAAAACCCTGGGCCACCGGGAAGTCGCCTTGCAGGCCGGTGGTGTTGAGGCCGGCGACAGTTGTGCTGTCAAACAACAGCGCCACATGGGCCTGCTGGGCGAACAGATTCAGCGCAGGTCCCAGGGGGCCGGCGGCAATGGCATAACGCGCCGCCTCCTGCGCCGCCACCGGGCTGCACACGCCTAAGCTCAGCGCAGCCAGGCTGGCCAGGTTGATCGCCAGGGCGAGGGGTATGGGAGAACGCTTGAGGTGGCGGGGCATGGAAGAAATTCCTGTTATTGAGGTGCTTTCTTCCTTGACGGGGCAGGCGTGAAAAGCGGAACCCGGCAGGCGAAACTATTTTTCCAGGCGTTCGACCTGCAACCACAACGGGCTGAATGCGCGGATACGCACCGGCAGGCCGTCGGCAATCAATTGCAGGGCGCGCCGCGGGTTATCCAGCGGCAACACCGCGGACACGCGCAGGTCGGCCAACTGCTGGCGATCGAACTGCACGTGGCCGCCGTACTGGCGCGCGAGTTCGTCGAGTACCTCCGGTAACGGCCGGTCCTGCACCACCAATTGATGGTGTTTCCAGGCGTCGTCCGTGGCGCGTGGGTCGATCTTGCCCAACAGCGTGACCGCGTCCGGGGTGATGCGTGCCTGTTCGCCGGCGCTGACCTGGACGGCGTCATGCCGGCTGGCGTCGGTGGCGGCGACGGTGGATTCGAGCATACCCAGCAGTGTGCCCGGTGCTTCGCGCTTGACCGTGAAGCGCGTGCCGAGGGCACGCATCTGGCCGTCGTCGGTCACCACCGTAAACGGCCGCGTCGCATCATGGGCCACTTGCACGAGGATTTCGCCACGCAGCAAGCGCACCTGGCGCTGCTGGCCGTTGAAAGTCAGGTCGACGGCGCTGTTGCCGCCGAGGGTCAATTGCGAGCCATCTTCCAGGTCGACCCGCTGCCATTGCGCCGGGGCGGTGCGCTGGTCGGCCAGCCAGTAACCGGGCGGGTAGGTTCGCAGTGCCAGGGCCACCGGCAACGCCAGCAACAGGCCCAGCAGCACGCGGCCGGCCGGGTTGCGCCGACGTACCCGTGCCGCTTCCAGCGCGGCCTGCACCGGCGCCTGTTGCGGGCGCAACGCCTGCAAACGCCCGACAAAACCCTGCAAGCGCTCAAACGCCGCCACGTGCCGTGGGTCGGCGGCCTTCCAGCGTTCGAATTGCTGTTGCTCGCGCTCGCTGAGGTTGCCTTCATTCAGGCGAATCACCCAGTTGGCGGCCTGCTGGTCGAGGTCGCTGCTCATACGTCCAACGCGTGGTTGCAGTGCATCAGTGCGTTCATCAAATGCTTGCGCACCATGCGCTCGGAAATCCCCAGGCGGCTGGCGATGTCGCTTTGGCGCAGGCCTTCGAGGAAGTACAGCAGGAACGCCTGCCGCGCATTCAGGGCCAGGCCGTCGAGCACGAAGGCGATCTGCTCCAGCGCTTCCAGGGTGACGAGGATCTGTTCCGGCGACTGTTGGCATTGCTCCATCATCTCGACGGTCTGCGCCAGTTCCCGCAGGTAGGCCTCTTCCAACCGGCGGCGGCGTGCGCGGTCGATAATCAGGTGGCGCGCCGTTGTGGTGAGAAACGCCCGGGGCTCGCGCATGCCACCGAGGGCATCGCGGGAGGCGAGGATTCGCACAAACGTATCGTGGGAAAGATCCGCGGCGTTATGGGGGCAACCCAGCTTTTTGCGCAGCCAGCCGAACAGCCAGCCATGGTGCTCGGTGTAGAGCGCATGGACAGCCTGGTTCAAGGGAAGGTTGCTTGCCGACATGGAAGGATACGTCTGCGGATAAGAATTATTCGCAAGATTAGCGGTGTGCCATCAGCGAAAGCAAGCGTGGCCCGCAGGGAGCGCCGTATTTATATCGCCGGGGCTGAACATCCGCTGGGTTATCCCCCCCATGGAAGGCGGTTATTTCGAAGGTGTGCTACGGGGAGGTACCGTTGACGCGGCAACATCCCAGCTCATCAGCAACTGGCTGATCGCCGCGTCGAGGGTGGCATGGGGCACGTTGTCCCGCGCCAAGATCGACACCCCCTGCAAAAAACTGTCAAACACACTCGCCATCACGGCGGGCTGGGTCTGTTGCGGCAACTGGCCCAACCGAACCGCGCGCTCCACGCACGCCACAATCCCCGCCCGCGTACGCAGGCGCGACTGGGTCAACCCGTCGGCCACCCGCGCATTTTCCGGGCTGGGCGCACTCATCACGCCCAGCGCCACCATGCAGCCTTTGGGGTGCCCGTCTTCGCATTGCATGCGCGCCGACTGGCGCAGCGCGGTTTCGACGGCCTGGCGCGGGGGCAGGGTGTCGTCCCACAGGCATTCGGTGACCTGGGCGTAGGTCGCCAGGTAGCGCTGCACACACTCGTCGAACAACGCCTCCTTGGAGCCGAACGCCGCGTAGAAACTCGGCGCGGAGATCCCGCCACCCAAGCCCGCCTTGAGTTGAGCCAGGGAAGTGGCGTCGTAGCCATGCTGCCAAAACAGGTGCATGGCCTGTTCCACGGCGTGTTCGCGGTCGAAGGTGCGGGGGCGGCCCATTTGTGCCATGTCAGGTCTCCGGTGGGAAAGCGAGATAAATACTAGTCGATACATAAGTCGTTGACAACGCGCACCAATCGCCCGCAACATTTATATCGATCAGTATCTAAGTCTTGCCCAAGGAGTTTCCCGTGACCCCCTCACTCACTTTATCGGCCGCCTCCGAGCGCCTGCCCATTGGTGCCTTGCTCGCCCTGGCGATGACGGGCTTCATCTGTATCGTCACCGAAACCCTGCCCGCCGGCCTGTTGCCGTTGATCAGCGATGGCCTGGCGATTTCGCCGTCGATGGCCGGGCAGATGGTCACCGCGTATGCGCTGGGCTCGGTGCTGGCGGTGATCCCCATGACCATCGCCACCCGTGGCTGGCGCCGGCGCAATGTGCTGCTGCTGACCATCGTCGGTTTCCTGCTGTTCAACTCGATCACTGCGTTGTCGTCCCACTATGGCGTGACGCTGGTGGCACGCTTCTTTGCCGGGGTGGCGGCGGGGTTGGCCTGGAGCCTGCTGGCCGGTTACGCCCGGCGCATGGTTGCGCCCCACCAACAGGGCAAGGCACTGGCGCTGGCGATGGTCGGCACGCCGATTGCGCTGTCGTTGGGAGTGCCGCTGGGCACCTGGGTCGGTGGCCTGGTGGGCTGGCGCACCACCTTCGGCCTGATGTCGGCGGTGAGCCTGATACTGATCGCCTGGGTGCTGGTAAAAGTCCCGGACTACGCGCCGCAGCCCGCCCATCAACGCCTGTCGCTGGGCAAGGTGCTGACCACGCCGGGCGTGCGCCCTGTGCTGGCGGTGGTGATCAGTTGGATGCTGGCGCACAACATTCTGTACACCTACATCGCACCGTTCGTGGCGCCGGCCGGTTTGGCCGAGCGCGTGGACCTGGTGTTGCTGGTCTTCGGGATCGCTGCGCTGGCGGGGATTTGGCTCACGGCCAGGCTGGTTGAGCCGTTATTGCGCAACACCGTGCTGGCAAGCCTGGCGAGCTTTGCGCTCATCAGCCTGGTGTTCGGCTTACTGGGAACGATGCCGCAGGTGATTTACCTCGGCGTGGCGGTCTGGGGCCTGAGCTTCGGCGGCGCCGCGACCTTGCTGCAAACCGCCCTGGCGGATGCGGCGGGAGAGGGCGCGGATGTGGCGCTGTCGCTGAACGTGGTGGCGTGGAACAGCGCGATTGCCGGCAGCGGCGTGGTCGGTGGCGTGCTGCTGGACACCTGGGGCGTGGGCGCATTTGCGTGGGCGATGCTGCTGTTGGTGGCCGTGTCGTTTGCCATTGCCTGGGTGGCCAGCGCCCATGGCTTCAAGCCGGGCGCGCGGGGTGCGGGAAAGCCGGCGTCGCTCGGGCACTAATCTGACATCTGCTAGTCCATAATCCTCGAAATATCATTCACTTGGCTCCGTACGCGGAGCCTGCCGCTTCACTTTCCTTCGAAGATTCAATCCATGTACCTACGCAACATTGCAGTTGGGCTATCGGCCTTTATCCTGTTTTCGGCCGGGGCACATGCCCGTGGTGCGATAGACCTTTATTCCACTCAGGAACGGCAGTTGTCGTTCGACAGCTGTGCCGATGTATTCCCTGGCGCGACGCCGATCAAAACCGCAACCATCCCCGCCAGCATGAAACCCCTGGCGCTGTGCTCCGACCATTTCGCCGTGCTGTATTCGCAAACCAGCAAGACGCCGCTGGTGGTGGTCGAGCGCCTCAACGCCCGCCAGCTCAAGGACGCCAAAGGCGAGGAACGGACCAACCATTTCTACGCGGACCCGCGCATTCCCAAGGGCGCGCGGGCCGAGTTGAGCGACTACCATGGCCAGCAACCGGCCATGGATCGCGGCCATCAATCCCCGGCCGCCGATGCCCCCGATGCCAAGGCCATGGCCCAGTCGTTTGCGCTGTCGAACATGGTGCCTCAGGACCCCACCAACAACCGCAAGATCTGGAGTAAGGTCGAGGCCGACGTGCGCAAGTTCGCGGTGCGCGCGGGCGGTGACGTGTATGTGTTCACCGGGCCGCTGTTCGACCCGGGCTACAGCACCATCGGCGCCAACAAGATCTGGGTGCCGACGCGCCTGTTCAAGCTGGTGTACGACGCCTCCAGCCAGCGCGCCTGGGCCTACGTGCTGCCCAACGCCGAAACGCGTATCCAGAAGCCGATGGACTACGACACCTTCGTGAAAAGCACCGGGCTCAAATTGCTGGGTAACCTTCCGGTATCGGGGTCGGTGGGGCGCTCCTGATCAAGCGGCTTACCTGGCTTTTTTCAACGCTTTCAAGCGTTGGGTTGCACGTTGCACGGCGGCCATTTTCTCGGGGCGTTTCATGCGTTTCCACTTGCGGATCTCGTCCTTGCTGCGGCCACAGCTGACGCACAGGTCGCCGCTGAGCTGGCAGGTGGAGACGCAGGGGTTTTCGATGTCTTTAGCCAAGGGGTCACCTGGGGGGGGTAAAGGCTTACGCCGAACGAAACTCAATGGTGAGGTGGCTCACTTCATGCACCGCCTTGAGACGCTCGCGAAGGGTGTCGGCATCCGTGGTCGCCTGGCCGAGCACACTCACGATCGCTGCGTGGGCGTCGGGGCCCACGCGCCACACGTGCAGGTCGGTAATCCTGGCGTCGCCGGGTTGCTCGACCAACTCGCGGATCTCGGCGGCGACGTGCTCATCGGTTTGATCCAACAGCACACCGGCGGTCACCCCCATCAGGCTCCAGGCCCAGCGCGCGATCACGATGGCACCGACGATACCCATCACCGGGTCCAGCCACACCCAGCCCAGGTAACGCCCGGCCAGCAAGGCGGCGATGGCGAGGACCGAGGTCAGCGCATCGGCGAGCACATGCACATAGGCGGATTTGAGGTTGTTGTCGCTGCCGTGGTGGTGCTCGTGATCGTGCTCATGGCTGTGACCGTGGCCCAGCAACAGCGCACTGACGATATTCACCACCAGGCCCACGACGGCAATCAGGGTGGCGGTACCGAACTGCACCTCGGTGGGTTTCAGCAGGCGGATCACCGACTCGACGCCAATGCCCAGGGCCACCAGCGCCAGGATCAGCGCCGAGGCGAAGCCACCCAGGTCGCCCACCTTGCCGGTGCCGAAGCTGTAGCGCGGGCTGCGCGCATGGCGTTTGGCATAGGCATAGGCTGCGGCGGCAATGCCCAAGGCACCGGCATGGGTCGCCATATGAAAACCGTCGGCCAGCAGGGCCATGGAGCCGGTGAGGTAGCCGGCGGCAATTTCCGCCACCATCATCACCACCGTCAGCATCACCACCCACAGGGTGCGCCTGGCGTTCTCGTCGTGGGCGGCGCCGAGGAACACATGGTCGTGGGCGTGGTGGGTCGTGGGCGTCATTTGGCGTAGCGCCGGATGGCTTCGAGCAGTTCTTCGACGCCCTTGCTGCGTTCTTCCTCGCTGAGGGAGGGATCGGCCACGTGCGCCCTGGCGTGTTCTTCGATGATTTCTTCCATCAAGCCGTTGATGGCGCCGCGCGTAGCGGCCACCAGGTGCAGGGTCTTGGCGCAGTCGGCGTCCGACGCCAGGGCTTTTTCCACCGCCTGAATCTGCCCGGCGATGCGCTTGACCCGTTTTATCAGGCTGTCTTTGTTGGCTGCGATATGGCCCACGGTATACCCCCCCTACCTATAGTGCGGCGGAGTGTGTCATACCCCACCCCCCTATACAAGGTGACCGCAGCGAGAGGCTGTTGTGTAGCCAACTGGGACCCTGTGGTGAGCGGGCTTGTCCCGCGTTGGGCTGCGCAGCAGCCCCAAAACCAGGCGCGGAGGAGTACCTGATACACCACATTCATCTTCATCAGGGGCGCTTCGCACCCCAACGCGGGACAAGCCCGCTCACCACAGGAATTCGGTCAGCCTGAAATTGTTTATGCAAGACTCAAGACTTTTTTGTTAAGTTTTAATCCTTAAAAATCAATTGGTTATGTTGAATTTTAGATGGGTTATCGAGCCCTGGCGAGGCTGCGCTGGCGGTGGCATCGCTTGCATCTACGTTGCCTGACACATCGCTATCGCAGCCTCGCTGAAGATCGACAACGCCCACAGGTTATACTCGCCCCTTCGCAATCACCCCTTCAAATCAAACCGAGATACCCCATGAGCACCTCTCTTTCCCTCACCCCTGCGCGCAAGCCTGTCGCGCCGCTGGTGGCCTTTGTCATCCTGGTGCTGGGCGCCCTGTTCCTGCAAAACAGCGTCGGTTCGCGCCAGGTGCTGTTGCTGGTGGTTGGCGCCGCGCTGGGCTTGACCCTTTACCACGCTGCCTTCGGCTTCACCTCTGCCTGGCGCGTGTTTATCAATGATCGCCGTGGCGCTGGCCTGCGGGCGCAGATGGTGATGCTCGCGCTGGCGGTGCTGCTGTTTTTCCCGGCGCTGGGGGCGGGCACGTTGTTCGGGCAACCGGTGGTCGGGCTGGTGGCGCCGGCCGGGGTGTCGGTGGTGTTCGGCGCGTTTATTTTCGGCATCGGCATGCAGTTGGGCGGCGGGTGTGCCTCGGGCACGCTGTTCACGGTGGGCGGCGGTAATGCGCGCATGCTGGTGACGCTGTTGTTCTTTATCTGCGGCTCGCTGATCGCCACCCACCATGTGGACTGGTGGTTTGCATTGCCGGCGTTCCCGGCGGTGTCCATCGTCAAGAGCTTCGGCGTAGTGCCCGCGTTGCTTGCCAGCCTGGCCATGTTTGCGCTCATCGCGGCCGTCACCGTGAGCCTGGAAAAGCGCCGCCACGGCCAGCTTGAAGAAGGCGTGACCAGCGAACACCAAGGCCTGCGCCGATTCCTGCGTGGGCCATGGCCGTTGGTATGGGGCGCGATTGGTTTGGCGTTGCTCAACTACGCCACCCTGGCGCTGGCCGGGCGGCCGTGGGGGATTACCTCGGCCTTCGCGCTGTGGGGCGCCAAGGTGGCAAACGGGTTGGGTGTGGACGTGGCCAGCTGGACGTTCTGGCAAATGCCGGGCAACGCCAAGGCCCTGGCTGCGCCGGTGTGGGAAGACATCACCAGCGTCATGGACATCGGTATCGTCCTCGGTGCGCTGTTGGCCGCCGGCCTGGCCGGACGCTTTGCCCCCAGCCTGAAGATCCCGGCCCGCTCGCTGCTGGCCGCAGTGATCGGCGGCCTGCTGCTCGGCTACGGCTCGCGCCTGGCCTACGGCTGCAACATCGGCGCGTACTTCAGCGGCATCGCCTCGGGCAGCCTGCATGGCTGGGTGTGGCTGGTGGCGGCGTTTATCGGCAACGGCGTGGGCGTGCGCCTGCGGCCGTTTTTCTTTGCCGGTGAGCGCCGGCCCGAAGCGCTGAGCGGTTGCTGAGTTAACCCTCGGGGGACATGTCTGGCGCCTGGGCGGCCTCAGCCGCCAGCTTTTCCCGCTCGGCCTTGCTGATGTACTTATCCTTGGATTTCGGTGCCAATTTGGCGCTGGCCTTTTTGGCTTTGGCCTTGAACAGCTGTTGCAGTTTTTTCTGGCGATTCATAGGTTGTACCCGGGTTGGACAGGCCGCGATGATACCAGCTTAAAAATGGCGACAGCTCCCCACGTAGCCGCCGCACAGGCCTAGCCAGGCTGGGTCGCCAGGCTATTACTGACGTTGCGCCCCAACACCAGCACGGTGACAAAACCGCAGCCCAGCAGCGCCGTGGCCAGGCTCAACAGCACCGAGCTGCCCAACTGGTCGACGATCCGCCCACCGAAGAACGAGCCCAAGGCAATGATTACTTGGAACAAGGCCACAAACAGCGGCATGCCGCGTTCGACATCCTTGGGCGCCACCACAAACATCCAGATACTGGCACAGGCCGGGAAGGCGCCGAAGGCGAAGCCCCACAGCCCGATCAGCATCGCTGCGCCGGTCATGCCGGTGGCGAAGTGGGGGAACAGCGCGGTGCTGGTGCCGATCATCAGCGCCACCAGCAACAGGGTGTGACGCACGCTGCGGTTGGCGGCGAAACCGGCAAAGATATTGCCGAACACCCCGGCCACGCCGAAGAGCAGCAACAGCGAACCAATCGTCGGCCCGTCGAAGCCGGAACTGTATTTGAAGAACGGCGCGACATAGGTATAGGCCGCAAAGTGCGCCAGGCCGATCAACAGCACCGCGATCAACCCGATCCGCGCCTGTGGGTTGATAAACAACGCCGGCAGGTCACTGATGCGAATGGCCTTCTCCGGGGTGAGCCGCGGCAGCAGGAACACCTGCGCCAGCAGCACCGGCACGCCCAGCAACGCAGTGACCAGGAACGTCATGCGCCAGCCCATCAGGCCGCTGAGCCAGGTACCGACGGGCACGCCGAGCACGGTGGCCAGGGTCACGCCCATCATGATGATCGAGGTGGCCTTCGCGACGCCCACGCCCTTGGGCGCCAACCGCCCACTGAGGGCAATGGCCGTGGCCCAGAACCCGCCGATGCTGATGCCCAGCAATACGCGGCCGAACAGCAGCAGGTTGAAGTCACTGGCAAAGGCCACGACCGAGTTGGCGATGATCATGATCAGCGTCAGGCCGATCAGCAGGTAACGACGGTCCATGGCGCCAATGCTCACCGACAGGAACGGCGCGGCGAGGGCAGCCATGATGCCCGGCAGCGTCACCATCAGCCCGGCGCGACCGGCACTGATACCGAGGTCGGCGGCGACGTCGTTGAGTACACCCACCGGCAGGAATTCACTGGTCACCAGGGCGAAGGCGCCCACCGCGACCGAGAGAATCGCCAGCCACTGCTGTTTGACGCTTTGTTGATTATGTTCGGGACGGCCGCTGGGGGCCTGGAGGGCGCTTGGCATGATGCTGGGTTCCAAGGGGGGATGTCGCCTGAGGCCAGGCGAGGGTGAAAAATTAGAAGGTTATTATAGGAATCGGGCTCGGCAACGCTAGGCGAGAGGTTCGATAGTAATCATCAGTGCTATCGATGTGATGGGGGCAGCCTGCCTGGCAGGGTGTGGCTGGTGGTGGCGTTTTTCTTTGCCGGTGAGCGCCAGCCGGTCATCGGGCAGGCGCTCGATGCTCACCGCGTCAAAGGCTGACGGGGCCAGGCGCTTGCGCCGCAACCGGCCGGCGTTGGACAAACGTTGCCTTGACCCTTTTGGAGAACAGTATGTAGGGGACCCAGATCGAGGTGGACACCAATCCGCGGACGGTTTCCTTGGTCGTGTTGTAGTCGAATATGGGTTCATCCACCAGAACAAGCGAGCTGAACCATGCATCAAGTGGAACGTAAACAGCCGAGGCAATGAGCGTGACGATATAAACCTTGGGGAATAAATAATGTTCGCAGAAGAACAGGTAAACCAAATAACCAAAGGCCGCGATAAAGACTGCATTGACGAGGGTTTCTGAAATCAGGATCGCGCCCCACAGGGCGTTAGTCATCGTCGGGCCGGATGAGGTGAGGGTACTAAACGCGCCATCTGCGAATATCGGGTAATACACCGCGATAAGGGCATAACCCAGACGCGCCAAGGCTATAAACAGGCCCAACCCAACCACGATCAGCCAACCGCCCAGTCCCTTCAGTGGTTTACTTTCTTGCATGTTCGCTCCGCCGTTCAATAAAGTTAAAACGATAAATAGTCAGCCGTGCTGCTGAATCACCGCCCTATACCAAGCAAGCACAATCACGCCGGTTCAATACTCCTCGCCAGCCCTGTTGCCCATGCAGCGGTCATCTTTTCCCCAACAACATCAAACTCCGGATGGGTGCTTCGATACTCCGAAAGCTCCACCATTGCACGGCTCATACCGCTGTGGACTCTGGCGAGCAATTCATTGCAACGGGCTTCTGTCAAACTGCACGAACTGCGCCCGAACTGGACCAGCATCTTACGTTTTGGCCAAGCCTTTGAACCGCCGAGCAACAGACCCATAATGTCGTTGACTTGATACACCGTGGTCGTCACAAGGTCGTAAGCTGGCGCGAGCCAAATATCGGCGTCTTCTGCGCAGTTCTCATAGAGCAGGCCGAAATTCTTCAAGTGCCCGTCTCCATTTTGTATGCCGGCGCAGAGCGCCACCATCATAAAAAAGTCCTCAAGTGCCTTGGTCACAAGAGAAGGAGAGACGTAAGTCTTGATCAACTTCGCGCAACCCTGGTAGCTACCGTCGTACTTTTTATCTGTCCCCCATCCGGATAAAACGCACATATCTTCAAAACCAAGGTAGGCGCTTTCACCGATGTCGAACCGTTTGACCACCAGAAACTTACCCTGCTGACTCAACTGGCATTCAGGCACTTCAAGGCCTGTATGAAATGCCGCGCGCATGCAGAAAAACTCATTGGCGGCCAGTTGCGCGAAGTCTGAATCATTGAAGGCCTTCACCAAGTGCGTAGCGCCACGATGGGTGAGACGCGCAACGTCAGGATTCGTATCGTCAACGTTGCGCACCAGTACCTTCGGCTGAACGCCCGAAACGCCTGAGTAGGCTGCGTAGGTTTTCATCAGGTCGTCGAACAGATCTTTCGCCCCGTCATACACGAGCAGCTCGGAGAGTTTTATTTCAGGTAGTAATTCATCCGCAGTGGCTCGGGCGACGCTGATGCGGCCCAGTTGATGGGGGCCGACGATACCCAGCAATGTGAAGTCATCAAAGCCTTGCACTGACTTGCTGAAACGTCGCACAAGCTCCGCTTTCAGGTGGCCTTCGGGGAGATGCATCTCAAACAGGGGATGGATGCCATACGCCCAGATGTAGCTCTCCAGGCGCACCGGCATGGTCAGGGAAACCGCGTTCTTTTCGGTGACTGCCGGGTTATACGAAAACACCGAATCGCGCTGGTTTTCTTCGCCGCGCCCGAGTATTCCGGCAGGCACTCCGCTGGTGCCGATGTGCAGCCGATCGCTTGGTCTAGTCATGGACGTTTTCTGCTTTCAGTTCATCCAGCGTTTTGCGTCGACGCTTAGGTGTCGCGGTTAACTCGTACCCTAACCCTTCAAGGATCGCAGCCACCTTGCGAATTCCCACTTCGGGGATGGTGTTGTTCTCGATTCCGGAGATGGTTGCACGACTCATACCGTGCCGAAGTGCGAGCTGGCTTTGGGAAAGGCCAGCTGCCTTTCGCAGGTTTTTGATCAGGAAACCTAAATCGTCCACAGTGTTTGCATCCTATACAATGCATTTGTGAGGGTTAATACACTTCTGCATCGTATTTGATTCGTTTTTTCTTGAATAGCCTTTTCTTTAGTTAGGCGCTTTGCGCCCCAAAAACTCACTGATCAGCCCCACCACCTGCTGCTGAATCACCGCCCGTGGCCGAGCCCCCTCACCATCGCGGCAAATCATGCCGTCGCCTGGCGAACTCTCCTCAATCAACGCCATGCCGCCCGGCTTGCAGATCGACATAAAGCTGAAGTGGGTGGCGTCGCTGATCTCCACATACTTCGTCGTTGCTTCAGGCAGGCGCTTGACCATATCAGCGGACTCCAACTGCGGGTCCATATCTTCCGACGGCACACCCCCCGCAATCACCAGCGCCGGTACCGGCAGCGCAGCCAGGCTGGCGTCGGTGAAGCCGCGCGACAGGCCCAGGTCCAGGGACACGATGGCGGTGACGCGCTTGTCGCTCAAATCCGCCGCCAAGCGCGCTTTACCTTCTGGCGTGCCAGCGGGATTCATCTCCTGATAGCCGATGCAGCCGCCGAGCTTGGGGTGGGCGCTGCAGTCGCGGCTGAACAGCTCGGGGTCGAAGCGCGCCCCGGCGATTTCCAGCACGGTCCAGCCGCCAAGGGAATGGCCCACGGCGGCAATCTGGCCATTCGCGACCGCGCCAAATGGCTTCGGCTGGGCCAATACCGCGTCGATCACGCGGCTCAGGTCGGCCGGGCGTTGCCATAACTGCGCGGCGGTTTGCAGGTTGCGATCCTTGGTGGTGGTGCCGGGGTGGTTGACCGCCGCCACGATGTAGCCCTGATGCGCCAACGCACTGGCCAGCCACACCTGCTTGCCCCAGTTACCGCCATACCCGTGGGAGAGCACCACCAGCGGATGCTCACCGGCAGCCGGCGGGGCGTCGGGTACGGCGAGGGCACCGATGAACACCGCGTTGTCGGCGATCAGGGTGGGTTTGGCGGTGGTGGTGGCGGGGTACCAGACGACCAGTTCGAGTGGTCGGTTTTCTTGCGTATCGGGCAGGGTGACGGTCTTGAAGCCGACGGGGTTTTCGGCGGCGAAGGCGGGAGCGGTCAGGCACAGCAATAGCAGGGCGGCGAGGGCGCTTTTCACGGTTGTTATCGTCCTTGATATGAGCGACGCATCATGCACTGAATTCCCCGTTCAGTGCCATGAGCCCCGCGCCGTTTTTTTACCTGCTGCTAGCGCCTACGCATGGGTGAGCCCGGTCAACGTATCGGCAATGGTCTTGGTCCGTTGCGCCGTGCCTTCGGTGGCGCGGCTCGACGCCTCCAGCACATCCAGCATCTCCCGCAGCGCACCCACCCCGGTGGACTGGTCTTCAATCTGCTGGGCCACCCGCTGGATCTCACTCGACAACAAGTCGATATCCACACCAATTTCCGCCGCATTCTTGCGCGTGATTTCCGCCAGCTTGCGCACCTCGTCTGCCACCACCGCAAAGCCGCGGCCGAGGTCGCCGGCGCGCGCGGCTTCAATGGCCGCGTTGAGCGCCAGCAAATTGGTTTGCCCGGCGATCTGCTGGATCACCTGCACAATCGACTGAATACGCAAACTCGACCCCGCCAGCGTACGTGCGCCCTGCACCGCGACATCCGCCTGGCTCGACAGCCCCTCCACCGTGGCCCCGGCCTGGGCAGACACGCTGTTCTGCTGGCCAATCGTGCCCACCAGTTCATCCATCGAGGCGTGCAACTCGCCGGAGTAATGCTTGAGCTGCGAAGCGATGTCCTCCTGCTGACGCTCGGCCTGGGCCAACACCAGGCCCAAGTCGGCCAGGCCTTCGAAGACTGGCAGGATATTGCGGTCCAGGCCTCGGGTATTCAAGGTGTCGGTGAAGTCATTGTTCTTGAACGCGGTAATCTGCTTGACCACCACATGGTTCAACCCCGCCAGCTTCTTCACCTGACGCCGTAGGAAAAACGCCTTGAACTCGCCGTAATGGGCGATGAAATTGTCCACGTACTCATCACTGAAACTCGCACCCTTGGCCACCCGAAAGAAGAAAATCGCCGTCAGCGTCTGGTTCAGGTTCAGGCCCAAAATCTCCCCGAAGGTCGAAAACCCCGCCAACGGCACATCTCCAAAAATGCCGGCCATGCTGCCCAGCTCGGAGCCGTTGTTCAGCCGGCGCAGAATGCAGTCATTCAAAATCCCCGCCACCGGCTGGCCACCCTTGCCGCGCAGGAACTGCTCATAATCCAGGCGCGTCGCCTCCCGCAATGGCGTCCGCCGCACCATCACCAACTCCTCGCCCGGCGCCACGTCGCAAAACAACTGCACGATCTGCTGCTCATAATCGATACGCGCGATAGACCGCACAAACAACTCACTGCCCACCCGAATCGCAAACGAATAATCCGCCAGCTTCGACTCCAACGCCTGTGGCGCGCAACTGAACGCATCACACAGCGCCTGCACCATGCTCTTGATATTGCCGCTGCTGTCGATCACCTGGTCAATGGTGCGGTCCTCCACCGACGCCGTCAGCACACTGAAGGTCAAATCCGCCGGTTTAAAGTTCTGGCTCTTGAACACCCCAAACCGCACATGGGCCGCCGTCTTCAGGAACACAATCTGCGCATGGTTCTGATAACTGCGCTGGCCGTCATGAATCAGCGTCTTCTGGAAATCCGACTTACCCCCGGCCGATCCCCCTACAAACAAACACGGAAACCGCCCCGACTCATACAGCGCCTCCATGAAAAACGACTCCGACGCCGACAACCCATCGAACACCACATACGCCAAGGTATCGCGATGATCGATCGACGTACGTACCTGCACCCGCTTGATATTCGCCACCAACTTGGCAATCCGCTCCTGCATCCCCAGGCGAGTGCCGCCACCGCGAATGTCCTCACACTCCAGTGGCACCATCACCACCTCGGCCGAGGCGATCAGACTGTCGTCGAACAACTGCAACACCACCCGGTCCCAGCGCTCGCCCGTGGCGCAATACAGCGAACCGGGCGCATTGCAGAGCTCGCCGGAGGTGGTGCACAGGCTGAGGGTGGACTGGGGGAAACGGCGCTTGAGCTTGGCGGCGATGGCGTCGATGTCCAGGTGGGGGGAGATGAAGCCGGTGATCAGGGAGGGGTTGATGCGTAGGGCGGTGAGGGCGGCGTCCAGATTGTTGGCGGTGCTGGTGAGGGTGGTGGTGCCTTGGCGAGCGGGCCGGGATTTTTTCAGGAGGGAGAGTGGATTCATGGGGTGGGCTCGGTCGGGTGGGGATGCGGGGGTAGGCATGTGATTAGTAGGGTTATCGGCAGGTTGGGTGGGGGCTGGAGGGGGAGGGCGACAGATGGACTCGTTTGGGGCAAGAGCTGCCACAGCTTAGTGATTGCGACCTATAGCGGTAGTTGAATCTAGGTGAAAAAGTCACAGCGAGTCGCGCAGCCTAGGAAGGAGACACCGCTAAAACTTCTCAGAGCCTAATGATTTACCAACTGTTAATTCGATGAGCAAAGAGTTTCGGGACACAAGTGCCAATACGCATTCCTCTGGAATGCTGGACGACGGCAAGACTTTGTGACACCTTTGATGTCATGTTGCTATCTAATTTGCACTGGACTAAGGACTGACCATGAGTTACGAAGCAGAAGTTTTTAATGTCATGATTGCTTCCCCCGGTGATGTTAAAGCGGAGCGAACGCAGGTCAGAGAGGTGATTCATGAGTGGAACGCCGTACACTCTAGGTCTCGGAAGATTGTTCTTCTACCCACTGGATGGGAAACGCACTCTGCTCCTGAAATGGGATCGGGACCACAGGAAATTATAAACAGACAAATTCTAGAAAAATGTGATTTGTTGATTGGCGTTTTTTGGACGAGAGTCGGAACTGCTACTACTGAGTACGCGAGTGGCACGGTAGAGGAAATTGAAAAACACGTAGATGCCGGCAGGCCGGCCATGTTGTATTTCTCTAACCAACCTGCTGCTTTAGATACAGTGGATCATGATCAGTACAAACTTTTGACAGAATTTAAGAGAACTTGTCAGCAGCGCAGTTTGTACGAAGGATACGAAGATTTATCAGATTTCCGCAATAAGTTTTCACGGCAGTTGCAAATTACTATTAATGAAAGCGAGATATTTAAAGTCGACGATGCCGTTGTTTTTAAAGAGGTTTCACTCGCTAAAAAAAATATTCCAGACTTATCTTATGAAGCAGTAACATTATTAAGAGAAGCATCAAAAGACTCGCACGGCACAATAATGCATATACGCTATATTGGTGGAACTGATATACAAACGAATGGAAGAAATCTCATAGGTTCTAGTGATCGTAGAGATGTTGCAAAATGGGAGTCAGCACTGGAAGAGTTGTTGGAGTTTGGGCTGGTCACAGTCCGAGGTTCTAAAGGTGAAATTTATGAAGTTACAAATTTGGGATTTGGTCTCGCCGATAGTTTAGGTGCTGACTAATTCATTGGGTGTGCGGGTATTATAAAAATGATTTCAATAAATCTTCGTGATAAAAAATTATTTGGAAATGAAGCTGGTGAGGATGAAGACCTTGATCATCTGAATGCGTACTACATTGAAAATAATGATTTTGATGAGTTTTATGATGCTGAGGAAAAGCTGTCTATTGTAAGTGCTAGAAAGGGGATGGGTAAGTCTGCGCTCTTGTCGAGACTTTATTATAAATTGAATAATGATGATTTGTACGGTGATCCAATAATAATTAGAGTTAAAGGAAATGAATTGCTCGGGTTAGGTAACTTTAGTGGTTGCGATCATTCGTTTTTAGAGAACTATTGGAAGCAAATAATCTGTAAGAAAATTCTTATGGAGATTGGCGTGCGTATAAATTTGGCATTAACCGATGATACTATGTCAATGGTTGAGCTTGCGGAGTTAGACGGATTAAAGAGCAAAAATATTATAGGTGCGCTAGTATCTAGGACTTTAGGAAAAATACCATTATTGGGTGTTGAGCTAAAAAAATCTCTTCCTGCTAATAGTGAGAGTTTGCTGAAGCGCTATCAGGAGTCTGAGGAAAGAAAGCACGTATGGCTCCTTATAGATGACATTGATGCAAAGTTTCAGAATAACTCCGAAAGCCAAGCGCGAGTAGGGTCGTTTTTTAGTGCGATTCGCTCTCTTGCATTTGACTATAAAGGGCTGAATATACGCACAACAGTTCGAAGCGATGTATGGTCGTGCCTGAGGCATCTCGAAGATCTAGACAAACTACAACAGTACATAATCAATATTTTTTGGACTAAGCGTCAGATGCGCGACATGCTTGCACAGAAAGTCCTTGTTTATATTGTCAATAATCATCCCAACTCGCCAGAGGCCAAACTCAAGCTGGCTACGGACTACAATAAAATATTAGATATGGTGTTTACATCTCCAATCGAATGGGCCAACAATAAAGAGGCCAAGTTATTCGATGCCATATCTGCATTCTCTAATAGACGGCCTCGTTGGATGGGGCAGTTGTGCCGTATGGCAGCAAAGAAAGCTAAGGAAAAGCCCTTAACTCGAAAAATAACTCTTGAACACATCAACTACATATTGTCTGACTTTGGGGCAAACCGCAGAGATGATTTGATTAAGGAGCATGTTCACCAATTTGATGAGCTTAATCATCTTATTGACGCATTGAGGGCTACAAAAAAAGAATTTTCATGCTCTGACTTAGAAGAGGCCTTAGAGCTTAATTTTCTACGCGGCCGAACTAAGGATGATATTTCTACCGTCGACGGGAAACCCTACGCGGGTGTGGAGGATCTTGCAGATTTTTTATATAAGTTAGGCTTGGTCTCTCACATCCATCTGGATGGGAAGGAATTTACTCACTTTACCGATGATCCTGATTTATATCGTTCGACGGAAAATCGCAGAAATAACGTAAAGTGGTCTTTGCATCCATCGTATCGTAAGTTTTTAAATATCCACTAGTCGCCCTGGGTAAACTGAATGACTAAATTAACGAAGCAGAATTGGAATTAGCTATTTTTGAATATTTTTTAAGTTTTGGTTTAAGTCGCGTTGCTTCCCGGTTTCTGCAATTTGCCTTTGATGATAGGCAGGTAATGCAGTTGTTTATGTCGTAAGGATCGTTCGTGAAGAACTCAAAAAAAATAGCGTTGCTTTCAATCGCTCTATCGTCTTTAGCCTTTGTCGGGGCGTGCGTGAAGTCTTTCCCTGAAACAAACACAACATCAGGTTGGCTAAATCTCGGTGCGGGACTATTAGCGATTTCTGCTATTACATGTGTTGCTGGTGAATATTTTTCGCCCCCGAAAGCAGGAGACAATATACGAGCGCCTGATAAATTCACTAGGGTGACGGCTGGCGTTACGGGCCTTATATCAGGAGCAATGTGGGTCGCAAGTGCATGGTACGGTATTTATCCTCTAGTTCAGTAATACAATTTCATGCTCAGTACGGGTTTTCATAAGTTTTGCTGAAGACGAGTAATTATTGCCAAAGCTTGGGGAAGACCACGGTTGAGCATTGGCAAAATCGTCGTCGGGTCCGATCTATGATGTTTTAGGTAGCGAGCCGTTTATGAGTTTCAAATTCTTGGATGAGCGGAACACATTGGCGCTACTGCCCATTCCGAGGAATAGTAGTTATCAACTTGAGGCATCATTCAGAGAGATGAATGCTGGTATGCACGGCGGAGCCAAAGACTGCCTTGTCGACCTGATTAAAATCAATAAGAGAACTAGACATAATCATAAGGCTTGGGGACGATTAAGGGCCGGTAGAAAGCATGATCTATTGATTATTTTTCGATTCATGATTTTCGATGAACAAGAAGACCCTGACCAATGCTTCTACTCTTGGGAAGCAAGTACACACGGTACCCCGCAAGCACCAATGTTAATGTGCTATTTTGATCGGGTCACCGGTAAGCCACCTTTAAGTGGTTTTGGTGCACCTCCGGGAGTATATGTTCAGTCGCGGCGGATCTTTTCTGTGCCGGTGCAGTGCGTTTTGAACGGATGGGGAAATGTTGAGAGTGGTCATATGATTTATGAACACAATATTTCGGCCATGGACTTTTCTGAGCAGCAGTTCGAGGCAGCTAGCTACGTAGGTCTTACTTCCCGTAACTGGCAAACAAGATATAAGGAGCATCAGCGTGATGCGTTAACCGGCAGTGAACTGATATTTCATACTTCTCTGCGTAAAATTTTTAACTGCGATAGTTTTATACAGGCCGGGCTCGGAAATTTTGAGTTGGTTAGGAAGGGGGCGGTCTTTCTTTCAGAGTTGCAGTATGTAAATCTGTCCTACGAGGAAGCTATGCAGATCGAAGAGAAGATGGTCGAGCGTACTCTTTATCCAAAAGGCCTGAACATGATTCCGGGCGGGTTTGCGGGACTTCAATTCCTTCATAAGCTTGGTTTTCTTAGTCGCAAAAAGGTCTCGATAGACGAGCGGGATAAGGCTGCGTCGAATTATCTACTCGACAAAGCTGCAGGGCCACGCTTCGCTCCATGGATAAAAGAAAAGTGGATGAATGATGAATTTTACGAGCAGGTCATATTCAAACGCAGTAACACCTTAAATCGAGAGCAGATACGTTCTATCCGTAAGTACGGTGCTGATTGGGGGTTTGACTCTGATCTTATAGCAAATTTGGTTGGGGCTAATGACCGGCAAGTACGAGACGTACTTAGTGGTAAGTACTATTCGCGTATTAAATAATAAGCGCAATTTGGTTAATGGGTCATAACCTCTGTTGGGTTATTGTTTTATAAAGTATCTATTGTTGGTCGGTATATGGATTTTCGCTGCGGACAGCAGTCCTTCAAGAGACTACTTTTTTCATGTGTATGAATACTCCGCTCGGAATAGCATATATTTGTATATTCGTCGCTACAAAACATCTATGCTATAAATCACCGGTTCGTCGTTAGGGGGTTACAACGACCGGCGATCTATCAAGGGAAAGCGCTGGAAGGTTAAATACCAGCTCCAGCCCCCTCCCGCTCCATCAACTTATCCACCAACAAAACCCCCAACTCACTCAGTTGATGAATCGCCAACGCCACATCCCGCTGCTTCCCCGTCAGCTCATCCGACAGGTCCAGCAACAACGCAGTCACCGAAGAAAAAGTCTCATAGCTATTGGCAATCAGCACTTCACTGCTGACATCGTCCGCAACGCTGAACAGCGTAGTCGAAGGTGGAGGAGGCGGCCCGGGCGGTTCGGCGCCCGCGTTGAGGTAGTGATCAATCGCACGATGCGCCGCCTGATTCAGTTTCAGGTCGGGGCCGTTCGGAGGATTAGGCGTTATTTTGGACATGGTGTAATTCCTGAATGAGGCTGACACCCTTTCGCTACTACACAAGAAGGGTGGCAGCTGTACGCAGGTTAGTAGACCGGGGAATTACACAAAGCCGGCGCACCCGAAGGCGCCCTACGCACAGCCACCATCAGGTACAGACAGGAACGTCTGATAGATGAAGCTCATGCACTAAGTGTAATTGACCCTCGGGCTACTAAACCCGATCACTGAGTTGTCAGCGACCGGGCCACCTTAGAGACGCCCACTCAAGCGCACAAGCCGGCGGATTCTGACGCAACTGTAGGTAACGGAGCAAGGTGGTGAAGCTTGCTGTAGGACCTGTCTACAGGTAGGCGTGAGCTTGTTCGCGAAGAGTCTTGGAGCGCTGCGTGAAACCGGAGTCGCGGCGTTATCGTTGACGTTTTTCGCGAGCGAGCTCGCTCCTACATAGGGTTGCGTCGATTACTGGAGGTTCTTGTCCAGGAACGCCCGTATAACCGGGATGATCGCCTTCCCATGGGTTTCCAGCGCAAAGTGCCCGGTGTCATAAAAACGAATATCCGCCTTGGGAATATCGCGCTTCCACGCCTCGGCGCCGGCCGGCAGGAAGAACGGGTCGTTCTTTCCCCACACTGCGAGCAGCGGTGGCTGGTACTGGCGGAAGTAGGACTGGAAGGCCGGGTACATCGCGACGTTGGAGGCGTAGTCCAGCACCAGGTCGAGCTGGATGTCGGCATTGCCTGGCCGGGATATTTGCAGCCCTTCCAGCGTGTAGCCATCGGGTGACACCGAGCTTTTGTCGGCCACGCCTTCCAGGTACTGCCACTTGATCGAGGCGGGGGTGGGGAAGCCGTGCAGGGCGTCGCGGTTTTGTTGGGTCGGGGCGTGCCAGTAGCGTTGGATAGGGGCCCAGCCGGCGCCCAGGCCTTCTTCGTAGGCGTTGCCGTTTTGGGAAATGATCGCGGTCACTCGCTCCGGATGGGCGACGGCCATGCGCCAGCCTACGGGGGCGCCGTAGTCGTGGACCATCAGTGCGTATTTATCGAGTTTGAGCTGTTCGGTGAACTGCCCGATGGTCTTCGCCAGTTGGCTGAAGGTGTAGGCGTATTCGCCGCGTGGTGGGGCTTCGGTGAAGCCAAATGCCGGCAGGTCCGGCGCGATGACGTGGTAGCGGTCGGCAAGCTCGGGCATGAGTTCGCGGAACATAAAGGATGAGGCGGCGAAGCCGTGCAGCAGCAACACGGTCGGCGCGCTGGGGTCGCCCGCCTCGCGATAGAACACCTTTACGTCGCCGACCTGCTCGTAGCGGTAATGCACTGTGTTGTCTGCATGGGCCGCGCTGCTGATCAGCAAGGCGGCGGTGAGTCCGGCAGCGGCCGTGGCGTTGGACGTGGTCATGATGTGGCTTCCTGTGTAACCGTTAAAGTTGGTGTTTGAAGGTTATGCCTGGGTTTGGTAACCTGTCAAACATATTTTATTGGTTACTGACCGCCCATGAATCCGAACAGCACTGCCGCAGGCGCACTTTTTCTAGCCGACAACCTGGCCCTTGATTTCATCAACTCCGAGTACGGGGTGGGGGATCAGCGCCATGACTGCTTCACCGATGATCACAGCGTGATGAGCTGGCTGACCCAGGCGGGCCTGTTGCCCGAGCAGCTTGACCCGAAGGCGCCGAGTGGGCTGCTGGCCCTCGCTCGTACGCTTCGTGCGAGTTCAAGGGCGGTGGTGAATGCGGCAATGACAGGCGTTCCCGTCGATCTCGCGGTGATCAACCAGGTGCTTGAAGCGGGGCGCCCGGTGAGCAGGCTGGAATGGGCGCAGGAGACGAAGGCATTTCGGCTTGCCACGCATCCTCGGGACAGCAGCCCGGCCAGCCTGCTTGGGCCGGTGGCCGAGTCGCTGGTGGGCTTGGTCACGAACGATAAGTTTGAATTCGTCCGCCAGTGCGAGGCCCACGACTGCGTGCTGCTGTTCCATGACCTGAGCAAATCACACCGCCGCCGCTGGTGCAGCATGGCGACGTGCGGTAACCGGATGAAGGTGGCGGCGTTTCGTTCCAGGAATAAACCTTGAGTCGATAGGGGGGCAGTTTTTCTTTGATTGAACTTGGTATTGCCCAGCATTGCCCCATAACTATCCCTGTCTCCATTAACCGCAAGGACAGACCATGACCAACCCAACCGAAACCGCCATCCTCGCCGGCGGCTGCTTCTGGGGCATGCAGGACCTGCTGCGACGCTACCCCGGCGTGCTGCACACGCGCGTCGGCTATACCGGTGGCGATGTGCCGAATGCCACCTACCGCAACCATGGCAACCATGCTGAAGCGATTGAGATCGTGTTTGACCCGGCGGTGATTTCCTACCGGCAGATCCTTGAGTTCTTTTTCCAGATCCATGATCCGAGCACGCCGAACCGGCAGGGCAATGATCTGGGGCCAAGCTATCGTTCGGCGATTTACTACCTGAGCGAACAGCAACGGGAGATTGCCGAAGCTACCGCGGCTGACGTGGATGCCTCCAACCTGTGGCCGGGGCCTGTGGTCACGGAAATTGAGCCCGCCAGGGAGTTTTGGCAGGCGGAGCCGGAGCATCAGGATTATCTGGAGCGGATACCGAACGGGTATACCTGCCACTTCATCCGGCCGAATTGGAAGTTGCCCACGCGGGCGTGAGCGTGAGTAGCGGCGGGGGGAAAGGTCGCGACAGGGGAGGTCGGCCTGCCCCCCATTTCCTCATTTCGTTTCTTTTGCCTTGAATCCACTGCCCGCCTTCTAGAGAATCCCCGCCTTTGGCTCGAAAGGATGCGTGCGATGAAGTTCGAAGGGACGTTCCAATACATGGGCAATCACGGGATCGTGTTCAACGTTTCGCAGATCACCCTTACCGATAGTGAACGCGGACGCCTGCGCGAGCTGCATTTTGGCGAGGCGAAAAGTGCCCACTACGAGGTCAACAGCAAGGTCGTCGAGGTGTACGACAAGATGTTGGCCAAGAGCCTGCCGTGCGTGATGATGATCGGCATCTCCAAGCCACTGACGCGGCAACAGGGCGACGCCCTCAATGCCCAGCGCACCAGGATCGCTAACCTGGCCGCCAGTGCCTTCGCTGGCGCCACTTCTGCTGTGGCTTCCCCTTACGTGGGTGTTCCTGTTGGCGCGGGTGTGCGCATGTATGCCAATGAAATCCTGCCCACCTATCATGCCGGCGACGTACTGGTCAGCATCGAAGCGCAGGTCAACGGCGGCATCGGCCCGCAACGCAGCGCCTCGACACTGATCATCAAGACCTGACGGGAGAAGCATATGTCTGACATTACCCAGCTGGTCCTGGCCCTGGCGCTGTTTTTTCTGCTCGATCGGTTTGTTAAACCGTACCTGCTTCGCACGTGGCTGGGGGGGCTGCTGGTGGTGGCGGGGGTGGTTGGCTGCGTGGCGGCGAGCCAGGTCCGTCCATGGGGGGCTGACCTGGGGTTGCTGTCGATCTTTGCGGTGGCGTTGGGGGTGGGGTTGTTCCTGAAGCGGCGGCGGTTCGAGCGAGTTGGTTGAAGGGGGCCAGCTCATTAGCCATTACAGCTCTGCTTGTTGATTTCGAACCGCCCAACCTCTTTTACGTTTTTGCTGCCGAATATGTAAATGAAGGTGCCACCCAATGAAATGATGGACTGGTCCCTTGGCATTTGCGCGGCGCAGACAGCCTTGGTGATGCTTGATTTCATCACGCCCAAGTCAACGTCCTCGGGATGGGTATCGTAATCGACCAACGTGTAATAGAACTTGAGGGCGTGACTGTTGGCCGCTTCCGCGCGAACGAAGGTTAGATGCTCGTCGATCTTTCGATTCCCGGGCGTCGTTCGCGCGGTCACGATGATGAGGTCGCTGAGGAAGGTGGTTTTACTGGGCTGGGGTGTTTCCTGGAAGGCCTGTATGACTAAAACCCCGACCAGGCTCAAAAACAGTAGCCCCCATGCCGAATACACAAACGCCTTTTTGGTTTTTGCTGTTGCCATGTCCTGGTTTCCTTGCGTTTGAGGTCCGCAGTGGCGGCGCGACGGCCTCACGGACTCAGTGGTGCGTTCCGATACCGAGGCAGGAACCCGCGTAATTGATCAGACGTGCACCGTTGGTGGCGTGAGGTCGGTTTCTTGCGCTTCGGGCGCATCAGCAAGTTGCGTGGCCGACAGCGCTTTCAGCTTGAAATAGGGGCCTGTGAAGCGTGTGCCTCCATCCAGTGTGGTGAGCGTGATCCGCTCTGAATCGCACCGATGGAATGGGGTGAACATACGTTTCTTGGGGCAGTAAACGCCTTCCTGCGTCTCGGAATACTTCAAGGCAAGCATCGAGTTACCCTTCCTGGGTTGAGTTTTCCTGATCGAGAACGGCTCGCATTTTACGCAAAGTGAAGCGGCTGTGCAGGACGTTTTCTTTGGGCTTCATCTCTATCATTTGCCGCCTCAGTTTGCCGCCGATGGCGGAGTGTCAGCCACCGTGATAGCGGGCGAATGCGCAGGTGCTGAGGTGTGGTGAAGGTTAGACACAGGCGCTAATAGTATCGATCGGCTGCTCATGCGAGCGCTGGACTAGGATTTTTCTTCCGGAGTATTCCGGACTCAAAATTCACTGGCATCGACAAGGAGTAGCCAGTAGGCTACAAAAAATTCTGTGACCAATCTGATCGGCAGGACGCCGGAGTTCGATACATGGCTCGACGGCATGAGCGATATTTATGGAAAAACCGCTGTTCTCACACGGTTAGACCGAGCCGAGGAAAACAATTTCGGCGATTGTGCACCCGTAGGCGATGGGGTGAGTGAAATGCGTGTGTTTGTCGGGCCCGGCTACAGAATTTACTTTGTGCGTACGGGCATCACTGCTTACCTGATGCTCTGGGGCAGTGATAAAACCGACCAGAACAGAGGAATCAAACGGGCAAAAGAGATCCTTGATGCCCTGAGAGGTAGATGAAATGAGCGAATCGAAATTCAAACCAGAGGACATGCCGATCCTCGATCTTGATACCTCCGGTACCAGCGTCTATGAAGCGTCGCGCTTCCTCGATAGCCCGGAAACCATCAGCGCTTATCTGGCGCAGAGCATGAAATCTCAAGACCCGCAGGTGCTCATGAAAGCGCTTGCCGAGGTCGCCAAGGCCCAGGGCGTGAACAAGGTGGCGGAGTCTGCGGGGGTTAATCGCGAGAGCCTGTATAAGACGCTGAAAGGCGGTTCTAAAACGCGCTATGAGACGATTCAGAAGTTGATGCTGGCGTTAGGCGTGGAACTGACTGTGCAGCCGATTGCGGCGGTGGCAGTCAAGAAAACTGCAAGAGCAAAGCGGGCTTTGGCCGGTAAACCCTGACGCGCGGTTTAGCGAGCGACCACAACCCTTGTAAAACACCGAGGACCCATGTGGGAGGGGGCTTGCCCCGATGGCGGAGTGTCAGTCGATACATGGCTGGCTGACACACCGCAATCGGGAGCAAGCCCCCTCCCACATTGGATTGATAGTGTTCTGGAGACCGAGCCGCCCCCAGAACCCAGCGCTTCAGCGCACCAGGCAAGGCTGCTTGTTGTTATAACGCCACCCCGGAATCAGGAACTGCATCGCCACGCTGTCATCCCGTGCGCCGAGGCCCATGCCTTTGTACAGTTCGTGGGCCTTGGCCACGGCGTCCATGTCGATGTCCACGCCCAGGCCGGGCTTGGCCGGCACTTTCACATAGCCGCCTTCGATTTTCAGCGGTTCGCGGGTCAGGCGTTGGCCGTCCTGCCAGATCCAGTGGGTGTCGATGGCGGTGATGTCGCCCGGGGCGGCGGCGGCCACTTGGGTGAACATGGCCAGGGAAATATCGAAGTGGTTGTTGGAGTGCGAGCCCCAGGTCAGCCCCCACTCATGGCACATCTGCGCCACGCGCACCGAGCCTTGCAGGGTCCAGAAGTGCGGGTCGGCCAGGGGGATGTCCACCGATTGCAGTTGGATCGCGTGGCCCATTTCGCGCCAGTCGGTGGCGATCATGTTGGTGGCGGTTTTCAGGCCCGTGGCGCGGCGGAATTCGGCCATGACTTCGCGCCCCGAGTAACCGTTTTCGGCGCCGCATGGGTCTTCGGCGTAGGCGAGCACGTGGTGCTGGTCGCGGCACAGGCGGATGGCTTCTTTCAATGACCAGGCCCCGTTCGGGTCGAGGGTGATGCGCGCATCGGGGAAGCGTTCAGCCAGGGCGGTGACGGCTTCGATCTCTGCGTCGCCGCTCAATACGCCGCCCTTGAGCTTGAAGTCGTTGAAGCCGTATTTGGCGTTGGCGGCTTCGGCCAGGCGCACCACGGCCTCGCTGGTCAGGGCGGGTTCATGGCGCAGCCGGAACCACGCGTCGTCGCTGTCGGCTTCGTTGCGGTAAGCCAGGTCGGTGGCGCTGCGGTCGCCGACATAGAACAGGTAGCCGAGCATTTTCACTGCATCACGCTGTTGGCCTTCGCCGAGCAGGGCGGCCACCGGCACTTCGAGGAACTGGCCCAGCAGGTCGAGCAGGGCGGCTTCCATGGCGGTGACGGCATGGATGGTGATGCGCAGGTCAAAGGTTTGCAGGCCACGGCCCGCCGAATCCCGTGAGGCAAAGGCGCTGCGCATCTGGTTGAGGACGCGCTGGTACTGGCCGATGGGTTGGCCGATCACCAGGCTGCGCGCGTCTTCCAGGGTTTCGCGGATGCGTTCGCCGCCGGGCACTTCACCGACGCCGGTGTTGCCGCTGCTGTCCTTGAGAATCACGATATTGCGCGTGAAGTAAGGGCCGTGGGCGCCGCTGAGGTTGAGCAGCATGCTGTCGTGACCGGCCACCGGGATGACCTGGAAGTGGGTGATGACGGGAGTATTCATGGCTAATTCCTAAAGAGGCTCAGAGAGATTTGCTGATGGCAGCGCCGGTGGGCACGGCGCCCGGCGAGGCCAATACGGCAGCGGGCGAGGTCTTGGCGAAGAACACCAGGATAGCGGCGAGCACCGAGGTGCCGGCCAAGCCGTAGAGGCCGCCCTGGATCGAGCCGGTGGTCTGCTCCAGAAAGCCGAAGGTGGTCGGTGCAACGAAGCCACCCAGGTTGCCGATGGAGTTGATCAAGGCAATCACGGCTGCGGCGATGCGCACGTCCAGGTAGCCCTGTGGGATGGGCCAGAACAGCGAAGACGCCGACTTGAACCCAATGGCCGCAAAGCAGATCGCCACGAACGCGAAGATCGGCCCGCCGGTGGTGGACATGAACATGCCTGCTGCGGCAATCAACAGCGCAGCCGCAACCCAGGCCTGCTGGAACTTGAATTTGCCCGACAGCGTCGCGAAGGCGTACATGGCGATGATCGAGATCAGCCATGGGATCGAGTTGAAGAAACCCACCTGCACATCGCTCAGGTCACCCATCTTCTTGATGATGCTGGGCAGCCAGAACGTCGCCGCGTAGATCGTCAATTGAATGCAGAAGTACAGGGCGCAGAACAGCAGGATCTGACGGTCCCTGAGCAGCTTGCCGAGGGTCGGCTTGACGCTGGTCAGGGCTTCACGCTCGCGCTGTTCCTGGTCGATGGCGTTGACCAGCGCATCCTGTTCTTCGCGGGTCATCCATTTGGCGTCGTGGGGCTTGGAATCGAGCCAGAACCACACAAAGAAACCGATCACTACCGAGGCCAGGCCTTCGATGGCGAACATCCATTGCCAGCCGTGGAAGCCAAACCCTTCGATCTGCAGCAGCGCGCCTGACAGCGGGCCGGAGATCAGCGAGGCCACCGCCGAGCCGCTGAGGAAAATCGCAATGGCCTTGCCGCGCTCAACCCCCGGCAGCCAGCGCGTGAAGTAGTAGATCACCCCAGGGAAGAACCCGGCTTCGGCCACGCCCAGCAGGAAGCGCAGGATGTAGAAGTGGGTTTCGTTCTGGATGAACGCCATCAGCGTGGCGACGATGCCCCAGGTGAACATGATGCGGGTCAGCCAGATGCGCGCGCCGACCTTTTGCAGCAGCATGTTGGAGGGCACTTCAAAGAGCGCGTAGCCGATGAAGAACAGCCCGGCACCGAAGCCATAGGCCGCGGCGCCGATGCCCAGGTCATGTTCCATGTGCGTGCGCACAAAGCCGATATTGACCCGGTCGATGTAGTTGAGGATGAACATGATCACGAACAGTGGGAGCACATGGCCCTTCACTTTGCTCACGGCGCGCGCGAGGACCGGATCACTTTCTGGTGCGGCAGATGCATGGCTTGAATTGTTCACAATTCAAAACTCCCCCTGATTGTTTTTATGCGGGTTTGCGTGTTTTGTTGATAGACATCATACAAGTGAGTTTCTTAGATTCGCAATGCGGTGATGATGTTTTTGTGTTTGTAAGGGCCAGGTTTTAGTGATGATCTGGTTATTTTGCGGGTCTTTGTGGGTTTTTAAGAAGGTTGAGGAGGCTTCTGGAAAGGGTGGGGCTGGCGGCCATAAATATTAGTTGTCATACAAGTTTGGCGCTTTTTTCACTCGCGCCCTAACCTGTAGGAGCGAGCTTGCTCGCGAAAAACGTCAACGATAATGCGGGCATCCTGGATAAACGCGGCGCCCTCAGGTTTTTCGCGAGCAAGCTCGCTCCTACAGTGGGGTTACGCCGTGGGGCGGGATGTTAAGCTCGCTCCTGCCCAACCCCGTGGATTCGTAACTATGCCCATTGAAAGCGGACCTCCCGTCCGTAGACGCTCCAACAACCTGGCCCAAGGCGTGCTCGACGCCCTGACCCAGCGCATCCTGCTTGGGCAGTTGAAGCCCGGTGAAAAACTGCCTTCCGAATCCACCATCGTGCTCGAGCATGGGGTGAGCCGTACCGTGGTGCGCGAGGCCCTGTCCAAGCTGCAAGCCTCGGGGCTGGTGGAGACGCGCCATGGCATCGGCACCTTTGTGCTGGCGCAACGGGCCCAGCAAGGCTTGCGCCTGCATGTGGACACCGTCGCCAGCGTGCGCAACATGCTCGAGCTGCGCCTGGGCCTGGAAGTGCAGGCGGTGGCGCTGGCCGCCGTGCGCAGGTCCGACACGCAGCTGGCCCACATGCGCGCCGCTCTCGACGACTATCAGGCCTCGCTGGCCAACAACGACAGCTGCGTGGAAGAGGACAAGCGTTTTCACCAGTTGATCGCCGAAGCCACCGGCAACACGTTCTTCACCGAGATCATGCAGCACCTGGGCAATGCGATGATTCCGCGTACCCAGGTGAAGGGTGACGAGCGCGGCGGGGCGGACTTTGCCAAGCTCGGGCAACTGGCGAACCTGGAGCATGAGGCGATCTTCAACGCGATCAAGCGCCAGGACCCGGATGCCGCAAGGGCGGCGATGGTGTTGCATCTGACCAACAGCCGGGATCGATTTTCCGGCGAATAAAAAGGAACACAGGTTGAACGAACACACCTTGTCCATGCGCCTGGAGCGCGTGGCCGCGCAGGTGCCGAGGGGCGCGCGGCTGGCCGATATCGGCTCGGACCACGCCTACCTGCCGGTGGCCTTGATGCGCCGTGGCGTGATTGAGGCGG
>NZ_FKLB01000005.1:0-10441 GCF_900067035.1 Pseudomonas sp. 1 R 17
CGGCGTCAACCTGACCGACGCCGGGCACGCGTACCTGGCCGACTGCGTGCACCTGCTGGCCGCCGTGGACGCCGCCGAAGCCTCGGCCAAGGGCTTGCATGTGCAGGCCCAGGGCAATCTGCGGGTGTTCATGCCGTTGCTGTTCAGCCGCTATGTGATGGCGCCGCTGTTGGCCAGCTACATGGATCGTTACCCTGCGGTGCAGCTCACCGCCCACTACCACGACTATTACCCCAACCTGCACGAAGAGGGGCTGGACGTGGCGATCCTGGTCGGCGAGTTGCCCAGCTCATCGCTGATCGCGCGCCCGGTCGGGCACGTGCGGCAGATCCTCTGCGCCAGTCCCGATTACCTGGCGGCGCACGGTGAGCCCCGACACCCGGACGACCTCAAGCAGCATCGTCTGATCGCGAATGCCAACCCGGTGCATTGGGAATTCCAGGGTTGCCAGCTCAAGGCCCGCGCGCGGCTGAGTTGCGCCACGGTGCAAGGCGCGATCAATGCGGCGCTGCACGGCACGGGGCTGGTTCGTTGCTTGAGCTACCCGGTGCATGAGCATTTGCTCGGCGGCCAGTTATGCCGCCTTCTGCCGAGCTACGAGCCAGCGCCCTTGCCGGTGCACGTGGTGTACCGCGAGGGCCGGCATGCGCCGATGCGCGTGCGCAGCTTCGTCGACCACTGCGTGGCGGCGCTGCGTGAGCACTCGGCATTTCAGTTGGCGTAATAGTGGATTGCCTGGGGTGGGCATTCTGCATTTGACTGGTAGGGCGCAGCATGGGGGCAACCAACTTGAGGTGATCGCCATGAACCCTATCGAACAGTCCCCCTGGCATGCCGGCGAACGGCAGTTACAAGCAGCGGTCGGCGTGGCCGAGCGCATGGCGGTGGTCGGGCCCAAGGTGATACGCGATCACCTGCCGGAGCAGCATCGGGACTTCTATCCCTTGTTGCCGTACCTGATGCTCGGCGTGGTGGATGAGCAGGGGATTCCCTGGGCGACGATGGTCGAAGGCGCGCCGGGGTTTGCCCATTCTCCCGATCCTTATACTTTGCAGATTGACAGCCTGCCCTCTGCCAGCGACCCGGCTCGGGCCGCTTTGCACGAGGGTGCCGCAGTGGGCCTGCTCGGCATCGACCTAAACACCCGGCGCCGCAACCGCATGAACGGCCGTGTCGGCGGACTTGATCAGTACGGCTTGTCAATCGACGTCGTGCAGACCTTCGGGAACTGCCCCAAATACATCCAACTGCGGCCGGTCGATGGGGTTGCACGCAAACCTGGCAGCCAGGTCGAGCGCATGGGCGGCCTGGACGCTGCAGCCGAAACCATGATCCGCAACGCCGACACCTTCTTCGTCGCCAGCTACGTGGATGTCGACGGTGAACGCTCGGTGGACGTTTCCCATCGCGGCGGCCACACCGGCTTCGTGCGCGTGGAGGGCGACGTGCTGACCATCCCGGATTTTGCCGGCAACCTGTTCTTCAACACCCTGGGCAACCTGGCGGCCAATCCGGTGGCGGGGTTGTTGTTTATCGACTTTGAATCGGGGGACATGTTGCAGGTCGCCGGGCGTACCTCGTTGATTCTCGACGGGCCTGAGGTCGCCCGCTTCGAGGGCGCGCAGCGGTTATGGACAGTGACCGTGGAACACCTGGTCCGCCGCCCGGCGGCGTTGGCGTTGCGCTGGCAGTTCGCGGAGTTTTCGCCGTTCAGCCTGGCGATGGGCGGTTGGTAGCGTCAGCGTATTTATCACGACCTGTTGAAGATCAAACAGGGGAACTCCCTCTGTGGTGAGCGGGCTTGTCCCGCGTTGGGCTGCGCAGCGGCCCTAATCACTTCCACATGATGGGAGTTCGGGCTTCCACACCCGTTCTCTGAATGTGCAGCGACCCGCGAAGGGGGGGCGGCGAGGTTGATCAGATACAACCCGAAAGTTGCGTAAGAGCGGTCCGATGGACCTGCTCATCTTCATCACCCAAAGCCCTCTCCTGGAGACGTAAGAATTTTAACGTTAGCCTTGCACTCCTACCGACAACAAGGACTCGTCATGCAACCCAAGGTCATCAATCCCAAGAGCGTATTCAACTCCCTGCAATACGGCTTCAGCCAAGCTATCGAAGTGCCTGATGGCCGGCGTATTCTGCTTTCCGGCCAGGTAGGTGTGGATGCGCAGGAGCTTACGGTCGGTCCAGGCATTGCCGAGCAAACCGATACGGCGTTGGACAATATCGAAAAAGTCCTGGCCGAGGTCGAGGGTGACTTGTCCCATGTGGTAATGCTGCGGCTGTATATCGTCGAGTCCGCACGTGATCAGCAGGAGCTCATCGCCCAGGCGCTGCGTGAGCGCTTCCCCCATAACCCGCCGCCGTCGTCCTGGATTATTGTCAGTGGGCTTTCGTTGCCGGAGTGGTTGATCGAAATCGAGGCGGAGGCGGTGATTTCACCGAAATAAGGCCACAACAAGCATGTTCACGCCAAAACCTGTTTGCCATGATCCCGCGGCTCACTGTCCCCCGCCCCGGCCGGTGCGGTACACGCGCACCTGATACGCAGCCATCAGCGTGACGCAGGGATAAACGCCACACTGCCCTCGTCACGCTTGTGAAACAGCCGCTCGCCATTGTCCGGCTGGGTCGTGATCGCCTGATGATCCACACCCAAATACGCCAGCGGCGTCGGATCGTCCTTGGAAAACTGCGCGACGATGATCGTATGTTGCGGGTCAAAGCCTTGGCCACTGGTTTTTTCCAGCCAGGCCATCAGCGCGGCAGTGTCACCCCGGCGGGGAAAGTCCTGGGTCTCGGCGATGTAGTAGAACGGCTTGCCGCCATTTTGCAGGTACATCGGTACCTTGTTGTCGACTTCCACCAGCACCATCTGCCATTGGTTCCAGGGCGTGCTTTTCACGGCCTCGGCTTGCACATCCTCGGCGAAGCGGGTCACGCCGCCGTTGCCGTTGGACCAGGGATAGGCCACGCCGAGGATCAACAGCATGAGTGTGGCAGCGATCCCCAGACCCTTCTGCCAGCGCGGCCAGCTGGCGGGCTTTTTCAACACGCGCTCACTCACCCACCACGCCGCCAGCAACTGGGCAAACGGCACCAGCGGCAGCACGTAGTAGCTGCGCCGGCTGCCGCTGGCGGTAAAGAACACAAACAGCAGGCCCAGGCCCCACACCAGCCAGCGCACGTTCGGCGGGGTGTTGCGCCAGTGCCGCACGGCCAGCCACAGGCCGAGCAGCCAGCACGGGGTCCAGGGCAACGTGTAGGCGGGCAGGTAGATCAGGTAGGTGTAGATCGGTCCCATATGGTCGAACGGGTCGAAGAAGCGCACCACGTTTTCCCGGAACACCAACGCCAGGCCGCTCTCGCCATAGGTCGGTGCGCCGTACAAGTGCGACAGCACGAACGGCACGGCATACACGGCGGCCGCGATCAGCACGGCCAGCAGCAGGCGCAGATTGAGGTGGCGCTTGTAGCGCTGTTCGCCGAGCAGGTGCGGCAGCAGCACCAGGCCGGGCAGCACAAAGCCGATCAGGCCCTTGAACAACGACGTCAGGGCCAGCAACAGGAAAAACACCGTATAGCGCCACAGCCGCGTGTCGTCTGGGCCGCGCCAATACCACGCGACTGCCGCCAGCACGCCGCACACGGTGAGCACATCCGCCGTAGCCACGCGGGCCCAGAACAGGAAGTAGAAGGTGGTGGCGAGCATCCAGCCGGCGATCAGCCCCGTGCCCTTGCGGAACAGGCGTTCGCCAATCAGGTACACCAGCCACACACTCAGCCACGCGCCGATCACCGACGGCAGGCGCAATGACCAGGGCCCGAGGCCTCCCATCAGGTGCGCCGCGCCGGTGATCAGCCAGTAGGAGGGCAGGGGTTTGTCGTAATACGGCCCGCCCTTGAGGTATGGGTCGAAATAGTCACCGCTCTGCAGCATCTGCAAGGCGATATTCGCCCAGCGGGTTTCCGGGCCCCATAGGTCACGCGCACCCAGGCCGGTGAGCAGCAGCAGGGCCGAGACGCCCAGCAACAGCAGCAGGGCACCGCGTTCGGTCTTGAGATAACCCGGCATCATGGCGCCTGCGGGTAGAGGATAAGTTCCAGGTAGCCCTTGTAATAGCGTTTGCCTCCGGGCGGCAATTGCCCGGCCTCGCGCATTTCACTGGTGCTGTTGACCCGCAGCAGCACGCCGACCGAGCCGTGTTGGCGGGCGTCCTTGAGCCAGGCTTGCACCTGCTCCAGATCGACTTTGCGCGGAGCCGAATCGGCATATTGCAAGCCGTAGCGCAGCTCGCCTTCGGTGTCATACAGCGTCACGTCGGGTCGTTGCAGGCGCCAGGCCAAGGCGCTGGCGCTCTCCAGTTCATTGCTCAGCAGCGCGTGGGTGTGCTGCAACTCATCCACATGCTCCAGCACAAATTGGTCGGGCATTTCGTTATCGGCGATGTAGGCCGGCATGCTCGACGGCAGCAGCACCACCAGCAGGCCGATGCCCAGGGCTGGCATTGCCCACAACGTCAGCGGCCGAAAGCTTTGCAGCAGGTTGGTGAGGATCCAGCCCAGCAGCACGATAAAGGCCAGCGACAGGCTGAACATCTCGGCATGGCTGTTGCCGTAGAGCGGCCTCGCGATTTGCAGGTAGATCAGCCCGACCATGGCGGCCATGCCGATCACGAAGTTGAACAGGCCATTGAGGCGCAGGGTTCGGGTTCTGCCTTGGCTGACCAGCTCGCTCAAGGTATGCCCCATCAGCAACGCCAGGGGCAGCAGGCACGGCATGATGTAGGTCGGCAGCTTGCCGTTGCTCAGGCTGAACAAGCCCAGGGGCAGCAGCAACCACAGGGCCAGGAAGGCGATTGCCGGGTGGCGCTTTTCTGTCCAGGCCTGGTGCAGGGTGTTGGGCAGCAGCCCGGCCCACGGCAGGCAAGCCACCGCCATGATCGGCAGGAAGAACCACCAGGGTCGCACGTGTTGCGCGTTGTCGGCGCTGAAGCGGCGGATGTGTTCATTCCAGAAAAAGAAGCGCCAGAAATCCGGTTCCTGAGTGTGGATCGCCAGCACCCAGGGCAAACACACCAGCACGGCCACGCCGATGGCCAGCGGGCCATACCGCAGCAACTCGCCCAGGCGCCGCTGCCAGAGCATATAGGGCACGGCGATCAGCACCGGCAGCGCCCACGCCAGGAAACCCTTGGTCATGAACCCCATGGCACAGGCAAATCCCAACACGGCCCAGGCGCCCAGGCGGCTGCGCAGGGTGCTGCTGTCGAGGGCAAACCACAGCGCCACCAGGCTCAGGTTGACCCACAAGGTGAATGACGGATCGAGGTTGGAATACCCCGCTTGCCCGGCCACCAGGCCAAAGCTCAGGTAGAGCAGGGCGCAGGCGAAGCTTTTGCGCGGGTCGTTCCACAGGCGACGGGCGATCAGGTAAGCGAGCAGCACACTCAAGCCGGTGGTCAGGGCCGAGGCGATGCGCACGCCGAACAGGTTCTGGCCAAACACGGCCTGGCCCAGGGCGATCAGCCAGTAACCGGCGGCCGGTTTTTCGAAATAGCGGATGCCCATGAAGTGCGGTGCCACCCAGTTGCCGCTCAGGAGCATCTCCTGGCTGATCTGGGCGTAGCGGGTTTCATCCGGTATCCACAAACCGTGCAGGCCCAGTGGCAACAGATAAAACGCGACGAAGGCCAGCAAGAGTACCGGCAGGGGTTTCAGGCGAGTCATGAAAACGTCGCTCCTTGACGTCCGATGGTGTTTTTTTCAACTAATGAAGTAATGGCGAAAGTCGTCACGGCGTTCACTAAATAACAGGAAATAGTCATAACGACCTTAATTAAGGACGCAACTAAACATGCCAGAACAGGGCTGTCTTTTTGCTGAACATAAGCCTGGCGGTGGGAAGGGAATGACTTAGATTTGTTTAAGCGCGGCAGGCCAGTCCTGGTTTTTCATGATGCCCAGGGCCTTGAACTTGCCGTTGGCCAGCACCTGCACGAACAGCGCGCTGCCGTACTCGGAAAACTTGGCGTGGGGGAAGCCCAGGGCGGTTTCAAAGTCGGCGATGCAACCGCTGTGGGTGACGAATACGAGGTTGCGTCCAGCCTGTTTGTGGCTGAGCAGTTCTTCGCCCATGGCCTTGCCGCAGACGGCTTGTTCGCTGGAGGTCATGTCGGTTTTGCCGAACATGAAGCGCGAGGTCTGAGCCGTGCGAATGGCGGGGCTTGAGAGTACGTCAGTGCCGTCCATGCCCAGTGATTTAAAGGCTTTGCCCAGGTTTTCGGCGTGTTGGCTGCCATTGATCGTCACGCCTTCCACCGGGCCCAGGCACGGGTTGCTCGAACGGTCGCAGCGCTCTTCATGCCGCACCAGTACGATCAGGTCGCCGTCGCGCCACAGCGGCAGCACCTGGGACGTCAGCAGGCGGTTGCCCACGCCGAGGTCCCGTGGGGAGGACGGCCAGAACAGCGCGCAAGTGAGCAGCACGGCGACCACCGTAAGCCCGAGCCAAAGCGGTTTGAGGCGCTTGAAAAAGGCTCGGCGCGAGCGTGGTTTAATCAGGGTAAGGTCAACCACTACATTCACCATGGTCACTATCGGCTGTGTTGTATTAATTAGGCGCAACTTGTCGGCAAGTGCCCGAAGTGAAGCGCGAGGCTGTCACAGGGTGGCTGTCTTTTCGCTGAACATGCTGCGGTTAAAAGTTGCCAGGCGTGGCAACTAATAAGTTGTCGACGAGTGACGCTTGGCCGGCAATTTAAAGTGCGGTGGGTGGGCGGCCGGTGAAAACCATGTGAAAAATTTGCGTGGCCTTGATCCTCAGCCGTTATTCTCGATTGCCAGCCATCAGATGAGTGTTCCCATGTTGCAGGTGCAAGGTGTCTTCAAAAGCTACGCCACCCCCCAAGGCCCGTTGGCGGTGTTGGCGGGGGTCGACCTGCACCTGGGCGCGCGCAGCAGCCTGGCGTTGATGGGTGAGTCCGGCAGCGGCAAGAGCACCCTGCTGCATCTGGTTGCCGGGCTTGATCGGGTGGACGGCGGCAGCATCGAGGTGGGTGAGCAGCGCCTCGACCGGATGAGCGAGGCGCAACTGGCCCACTGGCGGCGTACCGAGATTGGCCTGGTGTTCCAGCAGTTCAACCTGATCGGCAGCTTGCGCGTCGACGACAACCTGGCGTTCCAGGCCCGCCTGGCGGGGCGTTTTGATCCGCAGTGGCAGGCGCAATTGGTCGAGCGCCTGGGCCTGGGGGACTTGCTCAAGCGCTATCCGGAACAACTCTCGGGCGGCCAGCAGCAACGGGTGGCGGTCGGGCGGGCGTTGGCCTCGCGCCCAGGTTTGCTGTTGGCCGACGAGCCCACCGGCAACCTCGACGAAGCCACCAGCGACGAGGTCCTGCAACTGCTGCTGGACCTGCTGCGCGACAGTCCCACCAGCCTGTTGATGGTGACCCACAGCCCACGCATCGCCGCCCGACTGGACCGGCAAGTGGTGCTGCATCATGGACAGGTCATGCCGACGTGAGGGTGTTTTACTGGACCTTGCGTGCCTTGCTCAGCCATTGGCGACGGCATCCGGTGCAGTTTTTCAGCGTACTTACCGGCCTGTGGCTGGCCACCGCGCTGCTGACCGGGGTGCAGGCCCTCAACAGCCAGGCCCGCGACAGTTACGCGCGCGCCAGCCAATTGATCGGCGGCGAACCCCAGGCCAGCCTGAGTGCGCCGGACGCCGCCAGTTTCGCGCAAACGCTGTTTGCCCAACTGCGTCGTGCCGGGTGGCCGGTGTCGCCGGTGGTGCAGGGGCGGCTGCAACTCAAGGGGCATGAGGACGTACGCCTGCAGTTGATGGGCATCGAACCATTGTCGTTGCCCGGCAGCGGCGCGGTGGCGGGGCAGCGCCTGAGCCAGGCGCAGATGCTGGCCTTCTTTGAACCGCCGGGTCTTACCTGGATTGCGCCGCACACCTTGCAGGCCCTGGGACTGCGTGAGGGCCAGCAACCGCTCACGCTGAATGGGCAGCGCCTGCCGCCGTTGCAGGTCCAGGCGGATATGGCGCCCGGCCTGTTGCTCACCGATATCGGGTTTGCCCAGGCGCTGCTGGAGATGCCCGGCCAGCTCTCGCGCCTGCTGGTGGACAAGGCCTTCGCCGCTCGCCATCCTACACCGCCCGCCGGGCTGCAGCTCAAGCAGGGCGAGGAGAATAACCTTGCACGGTTGACCGAGAGCTTTCACCTGAACCTTGATGCGCTGGGTTTCCTGTCGTTTGTGGTGGGGCTGTTTATCGTGCACGCGGCCATTGGCCTGGCCCTGGAGCAGCGGCGCGGGTTGTTGCGCACCTTGCGCGCCTGTGGGGTGAGTGCGCGGATGTTGATCCTCGGCCTGGGGGTGGAGCTGGGGGCGTTGTCGCTGTTGGGGGGCGTGCTCGGCGTCGCCAGTGGTTACCTGCTGGCCAGCCTGTTGCTGCCGGATGTGGCCGCCAGCCTGCGTGGCTTGTATGGCGCCGAGGTGCCGGGCCAATTGAGCTTGAGTCCCTGGTGGTGGGCGGCAGGGTTGGGCTTGAGCCTGCTCGGCGCCTTGCTTGCCGGCGCCAGCAGCCTATGGCGCGCGGCGCGTTTGCCGTTGCTGGCGCTGGCCAACGCCCAGGCCTGGCACGAGGCCCATGGGCGCTGGTTGCGGCGCCAGGGCTGGGTCGCGGCTACGGCCTTGCTGATCGCGTTATTGGCGTTATGGCTGGGCGACAGCCTGGCGGCGGGCTTTGTGTTGATGGCGGCCTTGCTGCTCGGCGCCGCCCTGGGCTTGCCGGTGCTGCTCAATGGCCTGTTGGAGGCGCTGCTGGGGCGCAGCCGTTCGGTACTCGGCCAGTGGTTCCTGGCTGACTGCCGTCAACAACTGCCGGCCCTGAGCCTGGCGTTGATGGCGCTGCTGTTGGCCCTGGCCGCGAATATCGGCGCGGGCTCCATGACCTCAGGCTTTCGCCACACGTTCAACAACTGGCTGGAGCAACGCCTCACCGCCGAGCTGTACCTCAACCCGCAAACCCCGGCCCAGGCAGAGCAACTCAGCGCCTGGCTGGCGCAGCAACCGTTGGTGCATACCGTGTTGCCCACCTGGCAGGTCGCGGTGCAATTGCAGGGCTGGCCGGCGGATCTGTTTGGCGTGGTCGACGACCCGACCTATCGCCAGCACTGGCCGTTGTTGGAAGCGGCGAGCGCGCCGTGGGACCAGTTGCAGCAAGGCGAGACCCTGATGCTCAGCGAACAGCTGGCGCGGCGGCTCGGGGTGACGCTGGGTGATACGGTGAGCATTCCCACGCCCCAGGGTGTGTGGTCGCCGACCGTGGTGGGGGTGTACGCCGATTACGGCAACCCTAAGGGCCACGTGCTGGTCAATTCCCGGCACCTGCTGGCCCGCTGGCCGACACTGGCACCGGCGCGTTTCAACCTGCGGGTGTTGCCGCAGGATGTGGCGCCGCTGGTGGCTGAAGTGCAGCGCGCCTTTGCCCTGGAAGACAGCCGTATCGTCGATCAACAGCAACTCAAGGGCTGGTCGAGCCAAGTGTTCGAGCGCACCTTCGCCGCCACCGCCGCGCTCAACAGCCTGACCCTGGGCGTGGCCGGCGTGGCGCTGTTCATCAGCCTGCTGACCCAGAGCCAGAGCCGCCTCGGCCAACTCGCCCCGCTGTGGGCATTGGGGGTGACGCGCAGGCAATTGATGCTGCTGAACCTGGGGCAAACCTGGCTGCTGGCGGTGCTCACGTTGCTGCTGGCGTTGCCGCTGGGCCTGTTGCTGGCGTGGTGCCTGGACGCGGTGATCAACGTGCAGGCCTTTGGCTGGCGCCTGCCGTTGCAAGTGTTCCCGTGGCAGCTCGCACAATTGCTGGGGCTGGCGATGTTGGCCACGCTGCTGGCGTCGGCCTGGCCGCTGTGGCAGCTGTACCGCAGCCGTCCGGCGGATTTGTTGAGGACGTTTGCCCATGAAGATTAAGCCCCTGTTCCTGGCTGTCCTCTCTGTAGGAGCGAGCTTGCTCGCGAAAAACCCGAGAGCGCCGCGTGCAGCTGGAATGCCCGCGTTATCGTTGACGTTTTTCGCGAGCAAGCTCGCTCCTACAGGGCTTCTTCTGTTGCTGTTAGGCGCGTGCGACCAACAACCTGCGCCGCCGGAAAGCTTCGCCGGCCTGGGCAGTGACGCGGCCGACTTTGCCCAGGTGCTGCCCGGCAAGGTCTTCAGCTTTCCCGAGGACCACGGCCCCCACGACGGCTTTCGGATCGAGTGGTGGTACGTCACCGCCAACCTCAAGGACGCCCAAGGCAATGTATTCGGCGTGCAATGGACGTTGTTTCGCAACGCCCTCAAGGCCGGGGCGACGCAGGCGGGCTGGCACGACTCGACCGTATGGCTCGGCCACGCCGCCGTCACCTCCGCCACCCACCACTACGCC
>NZ_FKLB01000043.1:0-33568 GCF_900067035.1 Pseudomonas sp. 1 R 17
ACCACCACCACCACCACCACCACCACAGTTACAGTGTTCCTCCTTAACTGACTGGCATCAGGGCAAGCCCCCCTCCTACATTGCCCCCAGTGTTTCCCGGAGCAGTTTTCAAGCCGCGTGGCTTTCCTTTTTCAAGCTGTCCATATCGATCACGAACCGGTACTTCACATCGCCCTTGAGCATGCGCTCATACGCCTCGTTGATGCCCTGGATGTCGATCATCTCCACGTCCGAGACAATCCCGTGCCTGGCGCAGAAGTCGAGCATGTCCTGGGTCTCCTGGATCCCGCCGATCAGCGAGCCGGCCAGGCTGCGGCGCTTGAAGATCAGGTTGAATACGGTTGGCGACGGGTGCGGGCTGTCCGGGGCGCCGACCAGGGTCATGGTGCCGTCGCGCTTGAGCAGGTTGAGGAACGCATCGAGGTTATGCGGCGCGGCGACGGTGTTGAGGATGAAGTCCAGGCTGTTGGCGACCTTGGCCATTTCGTCCGGGTTCTTCGATACCACCACCTGGTCGGCGCCCAGGCGCAGGCCGTCTTCGCGCTTGTTGGGCGAGGTGGTGAACAGCGTGACATGGGCGCCCATGGCATGGGCGATCTTCACCGCCATGTGCCCCAGGCCGCCCAGGCCCACCACACCGACCTTCTTGCCGGGCCCGACCTTCCAGTGGTGCAGCGGCGAATAGGTGGTGATGCCCGCACACAGCAAGGGCGCGACGGCGGCCAGGTTGGAATCGTCGTGGGAGATGCGCAGCACGAACTTCTCCTTGACCACGATGCTGTCCGAATAGCCGCCAAAGGTATTTTCACCGCCGAATACCGGGCCGTTGTAGGTGCCGGTAAAACCGCTCTCGCAGTATTGCTCCTCGCCTTCGGCACAGGAAGCGCAGTGCTGGCAGCTGTCGACCATGCAGCCGACACCGGCGAGGTCGCCGACCTTGAATTTGCTCACATTGCCCCCCACCGCCGTCACGCGGCCGACGATTTCGTGGCCGGGTACCGACGGGTACAGGGTGTTGTTCCACTCGTTACGCGCGGTGTGCAAATCGGAGTGGCACACGCCGCAGTAGAGGATGTCGATCTGTACGTCGTCCGCCCCCGGCGCGCGGCGCTCGAAGGTAAAGGGCTTGAGGGCATCCGTGGCGTTCCGGGCGGCGTAGCTGTAGGTCTTGGCCATTTCGTTCACCTGTGTGATCTGACGGTAGAGGTCAGTGGACCAGCATAGACGCTGAACCGTTCAACCGAGCACGTTTGTACAATTTCCATCGCGTCCCTGCCCCTAACCTCACGGCTTTCAATCCCGTAGAAGTGCTGGAGAGTGGGCATGGGCAGCAAAGCAATCAAGGTATCTGTGGCATTGACGCTGCTGGCGAGCGCAATGATGGGCAATGCCTTCGCGGCAACCCCGAGCGTGGCCGTGGCGCCGCAATACGACACCAGCCACGTGTATGTGGCCCCGGCGGATGTGGAGCGTTTCGCCCAGAGTTTCCTCGCCACCTTTGGCGGCAAGAGCACGCCCCAGGTGGTGGTGAACGTGCTGCCGGTGCCGAGCAGCACCACCTCGCAACTGCTGCAGACGCCGGCGGGCACGGTGTCGCTGTTCGGTTTCACCACACCCATCCCGCACCCCTTCGGCCAGGAACGCAACGGCTACCTGGTCAAGGACATGGACGCGGCGCTCAACGCCGCGCGGGAAAACGGCGCCGCCGTTATCGTCAGCGACTTCCCGGACCCGATCGGGCGTGACGCCGTGGTGCAATGGCCGGGTGGCGTGAACATGCAGCTCTACTGGCACACCAAGACCCCGGACTACGCGGCGTTCCAGACCGTGCCGGAAAACCGCGTGTACCTGTCCACCGATCGCGCTGACGCCTTTATCAAAGCGTTTCTGGGTTTCTCCCACGGCAAGGTCCTGGCCGATGACAAACACGCGCCTGGCGTCGATGTGGGTCAGGCCACTGGCACTTACCGTCGCGTCGATATCGAGTCGCCATTCGGGCGCATGGCGGTGCTGGTCACCAACGGCCACCTGCCCTACCCCTTCGGCCACGAGACCACCGGTTACCAAGTGCCTGACCTGACGGCCACGCTGGGCAAGGCCACCGGTTCCGGCGCCAAGGTCTTGGTGCCGGCCTTTGACAGCAAGGGCCGGCGCAGCGCCGTGGTGGAATTCCCCGGCGGCTACGTCGCGGAAATTCACCAGCTCCACGCCGCAAAATGATTCGCCGCACAGGCTGGGGCCTGGCCGTGCTGTGGCCGCTGCTGCTCGGCAGCGCCCACGCCGACGAGCAACCGACACGACCGGCCATCAAGACCAATCGCTGGCAGGAGGACTGGTCGGTGCTGCGTGACCCGGCGTTACGCACGCAACCGCTGGACAGCTTGAAGTACATCCCGCTGTCCAGCGCCAACCCGTTCACCTATTTGTCATTGGGGGCGACACTGCGTGAGCGCTTCGAGATGAACGATGCCAGTGGTTTTGGGGTGAAGGACGTGAAGCGAGATCGCTACCTGATCCAGCGCTTCCAGGTGCACGCCGACCTGCACTTGAACGAATACTGGCGGCTCTTCACCCAACTGGAAGACGTACGCGCCTACGACAAGACCACGGTCGGCGGCGCCGACCAGAACCGCGTCGATCTGCGCCTGGCCTTTGCCGAATACGTCAATGCCTTCGGCAGCGGCACGCTCAAGGCCCGTGTCGGGCGCCAGGACTTCGCCTTCGACTTGCAGCGTTTCATCTCATCGCGGGATGGCCCGAATGTGCGGCAATCCTTCGATGCGCTGTGGGCCGATTGGGAAACGTCCAACTGGCGCTTTATCGGGATCGCCAGCCAGCCGGTGCAGTATCAGGACGAGCGGCACTTCGACGACACATCCAACCGTGACGCGCGCTTCCACATGCTGCGGGTCGAGCGGCTGGTGGGCGGCAAGAATGAGCTGTCGGCCTACTACGGCGTGTACGAACGCAGTGCCGCGCATTACCTCGACGCGGACGGCGATGAAACCCGCCACCTGTTCGACGCACGCCTGGGCGGTGCGGCCCTGGGGTTCGACTGGGACATCGAAGCCATGCTGCAAAGCGGCTCGGTGGGCAGCAAGGATATTCGCGCCTGGGCCGGGGGCAGCCGCACGGGGTACACCTTCGAGAGCCTGGCGTGGAAGCCGCGCATCGGCCTGCAACTGGACATTGCCTCGGGCGACCGCAAGACCGGTGACGGCACCGTCGGCACGTTCAACCCGCTGTTCCCCAACGGCTACTATTTTTCCCTGGCCGGCTATACGGGCTACAGCAACCTGATTCACGTCAAACCGTCGATCACCGTCAAGCCCATCGACAAGCTCAGCGTGCAGACCGCCGTCGGCCTGCTGTGGCGCCAGACCACCAGCGACGCGGTGTACACCCAGCCGAACCTGCCCGTCGCCGGAACCGCAGGCCAGGGTGAACGCTGGACCGGTGCCTATGGTCAGCTGCGTACCGACTATGTGTTTACGCCGAACCTCACCGGCGCGGTTGAAGCGGTGCACTACGCCGTGGGCCGCACCTTGCGCGATGCCGGCGGCGATGACAGCAATTACCTGGGGGTCGAGCTCAAGTTCAGTTGGTGACCCCAGGCAAGCACACCCGTACAAGCCCCCGGCCCGGTTTCGGGCAATAGTGAGGCTGGTTTTTCAGTCCCTCAATCAAGGAGTTTTCCATGAGCACATTCGTTGCCAAAGACGGTACCCAGATCTACTTCAAGGATTGGGGCAGCGGTAAGCCCGTGCTGTTCAGCCACGGCTGGCCGCTGGATGCCGACATGTGGGAATACCAGATGGAATACCTCAGCAGCCGTGGCTTTCGCACCATCGCGTTCGACCGCCGTGGCTTTGGCCGCTCGGACCAGCCGTGGACCGGCAACGACTACGACACCTTCGCCGACGACATCGCGCAGCTGATCGAACACCTGGACCTCAAGGACGTGACCCTGGTGGGCTTCTCCATGGGCGGCGGCGACGTGGCCCGCTACATCGCACGCCACGGCAGTGCACGCGTGGCCGGCCTGGTGCTGTTGGGCGCAGTGACGCCGATCTTCGGCCAGAAGCCCGATTACCCCCAGGGCGTGCCGACCGAAGTGTTCGACGGCATAAAGGCCGGGTTGCTGAAAGACCGTGCGCAGTTCATCGCTGACTTCAACACGCCGTTCTTCGGCATCAACAAGGGCCAGGTCGTTTCCGAAGGTACGCTGACCCAGACCCTCCAGATCGCCATGCTGGCGTCCCTCAAGTCGACCGTGGATTGCGTCACCGCCTTTTCCGAGACCGACTTCCGCCCGGACATGGCCAGGATCGACGTGCCGACCCTGGTGATCCACGGTGACGGCGACCAGATCGTGCCGTTCGAGACCACCGGCAAGGTTGCAGCCGAGATGATCAAGGGCGCCGAGCTGAAGGTGTACAAGGATGCGCCCCACGGTTTTGCCGTGACCCACGCTCAGGCCCTGAACGAAGACCTGCTGGCGTTCCTGAATCGCTGAAACACCCGCTCCTTTGGCCGGCACGCCACTCCCCTGTAGGAGCGAGCTTGCTCGCGAAGATCGTCAACGATGACGCAGTAAATCAGATTTGACGCGTCGCTATCGAGTTCTTCGCGAGCAAGCTCGCTCCTACAGGAGTTGGTTTACCCGGCCTTTTTTTCCAGTGCCAGGCGCCCTGGTCCGGCAATCAGGATGCTGGTGAACATGATCAACAGCAGCCAGCCGAATTGCCCTTCCAGCAGCGTCCACTCCGGATGCACCACCACCATAGCAATCACCAGCACCGCCAGAATCGGCAGGCACGCCAGGCGCACCAGCACCCCGGCGATGATCAGCAGCGGGCACAGCACTTCGGCGAAAATCGCCAGCAGCAAGGTGACATGGGCGCCTAGGTGAAACGGGTCTTCGATCTGCTTCAACTGCTCGCTGTAGTTGAGCAACTTGGGCAGGCCATGCACCCACAGCAGGAACAGCGCCCCGCTGCCTCGCAGAAACAACAGCCCCAGGTCCTGGTGTCTTGATTCGTTCATATGCGCTCCGGTGGGTTGACAGGTTATCGACGTCGATTGTGTCCACGGCGCGGTACGCATGCTTGCAAGCCTGTGCTGACTAATCCCCCGTTCCGGCAAACCCCGCGACGATTTCATCGATCACCGCCCGCACCCGTGCGGTGTGGCGCAGGTCGGCGTGGGTCACCAGCCAGACGTCGTAAGGCAACGGCCGCGCGCGCTCCGGCCACAGGCGTACCAGCCCGTCGCGCTCGCCGGTGAGGATCGGGATTTCGCCGATGCCGATCCCGGCGGCGATAGAGCGGCGCACCAACAGGCTGGAACTCAGGGCGGCGACGATGCGCCCACGGCCCAGGGGTTCCGAGACCAGGGTCATGTCCTTCTGGGTTTGCAGGTACGGTTGATAGACCACAAGATCATGCCCTTCAAACAGGCTGCCCGGCTCCGGCGTACCCTGGCGATCGATATAGGCCTGGGACGCAAACAACCCCACCGGCCAGCGCGCGAGACGCCGGGCGATCAGGTCGGGGCTGTCCGGGCGGGTGTTGCGCACGGCGATGTCGGTCTCGCGTTTGGCCAGGCTCAGGAACTGGGTAGACGCGTCGAGCTGCACGCGCACGTCCGGGTGCTGGACGTGCAGGCGCGCAATCGCCGGGATCAGGAAGTCGATGGCCAGGGAGTCGGTGGTGCTGACCCGTACGGTGCCGGTCAGGCGGTCATCCAGGCCCTGGATCTGGCGCTCCAGCTCCAGGGCCGAGCGTTCCATTTTTTCCACCGAGTACAGGGCGGCCTCGCCGACGGCGGTCAGGGCGTAGCCTTCGGAGGTGCGCAGGAACAGCGTGGCACCCAGGGACTTTTCCAGGGCGTTGACCCGCCGCCCGACTGTGGCCTGGTCGACCCCCAATACCCGTGCGGCCCCGCGCAACGTCGACTCGCGGCAGACCGCCAGGAATACCCGTGCATCATCCCAATTCATGCTGCCTCCTTATGCTGCATATCTGCATCACAGCGACGTGTATTCGCTGCATTATTGCATCCAAAAACCTGGATATGCTGGGCACCAGAGAAAAATACCCAGGACCGCCATCATGCTCGACACTCACGCCCCACCCCGCCGCTCCGTGTGGCTGCCGATCTTCGCAGGCCTGTGCGCCAGCCTGGTCAGCATCGGCCTGGCACGTTTTGCCTATACGCCATTGATTCCGTCGCTGATCCAGGCCCAATGGTTCAGCGCCAATGACGTGGTGTACCTCGGTGCCGCCAACCTGGTGGGTTACCTGATCGGCGCGCTGATCGGGCGTCCCATCGCCCAGCGCACCTCGAACAGGACCGCGCTGCGCCTCATGATGGTTGCGGTGACCCTGGCGTTCTTCGCCTGTGGCTTCCCGCTGTCGGTGGTGTGGTTCTTCGCTTGGCGCCTGCTGTCGGGGATTGCCGGTGGCGCAATCATGGTGCTGGTGGCGGCGACCGTGTTGCCCCATGTACCGGCCGCACGCCGGGGTCTGGCCAGTGGGGCGATCTTCCTCGGCATCGGCCTGGGCATCGCCGGCTCCGGCACCCTTGTGCCGCCGCTGCTGGGCCTGGGCTTGCAGCAGACCTGGTTCGGCCTCGGCCTGTTGGCCCTGGTGCTGACCGCCGCCAGCTGGTTCGCCTGGCCTGCGGGCACGCTGCATGAAGACGCGCCGCCATCCGGCGCGGCCGTAGCAACGCCTTCCGGCGTGTACCTGCTGTTCGCCCAATACGCCTTTATGGCCGCGGGGCTGGTACCGGCGATGGTGTTCCTGGTGGATTACGTGGCCCGTGGCCTGGGGGCCGGGGCGCATATCGGCGCGATGATCTGGGTGATGTACGGCCTGGGGTCGATTCTCGGGCCGGTCACTTACGGGTTCCTCGCAGATAAACTGGGGGCGCGCTTGAGCATCCGCGTGGTGCTGGTGGTGCAGGCGATTGCCGTCGGTGCGTTGCCGTTTGCCGGCTCGTTGACTGGCCTGGCGGTGCTCGCGGTGATCCTCGGTTCTTTCCCGCCGGGCATCGTGCCGTTGGCGCTGGCGCGGGTGCACGAACTGCTCCCCAACCATCATCAGCAGCAGGTCGCGTGGAGCCGTGCCACGGTGTCCTTTGCGACTTTCCAGGCGCTCTCGGGGTTTGCCTATTCCGCCCTGTTCAACGTCAGCGGAGGCCAGCATGCGCTGTTGTTCATGATCGCCGCGGGGGCGATAGTGGTCGCCCTGGCCCTGGAACCGGGCATGCGCCTGCTGAACCGTCGGCCGTCCGACGTGGTCCCAATCCATACGCTCATCGCTGCAGGTAATCTGAAATGACGCTTCCCAAAGAAATGACCCTGATCGAAATCACCACCCCCGGTGGCCCCGAGGTGCTGCAACCACGCCGGGCAGATGTACCGGTGGCGGGCCCCGGCGAGATCCTGATTCGCGTGCATGCGGCCGGTGTCAATCGCCCCGACGCCCTGCAACGCGCCGGCAAGTACCCGATGAAACCCGGCATGAACCCGCTGCCTGGCCTGGAAGTGGCAGGCGAAGTGGCCGCGCTGGGCGACGGCGTGAGCGAATTCGCCGTGGGCGATAAGGTCTGTGCCCTGACCAATGGCGGCGGCTATGCGCAGTTCTGCACGGTGCCCGCCAGCCAGGCGCTGCCGATTCCTGAAGGCATGGACTGGATTCAAGCCGCCGCCGTGCCGGAAACCTTCTTCACCGTGTGGGCCAACCTGTTCGGCCTCGGCGATGCCCACACCGGCCAGCGCGTGCTGATCCACGGCGGCACCAGCGGCATCGGTACGACCGCGCTGATGCTGTGCCGCGAATTCGGCATCCAGGCCTTCGCCACCGCCGGCAGCGCCGACAAATGCGCGGCCATTGCCCAGCTGGGCGGCGAGCCGATCAATTATCGCGAGCAGGATTTTGCCGAGGTCATCGCGCAACAGACCAACGGCCAGGGTGTGGATGTGATCCTCGACATCATGGGCGGCTCGTATCTGAACAACAACCTCAAGGCCCTGGCCATGGACGGCCACCTGGTGATGCTGGGTTTCCTCGGCGGCGCCAAGGCCAACGACGTCGACCTGTTGAGCATCCTCGGCAAGCGCGCGGTGATTACCGGCTCGCTGTTGCGTGCGCGCAGCAAGGCTGAAAAAGCCGCGATTGCCGAACAGTTGCGCGAGTACATCTGGCCGGCATTGGAGGCCGGGCGTTGCCTGCCGATCATCGACAAGGTGTACGCATACACCGACGCCGCCCAGGCCCATGCGCGGATGGAAGGTGGGGACCATATCGGCAAGATTGTGTTGCGGGTGGAGTAACCAGCAGGCAACACAAAGCAAATGTGTGAGGCGCAAGCAGCAACCTGTAGTGAGCGGGCTTGCCCCGCGCTGGGCTGCGCAGCAGCCCCAAACACAGCCCCGGAGCTGCCTGACACACTGCAGCGCTCTTATTGGGGCCGCTTCGCGGCCCAGCGCGGGGCAAGCCCGCTCACCACAAAAAGCCCGCTCACCACAGTTATAGTGTTCCTTCTTAAATGGCTGGCATCAGGGCAAGCCCCCTCCCACATTGACCGCGTTCTTACCCGGAATAGGTGGGGTAGTCGATGTAGCCAACCTCACCCCCACCATACATCCCCTCCTCCCGCAGCGGGTTCAACGGCCAGCCGTTGAATAGCCGTTGCGGCAGGTCCGGGTTGGCAATGAACGGCCGTCCGAACGCAATCAAATCCGCCAGACCGGCGTCCACCAGTTTCGCGCCGCGTTCAGCGGTGTAGCGACCGGCGTAGATAATGCGACCGCTGAAGGTGCTGCGCACGGCTTCACGGAAGCTGTCGGGCAGCACGGGGGCGTTGTCCCAGTCCGCTTCGGCGATGGACACGTAGGCGATGCCCGACTGTTCCAGCACCTTGATCGCTTCGATGTAGGTGTGATGCGGGTCTTCTTCCACCAGGCCGATGTACACACGGTCCTGGTCGGTGCCGCTGAACAACGGCGAAAACCGCACGCCCAGGCGCTCCGGCCCGACCACCTTGCTGACGGCTTCGACGATCTCGCGCAAAAAGCGCAGGCGATTGTGCAGCGAACCACCGTACTCATCGTCGCGCTGGTTGGAATGGGCCGAGATGAACTGGTTGACCAGGTAACCGTTGGCCGAATGAATTTCCACGCCGTCAAACCCGGCGTCCAGGGCATTGCGTGCGGCCTGGGCGTAGTGCCCGACCAATTCTTCAATCTCGAGCACGCTCAAGGCGCGAGGCACCGGCGGTTGCTTCAATTCACCCGTGCCAGGCCCGGTCTCGATAAAGGCCTTGGCTTGCTGGGCTTGAATCGCCGACGGTGCCACCGGTGCGGCGCCGTCAGGCTGCAAGGCGTTATGGGACACACGGCCCACATGCCACAGCTGGGCAAAGATCACCCCGCCTTCGGCATGCACCGCGTCGGTGACCTTGCGCCAGCCGTCGATCTGCGCCGGGGTGTAGATGCCCGGCGTCCAGGCATAACCCTGGCCACGGGGTTCGATCTGCGTACCTTCGCTGACCATGAAACCGGCCGTAGCGCGCTGGCGGTAATACTCGGCCATCAGGTCGGTGGCGATATCGCCGGGCTGGGCGCTGCGCTGGCGTGTCAACGGTGGCAGCACGATACGGTTGTTCAAGGTGCGATGACCCAGTTTGACCGGGGTACTTAAGATGCTGTTAGTCATTGGGGTATTCCAAATTCGAGACGAGCAAACGCATTGGCGACTGTTGCAAGTCGCCAATGAATGGAAGGGTTAATTAACTTACGCGGTGAGTTTGAGCAGCGCCTTGGCCACGTCACTGGAACTGGCAGGGTTCTGCCCAGTGATCAGCAAACCATCTTCGAGCACGAAGGATTGCCAGTCGGCGCCCTTCTGATAGTTGCCGCCCAGTGCCTTGAAATCATCTTCAATCAGGAACGGCACCACCTCGGTCAGGCCCACCGCCGCTTCTTCCGAGTTGGAGAAGCCGGTGACACGACGGCCCTTGACCAGCGGCTCGCCATTGACGGCCTTGACGTGACGCAAGGCGCCCGGTGCATGGCAGACAAAACCAATGGGCTTGCCGGCACGCTCGAAGGACTCGATCAGGGCGATGGACACCGGTGACTCTGCCAGGTCCCACAGCGGGCCGTGGCCACCTGGGTAGAACACGGTGTCGAAGTCGGCGGCGTTGACCGTGTCCAGCTTGACCGTGCTGGCCAGGGCCTGTTGCGCGGCAGGGTCGGCGGCAAAGCGGCGAGTCTGCTCGGTTTGCGCGTCGGGCGCGTCACTCACCGGGTCCAGGGGCGGCTGGCCACCGGCCGGGGACGCCAGCACCAGTTCGGCGCCGGCGTCCTTGAACACGTAATAGGGTGCGGCAAATTCTTCGAGCCAGAAGCCGGTCTTGCGGCCGGTGTCGCCAAGCTGGTCGTGAGAGGTCAGTACCATTAATACTTTCATTTTCCAGTGCCTCGATCAGTGAATGTCTGTGTGTCCAGGGCAACCCAACAGCTGTCGGGTCAGCAGCAACGCCTCCTCGAAAGGCGCGGATGTACGGGTGATCTTGCTCATCACGCTGGTCCCCAGCCACAGCGCGTACAGGCGCCGGGCCAGGCTTGCAGGGGCTTGGTCGACGTCCAGGGAACCGTCCTCAAGGCCACGCTGTATGGCGATGGCGAGTAGATCGATGGTGCGCGACGTGCCACGTTCCAGCGCCAGGCGCATGGGCTCTGAAAGGTCTGACACCTCCGCACCCAGTTTGACGGCAAGGCATTTGCCCGCATCGGTGCAGCCGGTCTGGTTGTCGATCCAGGCCTGCCAATAACGCATCAACTTGGCGTGCTGGGATAAACCGGGTTGGTCGAACAGTTGCTGCATGCCATGCACGTAGTTGTCGAAGTAGGTGTCGAGCAACACGACACCGAAGCCATCCTTGGAGTTGAAGTAGTGATAGAACGAACCTTTAGGCACCTGGGCGGCTTGAAGTATTTCGTTCAAGCCCACCGCAGAGAATCCTTTACGGCCAACAATCAACTGCGCCGTGTCGAGAATGGTCTGCCGTGCACTTTTAGTTTCGCTGCTCATGCTTCACTCCGTCCCGATTAGACCAGTCGTCTAGTTCGTTGAGGGAATGTTAGGGGCCGCGCCAACCCCTCACAATGTCATATGCGCAAGGATTCCGGACATGACCCGAAGTCGGTTGCCGTTTTCCCGGCAGCCGCCGACAATCCACCCTCCCACGCCCCTGGAGACATGCGATGCACAGCGTTGCGCTGATGGTTTACCCGAACTTCCAATCCCTGAGCCTCAGCCTGGGCTCGGTGTTCGAGTGCGCGAACCTGCTGCGCGGTGAGCCCGCCTATGAGTTTCACCTGGTGTCGGAAAGCGGCGGCGCGGTGATGACGTCCCAGGGCTTCTCGGTGAACACCTCGCCCCTGCGGCCCCAAGGCTATGACACGCTGATCGTCAGCGGTTACCTGGAGTTTCGCCTGCCCGAGGCCAACCTGCTGGAACTGGTCAAGGCCGCCTCGGCTCAATCGCGGCGTGTCGCGTCGCTGTGCATGGGCATCTTCGTGCTGGCCGAGGCCGGCTTGCTCGACGGCAAGCGCACCACCACCCACTGGATCCACGCGCCGGCCTTTCGCAAGCGCTATCCGGACATCCGCCTGGAAGAAGACAAGCTGTTTATCGTCGACGGCCAGGTATGGACCGGCGCCGGCATGAGTGCCGGGGTGGACATGGCGCTGGCCATGGTGGAGAACGACCTGGGCAGCGACCTCGCCCGGCGCATTGCGCGCAAGCTGGTGATCGCCCAGCGCCGGGGCAGCGAGCAATCGCAGTTGTCTGCACTGTTGGAGCTGGACCCCAAGTCCGACCGTGTGCAACTGGCCCTGGCCTACGCCCGCGAAAACCTCACCCACGACCTGTCGGTGGACGCCCTGGCCGAGGTGGCCCGGCTGAGCCCGCGCCAGTTCAGCCGGGTATTTCGCGAAGAAACCGGGCAGACGCCGGCCAAGGCCATCGAATCCCTGCGGGTTGAAGCCGCACGGGCAATGATGGAAACCAGCCGTCATCCGGTGGAAGTGGTGGCCCGCGAAACCGGCTTCGGTGATCGCGAGCGCATGCGCCAGGCGTTTCTAAGGGCGTTCGGGCAACCGCCCCAGGCGATGCAGCACACCTTTAATGCAACACCGCCCGCGTAACCAGGTAACTCATCAACTGCGGATCATCCGCCAGCTCAAGGGCCTGCACCGGGCGCGGCAGGTTATCCAGCACCGTACGCCAGAACGCCTGGGACACTTCGTCCTGGTCATAAAACCGCACCAGCCAATCCGCCTCGCCACTGCACAGCACCTGAGTGGCGATGGCGCGGCCGATGCCTTTGCGGCGATAGCGCTTGAGGATAAACAGGTCGGCCAGTTCCAGGGCGTCGATGCCCGGCAACTCGCTGCCTTCGATCAGCAGAAAGCCGGCGATATAGCCGTCCACCAGCAACAGGTTGGCGCTCCACTGCGGGTCTTGCCAGTAGCGGTTCAGGTGCTGGTCATGGATGTAGAAACGGCCGTCCGCCTCGACATCTTCCTGCTCCCAGTCCGACGATTCATAGGCGTAGTACTGGTAGAGATTGCGGATCAGCTCGGCTTCTTCGGGGCCGGTCTGGATCAATTCCACGGTGGTTTCAGGCATGGGGCTCTCGGTCAAAAAACGCAGGGCGCCATTGTTCACAAAACCTCGGTGCAGTCCAATAGTGCCGCGAACCTTTCTACTTGCTGAACCGATTGCAAATAGCGACGAGCCCTGCCGAAGCGCTGAAACATTTCGAATAAACTCCGCCGGCTCGCCACTTTTTCAAGGACACGCACTTTGACCAACGTCTGTACTGCCGGCCTGGATGTGGGCTTCGCCTCCCTGGATTACCTGCAGATCTTTATCCTGGGCGTGATCCAGGGCATTACCGAATTGTTGCCGGTCTCCTCCACCGCCCATATGCGTGTAGTGCCCGCCCTGCTCGGCTGGCAAGACCCCGGTTCGGCGTTTTCGGCAGCCATGCAGCTGGCGGCACTGGCGGCGGTGGTCAGTTACTTCTGGCGCGATGTGCGCCAAGTGACCACGGGCAGCATCGACGCGGTGCGCCGGGGCGACTACAACGATCCATGGTTCAAGCTGGCCGTGGCGATTGTGTTGGCGACCATTCCGATCGGAATTGCCGGGCTGGCCTTGTCGTCGACCCTGAACGCCTGCAATTCGCCGTTGCGCGGGCTGCGGGTGATCGGTATTTCCTGCGTGGTAATGGCGGTGCTGCTGGCGGCGGCCGAGCTGCGTGCCCGGCATACCCGCGAGGTCAGCCAGATGCGCCTGCGCGATGCGCTGATTGTCGGGGTCGCGCAGATCGGCGCGTTGATTCCCGGCGTATCGCGTTCCGGCTCGACCCTCACCGCGGCCCTGTTCCTCAACTTCAAACGCGAAGAAGCCGCGCGCTTTTCCTTCCTGCTGGGCCTGCCCGCCATCGCCCTCGCCGGCTTGAAGGAGTTGTGGGTGCTGGTGCATGCCGATATGCCCGCCCATGCCTGGCCGCATTTGCTGTTCGGGCTGGTGGTGGCCAGCGTCTCGGCGTTCTTCGCGATCTGGGGCCTGATGAAGTTCCTCGAACGGTTCTCCACCTGGCCGTTTGTGATCTATCGCGCGCTGCTGGGGGTGTTCCTGATTGTGGCCGTCAGTACCGGGCTGCTGGGTTGATATAACACCCCGTCTCAACCCGGCATCAATCTCATGTGGGAGGGGGCTTGCCCCCGATGAGCATGGGTATCTACACAACTCTATAAAGGCTGACACATAACTCTGTGGTGAGCGGGCTTGTCGAATCGTCGCACCGCCCGCTCACCACAGAAGCCTAATTGCCACAGATTCCGTATTCACTGGAAGTTGTGTAGATACCTATGCCCCGATGAGGGCGTGTCAGTTGATGCAACTTTAACGGACCCAATGCTATCGGGAGCAAGCCCCCTCCCACAGTTTTGACCGTGCCAGGCGGCCTTACACCTCAGGCCGCACCACCGTCTGTGGTTGCTCCTGAGCATGGTCGGGCTGGTGTACGCCCCCCCATTTGAACTGCTTTGCTTTACAGCCCGCCCGTACGCTCTGCCAGTGCTTCGAGCAGGTCGGCCGATGGCACGAAAAACAACCCGCCGGTGACCGCCGTGCTGAAGTCGAGCAAGCGGTCGTAGTTGCCTGCCGGGCGGCCGACGAACATGTTTTCCAGCATCTGCTCCAGCGGCTGCGGCGAGCGTGCGTAGCCGATGAAGTAGGTGCCGAACTCCCCGGCCCCTGGGCGGCCGAAGGGCATGTTGTCGCGCAGGATTTTCACTTCTTCGCCGTTCTCGTCGGTGATCACGGTCAGGGCGCTATGGGCATTGCTCGGCTTGGCGTCTTCGCCTAACTCGATATCCGACAGTTTGGTACGCCCGATCACCTTCTCCTGGGCTTCCACCGTCAGGCCGTTCCAGGCGGTCATGTTGTGCAGGTATTTCTGCACCAGCACGTAGCTGCCGCCTTCGAATCCGGGATCTTCGTCGCCAACGATAGTGAAACCCACGGCCTTGCGCCCCACCGGGTTCTCGGTGCCGTCGACAAAGCCAATGATGCTGCGCATGTCGAAGTAGCGGAAACCCTGGACTTCATCCACCACCTTCACGCTATCGCCCAACGCTGTCATCAGCTGGGTAGCGAGTTCAAAGCACAGGTCCATCTGCTCGGCGCGGATATGCAGGAGGATGTCGCCGGGCGTCGACACCGCCATGCGCCCTTCTACACCGAACTCCCGAAACGGGTGCAACGCCGCCGGGCGCGGTGCGCCGAACAAACGGTCCCAGGCCTGCGAGCCAAAGCCGCAGACGCAGGTGAGGTTGCCCGCCGGCACGCGCTTGCCCACCGAACGCACCAGCCCGGCGATGTCTGCGCACCAGGCGCGCACGCTGTCTTCACTGCCGGGGGCGATGGTGGCGACCATAAAGATCGCGCTGCTGGTGATCGGGTGGCAGACGGACTGCGGTTCAAGAGGCGGCTGAACGGAGGAAGTCGGCATGGGGCAAATCCAGGCTAAGGGCGGGAGTGAACCCGCGCAGGTTAGCAGATCATTTCCGACACGCCTGCCACACGTCGCGAATCAAGGCCTTGAGCTGCAACGCCTCGGCCCAGCGGTCACTGATTTCACGCCCATCGGCGCCGGTGATGGCATAGGGCGGCGGGCCCAGTTCGCAGGTGAAGGACAGGCTGTGCGGGGTCTCGGGGCGGGCCAGCCAGTCCTCGATCCCGTAGCGCCACCACTGGGTAAAGCGCTGCACCCAGGCCTGGTGCTGGGGGAACGCCAGCGACACCTGCACCTGTTCGCTGCTGGCCACACGGCCATGAAAGCCCCAGCTGTGGCGCAGGATCGTGCGAATCTGCTCATCGTCTTCGGCGGCGCCGGGCTCGGGCAACTCGCGGCCGACCACGTAGTGAGACAGGTCGGCCAGCAGCTTCAAATCGGGCATCTGCGCCAGCAGGTCGAGGGTGAACAGCAGGTCGTTGGTCAGGCGATAGCGGTGGGTTTCCAGCAGCACCGGAAAGTCCACCTGCTCGGCCAGGCGTTGCCAGCCTTCGATCAAACGGGCGGCCTCGGTTTGGGTGCGCGGGCGCACATCGGCTTGCAGGGTGAGGTGGTGGCAGCCGTGGCGGCTGATCACATCCAGTGCCGCCGCCAGGTCGTCGACGCTTTGCGGGAACAACTGGCCTTCGATCTGCAGGCCCCGCGCCGTGGCGGCGGCGTGCAGGCGCGCGACATCGGCGGCGTGCCAGTAGTGATCGGTAATGCCGTCGAAACCGGCGGCCTTGATGCGGTCGAGTTGGGCCTCCATGGGGCCGGGCTCGGTGTGCATCGCCCAGAGGGATTGGAATACCAGGAATTGGCGCATATCAGCCTCGCAGCAGGTGTTTGAGGGACACGTTGGGGTCGGCCAGGCTGGCCGCGTTCAGGGCGATGCGCGCGTTGATCAGGCGTTCGCACAGCTTGATGTCCTTGGCCACGCTGTTGCCGGGGCTCCAGCCGCAGGCGCCTTGCAAGCGCTGGTCGGCGTCGAGGTAGAACAGCAACAGGCCCGCGCCCGGCAAGGCACGGCTGACGGTCAGCGGCGTGATCACGCCCACGGTCTGCAAGCCCCAGTCGTACTGGTCGGACCAGAAGCCGGGCAGCGCTTCGAACGGCTCATCACGCCCGAGCATGTTCAGCGCCGCATGCCGCCCTTGGGCCTCGGCATTGCGCCAGGTTTCCTGGCGCTGGTACTCACCGCCGAGGCGAAACTCGCACACGTCACCTGCCGCGTAGATGTCCGGCGCGCTGGTGCGCAGGTGCGCGTCGACGCGAATGCCCTGCCCCACCTCCAGCCCCGCCGCCACGGCCAGCTCGATATTCGGTTGCATGCCGATGCCGACCACCACCAGGTCGCAGGGCAGTAACTGCCCGTCCACCAGTTGCACCGCCTCTGCATGGATCGACTCCAACGCCACATTCAAGCGTACGTCGACACCCTGTTGCCGATGCACCTGCAGCAGCGCTTCGGAGATGACCGGCGCCAGCACCCGGCCCGCCAAGCGCGGCCCGGCTTCGAGCACCGTCACCTCACAGCCCAGGCCACGAGCGGTCGCCGCGACTTCCAGGCCGATAAACCCGCCGCCGACAATCACCAGCCGCGCGCCGGGCCGCAACGCGGATTTCAGCGCCAGCGCTTCATCGTGGGTGCGCAGGTACAGCACGTTGGCCTGCGCCTGGGGCAAGCGTCGCGCCCTGCCGCCAGTGGCCAGCAACAGCCCGGAGTAGCTCAACCACTGGCCGTCGGCCAATTGCAGGCGGTGTTGCGGCGGGTCCAATTGGCTGACCGGGTTACCGGCGATATGTTCGATGCCCAACTCGGCGAGCCGGGCGCTGTCGCACAGGCTGCAGCCGGCCAGGTCCATGTTGCCTTGCAACAGGCCCTTGGACAGGGGCGGCCGCTCGTAGGGCACGTGCGGCTCGTCGCCGATCAGGATCAGGCGTCCGCTGTAGCCTTCTTCACGCAGGGTCAGTGCCGCGCGGCCACCGGCATGGCCGGCGCCGACGATGATCAGGGCGGCGTCCATCATCAAGCCGTGACGGCGAGCAAAACCCGCCCCGCTTCGACCCGTACCGGGTAGGTCTTGAGGTTGACGCACACCGGCGCGCCCAGGGCCTTGCCCGAGCGGTAATCGAAGCGCCCGTTGTGCTTGGGGCACTCGATCACATGGTCCATCACCAAGCCGTCGGCGAGGTGGATTTTCTCGTGGGTACACAGGCCGGCGGTGGCGAAAAACTCATTGTCCGCCGAGCGGAATACCGCGTAGGTGTGCGCCCCGTGGTCGAAGCGCAGCACGTCTTCCGCGTCTATTTCGCCCACGGCGCAGACGTCGATCCATTGATCGTTCATGGCGTTTTCTCTTGTTCTTGGGTGGGATTCAGCCGGCAGTGGCTTCTGCATGCATCGGGGCCCTGGCGGCCGGTTCAGCACTGGGGCGGATGGGACGCTGGACGAAGTAAGTCGGATCGCTGCGCTGCTTCCAGATCGTCGGGATGATCTCCCTGTACGCCTCGAACAGGTTGGCGTACGGCGGCGGGCAGTCGCTGCGGATCTCTTCGTGCAATTGCGCCAATGCGTGGTACGGCACCATCGGGTACATGTGGTGTTCGAGGTGGTAGTTCATGTCCATGTAGATAAAACGCAGCACGCGGTTCATGTAGATGGTGCGGCAGTTGCTGCGGTGGTCGAGCACATCTTCGGCCAGGCCCACATGCTGGGTGAGGCCGAACACGTAGCCGAGCCAGGCGCCGTAGATACTGGGCAGCCCGACCAGCATCAGCGGCAGCCAGCTGTGCAGGTACAACGCGGTGCCGATCACCAGCGCATAAATGCCGACCCAGATACGCGCAGCACGGAACACCTTCGGCCACTCGGATTCGGGAATGAAGTCCGCCTCCTGGGCACTCATCTGGCCGATGGCATGGCGCGCCACGCCGCTGAAGGTCTTCCAGGCCAGGGGCAGGTTGAACAGGCTGAGAAACATCATCGGCAGGCTCGGCGGGCGTGGCTCGACGATCTCCGGGTCGCGGCCGACGACGATGGTGTCGGTGTGGTGCCGGGCATGGCTCCAGCGCCACACGTGGGGTTCGAAGATGCACATGAAGCTTGCGACCTGGTACAGCACGTCGTTCATCCAGCGGGTCTTGAACGCGGTGCCGTGGCCGGTTTCGTGCCAGCGCGGGTTGGACGCGGTGCCGTACAGCACGCCATAGGCGAGGAAGAACGGCACGCAGGCCCACGTGCCCCAGAACCAGTAGCCGCCGAAACCGGTGGCGAACAGCGCACTCACCCACATAGCGGTGTCGCGCAAGGCCGGGGCGTCGCGGCGTTGCATCAGTTCTTTCATGCGTTTACGGGAAATCGGCGATTGGTACCAACTGGCCGAGACCAGGCCTTTTTCCGCCGCGCGGGCGGCTTCGGGGCCGGTGAGGCTGTAGTCGCGCCGAGCGGTGTGAGCGGTGTGTTCAGGCATTGTTATTGTTCTCCGCAAGCGAGAGGTTTCAGGTGCTTTGCGAAACCAACGATAGAGCGCGGCTAAATCACTCTCAAGGCCTTGAATCCATTCCCTATCAAGCTATCATCCAGGCCCAGCGGGGCTTGATAGTTTTCTATCAAGACGCTCAAGGGGGCTGTCATGAACAACAATAAACGCCCGACCATCGCCACCGTCGCCGCCCATGCGGGCCTCAGCGTGGCCACCGTCGACCGCGTGCTGAATGCGCGTGCGCCAGTCAATCCGCAGACGGCCGAGCAGGTGTTCCAGGCCGCCGAAGCGGTGGGCTATTTTGCGGCGCGGCTGATCGGCCAACGCATACGCGAACGCCGGCCGACTTATCGCTTCGGCATCCTGCTGCTGGGCACCGCCCAGGCGTTCTATGCCCACCTGGCGCAGTCGATCAGCGAGGCGGCGCAGCATCACGCCACCGCCAACCTGACCTGCCAATTCGACTACATCAACGACCGCACACCCAGCGCCATCGTCGCGCAGATCGAACAACTGGCCGTGCAGTGCGATGGCCTGGCGGTGGTCAGCTTCGCCCACCCGCTGATCAACGCCTGCCTGGCGCAGATCCGCGAGGCCGGTGTGCCGGTGGTGGCCCTGCTCTCGGATATTCATGAGCAAGCCCTTGAACCCTATGTGGGCCAGGACAACCACGTGGTCGGGCGCACCATGGGCTGGCTGCTCGCCCGCACCTGCGGCGCACGCAAAGGCAGCGTGGGGATCCTGCTCGGGGGCCATCGCTTCCTCGGTCACCAGGCACGGGTCGAAGGCCTGCACAGCTACCTCGCCGAACACGCCCCGGGGCTCAAACCGCTGGAGCCGCTGATCAACCTGGACAACTGCGACATCACCGAAGAAGCCACCCTCGACCTGCTCACCCGCCACACCGACCTGCGCGGCTTGTGTGTGGTGGGCGGCGGCGGCGACGGCATCATCAGCGCCCTCGCGCAACTGCCCAAGCGCCCGGCGTTGTGCTGCATTTTGCAGGAGTCCACGGCGCTGTCACGCCAGGCGCTGAGCCAGGGGTTGATCGATGTGGTGATGGATTCCCAGCCCAGGCAGACGGCGAACGCGCTGGTGCAGTTGCTGGTGGAATTGCAGAGTGCCGAGGGGTTTGATCCGGGGCGGCATCGGGTGCATATCGCGCCGCAGATTGTGACCTCGGAGAACATATGTGCCTGATACATGGAGATCAAAAGGTGGGAGGGGGCAAGTCGAATCGTCGCACCGCCCCTCCCACATTGACCGCGTTCCATTGGTGGGCAGGTGGCGTTTTGTCATGGTTTGTAAAGGGCCAGCAAGGCCGGTCCCTTTTAATTGCAGGACGTTTCCTAGACAATCCTGGCCGCCTTGTGCCTGCTGGAATCGGTGGCTAGTCTGCGGTCCGTCACTGCTCATCAGTGATCGGGTTTAGTCGCCCGTTACCAGTTTGCGCAAGCTGTCGCCATGTTCATGGTGGCTGTGCGCAGGGCACCTTCGGGTGCGCCGGGTTCAACTGGCCGGTCGACTAACCTGCGTACAGCCGCCACCCGACGTTTAGTCGCGAAAGGTTCGGTTCCTTACCTACCAGTTGGAATTACACCATGAACAAAGTCCTACCCGATCCACCCCACGATCCCGCCAAAGACCGCGCCGCGTTCAACCGCGCCATCGATCACTATCTCCCCACCCAAGGCTTTCACTCCGTCAACGAAGACCTGAGCTTTGAAGATGCCCTGCTCTACACCGCCAGTTTGCTCGACAGTGCGTCGGCGACTGCGTTGGATTGTGGGGAGCAACTGGAAAGCCCGGAGCGGGCGAAGATCTTGGCGGTGTGGCATTTGCTGGAAATTGCCAAAACCACTGTGGATCGCTCCATCAACTGCCTGAAACGCGGTTAGACATGTGGGGGGGCTTGCTCCCGATGGCGGTGGGTCAGTTAAGTAGATGTCAACTGACACTCCGCTATCGGGGCAAGGGTATCTACACAACTTTTCAGACCCTGACAAATCTCCCTGTGGCGAGCGGGCTTGTCCCGCGTTGGGCTGCGTAGCAGCCCCAGTCAAGAAGATCGCGGTGTATCAGACACTCTGTAGAGGCTGGTTTTGGGGCTGCTGCGCAGCCCAGCGCGGGACAAGCCCGCTCACCACGACAGCCCTATCCGCCGCGCTTTCAGCGTTGAGCCACATTTCGATCTTACGCGCCGCGAAAATCTGCGGCATTCAGCCCGAACCGACTCATCTTGTTGTACAGCCCACCCCGCGATACGTTCAGTTGCCGGGCGGCCAGGCGGATGTTGCCGCCGGTGCTTTTGAGGGCGGCGACGATGGCGTGCATTTCGTGGCTGCTCAGGTCCTGGGCGGGCTGAGGTTCGTGGTGGCGCAGCGTGGCGCGCGGTCTGGTTTCCAGGGGTAGATCGGCGGCCTGGATCAGTTCGCCCGTCGCCAGGTTGGTGGCGCGTTCGATGCTGTTTTCCAACTCGCGCACATTGCCTGGCCAGGCGTAGGCCGAGAGCAATTCCAGCGCATCCGGGGCAAAGCCCTGCACCGCTTTACGCAGCGAACGCGCGCAGCGCGTGAGGAAGTGCCGCGCCAGCAACGGGATGTCTTCACGGCGCATGCGCAGCGGCGGTACGGTCAGGTTCAGGACGTTGAGGCGGTAGTAGAGGTCTTCACGGAACGCGCCTTCGGCCACCGCCTGGCTGAGGTTGCGGTGGGTGGCGGCGATGATGCGTACGTCCACTGGCCGTGAGCTTTTCGCGCCGACGCGGGTGATCTCGCCTTCCTGCAACACCCGCAGCAGGCTGACCTGAGCGTCGAAGGACATATCGCCAATCTCATCCAGAAAGATGGTGCCGCCATCCGCCAGTTCAAACTTGCCCGCCGACCCGCCCCGGGCCGAGCCGGTAAACGCGCCTTCGACGTGCCCGAACAGCTCGCTCTGCACCAGGTCCCGTGGGATCGCGCCGCAGTTGACCGCCACGAACGGGCCATTGGCGCGGTCGCTGGCGTTGTGGATGGCCTGGGCGAACAGCTCCTTGCCGGTGCCGCTTTCGCCGAGGATCAGGGTGGTGGATTCACTGCGACTGGCGATGCGTCCCAGGTGCAGCGCGTCCTGGATCGCCCGCGACGTGCCCTGGATCGTGTCGAAGGTGTAGCGCGCCTGGGTGCTGATGATGCGCCGGGTGATTTCACGGATGCGGCGGTTCTCGCGCAGGGACACGATCACCCCGCCCTGCTCCAGCGGGCACACCGAGACCAGGCAGGCGAGCTGGCTGCGGTCGTGCAGGTGGAAGGTGCAATCGAGGTCACGCACCGGCTCGCCGCCGCGTAGAAGCATGGCGTCACTCAGCTCACTGCGGCCCAGGCGCTGGAAGGGGCTGCCGATCAGCTCCAGCCCCACCCCGAACAGTTGCCGGGCATAACGGTTGAGCGCCTTGATGCAGCCGCGCTCATCGAGCACCACCAGGCCTTCGTTAAGCACTTCGAGCACGGTTTGCTGCTCTTCCAACAGCGCTTGCAGGTCCATCTGGCGGGAGACCGCTTCGGCAGCCGCTTGCACGGTGCCGAGGGTGTGAAAGTGAAACCAGCCGGGTTCGGCGGTGAGGGTCAGCATCGCCAGGGTCTGGCCCTGGGCATTCCTGATCGGCGCGGCGGCGCAGTGCATACGGCGTTGGCGCAGGCCGCTGCCGAAGTTCTCCTCGGCCAGCACGTACACCAGGCGGTCTTCGGCCAGGGCCAGGCCCGTGCAGTTGGTGCCCTGGACCGATTCGAGCAGGCGGCTGCCGACGGGGGTGATGTCCAGCCCGCAGAAATACAGGGTGGTGCCCTCGGCGTCGGTGAGGTTGATATGCCCTCGCGGGTTATAGGCCAGCAGGCCATGCATGACCTGCGCAGCGGCGGCGATCAGGACACGGTGGGTGGCCAGGGTGGCAGCAAGGTCGTGGGGCGCCACAAAGCGGTACTGGCTGTCATCCGGGTCGATACCCGCCTCGACACTGCGGCGCCAGGAATCCCAGATCACCTGCCGCACCTCGGCCGGGCGCTGCACCTGCCCGGCCAGGCACGCGCGCCACGCCTGTTCCAGCGCAGCCACGGGGCCGTCGTTCAGCGCCGCAGGCCCCAGGGCCGTCAGGTAGTCGAGGTCTTGTACGCTGAACGCCATGCTCATCGGGCGGTATCCATGTTCATGTTTTTGACATGTCAGTATAGGCATGTCATCAGAATGAACACCTTCTGTTTATTGTATTTTATAAACCCTTAATTATCAGTCGCTTGTAAATTGGCATAACCTTTGCTCCTGCCCCTTTGCCAGTCAGGGCTGTCCTGCGGCCAACAATAAAAAGGGGTTATTTCATGAGTACACAGAACATCCGCCTGGGCTTGATCGGCGCGGGTCGCATGGGCAGTTTCCACGGCCTGACCGCTGCGCGACACATCCCTGGCGCAACCCTCGCCGCCATCGCCGACCCCACTCCCGGCCAAGCCGCACGCCTGGCGGCCGAACTGGGGGTAGCCAAGGTCTACACCGACCCGCAACAGCTGCTCGACGACCCGGACATCGACGGCGTCCTCATCGCCGCCCCCGCCCGCAGCCACGCCGAACTGGTGATCAGCGCCGCCCGCGCGGGCAAGGGGATCTTCTGCGAAAAACCCATGGCCATCACCCTCGACGAAGCCGACCGCGCCATTGCCGCCGCGGCCGATGCGCGCGTGCCGCTGCAGGTCGGTTTCAATCGGCGTTTCGCCAAGAGCTTCCGCACGGCCCACCTCGATGTGGCGGCCGGCCGCATCGGCACGCCGCAGTTGTTGCGTTCGCTGACCCGCGACCCGGCACTCAACAACCCGGCCAATTCGCCGCAATGGGTGATCTTCCTGGAAACCCTGATCCACGACTTCGACACCCTGCGCTACCTCAACCCCGGTGCCGAAGCGGTGCAGGTGTATGTGATGGCCGACGCATTGATCGCGCCGGAGTACAAAAGCAAAGGCTTCCTCGACACCGCCGTGGTCGCGATCCGCTTCGACAACGGCGCCATCGCCACCGCCGAGGCCAACTTCCAGGCGGTGTACGGCTACGACGTGCGCGGCGAAGTGTTCGGCAGCGCCGGCATGCTGAGCATGGGCAGCCTCAACGACTCCGACCTGGTGCGCTACCTGGCCGAGGGCATCCAGGCCGACACCCAGCGCATGGACACCGACCTGCTGCGCGACGCCTACATCGCCGAACTCAACCACTTTGTCGACTGCCTACGCACCGGCGCCAAACCCATGGCCAGTGGCGAAGACGCGCGCGCCGCCCTGGCGATTGCCCGCGCCTGTATCGAGTCGTTCGAGACCGGCAAGGCCGTGGCCGTGCAGGGAGCCCGCTGATGAGCCCGTTCAAACTGGCGATCAGTGCCGAGATGGTGTTTCTCGACCTGCCCTTCGTCGAGCGCGTGAAGCGCATCCATGCACTGGGTTTCAGCGCGGAGATCTGGAATTGGACCAATAAAGACATCAGCGCCCTGGCCGCCACCGGCGCCGATTTCACCTCGATGACCGGCTATATCAGCGGCACCCTCACCGACCCCGACGGCATCCGCCAACTGCTCGACAGCGCGCGCGAATCCATCGGCGTCGCCGAGCGCCTGAATTGCCCCAGCCTCAACCTGCACGGCACCGGCCTGGGTGACGGCGGCCTGCCGGTGCAGCCCGTGGGCCAGACCACCGGACGCATGTGGCTGAGCGCGTGCAAGGCGCTGGAAAAAATCGCGCGCCTGGGCGAAGACGCCGGCCGCGTGTTCCTGCTGGAAAACCTCAACACCGAGGTCGACCACCCCGGCACCCCGTTCGCCCGCGCCGACGACACCCTGGCGCTGATCGAAGCCGTGGGCAGCCCGCACCTGAAGATGAACCTGGACCTGTACCACGCGCAGATCGGCGAAGGAAACCTGATCGAGCTGATCCAGCGCGCAGGCAGCGCCATCGGTGAAATCCAGGTGGCCGACGTGCCCGGACGCAAGGAGCCTGGCACCGGCGAAATCCACTACCCGGCCATCGCCAGGGCCCTGCACGCCATGGGCTACACCGGTGTGGTCGGCCTCGAAGGCTGGGCCAGCGGCGACAGCGAGTTGGCCCTGGAGCGTTTCCGTCAAGCGTTCACCCTATAACAATAAAAGGAACACCCTCATGCATCGCTATTCATTGCTTGTTGCTGCGTTTTTACTGCTGTTCAGCCAATGGACCTTCGCCGCGTATCGCATCGGCGTGAGCATCGCGCGGGTCGACGATAACTTCATGACCTACGTGCGCACCGGCCTGGAAAATGCCGCCAAGCAACAGGACGTGCAGATCCAGTTCGAAGACGCCCAGGGCGACGTGGTGCGCCAGCTCAACCAGGTCGAAGGTTTTCTCAACCAGAAAGTCGACGCCGTGATCGTGCTGCCGGTGGACACCGCCGCCACCGCCAACATGACCCGCGCCGCCGTGGCGGCCAAGACGCCGCTGGTGTACGTCAACCGCCACCCGGATGAGCGCACCTTGCCCAAGGGCGTGGTCACCGTGGCATCCAACGATATCGAGGCCGGGCAATTGCAGATGCGCTACCTCGCGGAAAAGCTCGGCGGCAAAGGCAATGTGGCGATCATCATGGGCGACCTCGCACAGAACGCCACCCATGACCGTACCGAAGGCGTCAAGCAGGTGCTCAAGGACTTTCCCGGCATCAAGGTGGTGGAGCAGCAAAGCGCCGAGTGGCAACGCAACAAGGGCATGGACCTGACCAGCAACTGGCTGCTGGCCGGCACGCAGTTCGATGCGATTGTGGCCAATAACGATGAAATGGCGATTGGCGCGGCCATGGCCTTGCAACAGGCGGGCAAGGCCAAGGGCGAGATCGCGATTATCGGCATCGACGGCTTGCCCGACGGCCTGGCGGCGATCAAGCGCGGCATGCTCACGGCGTCGGTATTCCAGGACCCCAAGGCCCAGGCCACTCAGGCGGTGCAGTCGGCGATCAGGATGATCAAGGGCGAGCCGATCGAGTCCGAGGTGTGGGTGCCGTTCGAGCTCATCAAGCCCGAACAGGTGGCGGTGTTCGAACAGCGCTACAAGTAAATCGAAGATCAGTGATCGTTCCCACGCGCGTGGGAACGATCTGCGAATCAGTCCAGGTCACTTGCATCATGGCGTTCGGGCAACTGTTCCTCGCCCGACACCCGATTCACCCGCCGCCCACGCTGCACCGCCGGCCGCGCCTCAATCGCGTCCGCCCAGCGCTGTACGTGCTTGTACTCGTGCACCGAGAGAAACTCCGCCGCCCCATACAAGCGGCCTTTGACCAACCCGCCGTACCACGGCCAGATGGCGATATCGGCGATGGTGTATTCATCCCCGGCGATGTATTCGCTCACGGCCAGGCGCTGGTCCAGCACATCCAGCTGGCGCTTGGTTTCCATAGCAAAGCGGTTGATCGGGTATTCCATCTTGCTCGGCGCATAGGCATAGAAATGCCCGAAGCCGCCGCCCAGGTACGGTGCGCTGCCCATCTGCCAGAACAACCACGACAGGCATTCCGCACGGGCCCCAGGCTCGGTGGGGAAAAAGGCGCCGAACTTCTCGGCCAGGTACTGCAGGATCGCGCCGGACTCGAACACGCGAATCGGCTGGGCGCCGCTGTGGTCCATCAAGGCCGGGATCTTCGAGTTCGGGTTGACCCCGACAAAGCCGCTGCCGAACTGGTCGCCGTCGCCGATCTTGATCAGCCAGGCGTCGTATTCCGCGCCGCTGTGCCCCAGGGCCAGCAGTTCCTCGAGCAGGATGGTGACCTTCTGCCCGTTGGGCGTAGCCAGGGAATACAGCTGCAGCGGATGCTTACCGACCGGCAATTGCTTTTCATGGGTAGCGCCGGCGATGGGCCGGTTGATGCTGGCGAAGGTGCCGCCACTTTCGGCGTCCCAGGTCCAGACCTTGGGTGGGACATAGCTGGATGAATCGGTCATGCTCACTGCTCCTGAGGCGCTTGGGATGGATGAATTCAAAGCGCATCTTACCGATTGGCTCACATTCAGATACCCCCACATGGCCGACAGACTCGAAGATATCCTCGCCAATCACCTGAAGGTCGTGTTCTGCGGCATCAACCCCGGCAAGGGTTCCGCCGCCCTCGGCCTGCATTTCGCCAACCGCAGCAACCGCTTCTGGCGCACCCTGCACCTGGCCGGCTTCACGCCCCATGAAATCCGCCCCGAACACGGGCGTATGCTGCTGCACTACCACTGCGGCCTGACCACGTTGGTGGATCGTCCCACGGCCAGCGCGGGCGAATTGGCACGGCATGAGTTCACACAGGCCGCGACGAACTTCGAACACAAGATCCGCCACTGCGCGCCGCGCTTCGTGGCGTTCATGGGCAAGCCCGGCTACAGCGCGTTGAGCGGCCAACGCGAGATCGCCTGGGGCTTGCAGCCAAAAGTGTTGGGCGGCGCGTCAGTGTGGGTGCTGCCCAATCCCAGCGGACGCAACCTGGCGTTCAGCCTGGAGCAGTTGGTGCAGGCGTATCAACAATTGCGCCGGGCGACCGAGTGCCCTTAATCTCTTGGCTCGTCACCCTGATAGCAATGGAGGCTTCATGAAACTGATCGGCATGCTGGACTCGCCCTACGTGCGCCGCGTGGCCATTTCCCTGGACCTGTACGGGGTGGATTTCGTGCATGAACCCTTGTCCGTGTTCCGCACCTTCGACGAATTTGCGCAGATCAACCCGGTGGTCAAGGCCCCTACCCTGGTGCTGAACGACGGCACGGTATTGATGGACTCCAGCCTGATCCTGGAGTACCTCGAAACCCTGGCCCCGGCTGACAGGAAGCTGTTGCCCCAGCATCCTGCGGCACTTGCCAAGGACTTGCACGTTCTGGGACTGGCGCTGGCAGCCTGTGAGAAGAGCGTGCAGATCGTCTATGAACACAACCTGCGCCCGGCCGAGAAACTGCATGCACCGTGGCTTGAGCGCGTGACCGGCCAATTGCTCGCGGCCTATGGATTGCTGGAGAAGCAGCTGGGCGACAGCGAAGCACTGACCCAGGCGTCGATTACGGCGGCGGTGGCCTGGTCGTTCAGCCAGTTCACCGTGGCATCGGTGGTCAAGGCGGATGCATTTCCCAACCTGCAACGGCATGCCGAAAGGCTGGAGCAGCATCCGGCGTTCAAGCGTTACCCCATCGCCTAAGCACCGCAGTTCAAATGTGGGAGGGGGCTTGCCCCGATAGCGGTGTGTCAGTCAGCAGATGTATTACTGAAAGACTGCTATCGGGGCAAGCCCCCTCCCACATTGGCCTGGGTTGCATGAAGGATTGAGTCAGGCTCAGACCCAGCCGCCATCCACAATAAAGTTCTGCGCCGAACACATCGCCGAGGCATCGGAAGCAAGAAACAGCGCCATATTGGCGATGTGTTCCGGCAGTACGCTGCCGGGCAGGCACTGGCTGCGGCTGATCAGTTCCTTGGCGGCGTCATCCACCCACATGGACAGCTGTTTTTCGGTCATCACCCAACCGGGCACCAGCGTGTTCACACGGATACGGTTCGGCCCCAGCTCCCGTGCCAGCGCGCGGGTCATGCCGTGGGCGGCGGCCTTGCTGGCGGCGTACACCGGGTAGCCGGCGGAGGCCATCATCCAGCCGACGGAGCCGAGGTTGATGATCGAGCCGCTGCCGGCGTGTTTCATCATCGGCACCACGGCCTTGGCGGCAAAGAAGGCGTGTTTGAGGTTGACTGAGATCAGCTTGTCGAAGGTTTCCGAATCGACTTCTTCCAGGGTGTGGCGCACGTCATTGGCGGCGTTGTTCACCAGTACGCTGATCGGCCCCAGGGAATGCTCGAAGCGCCCTATGGCCGCTTTGTAGGCGATTTCATCGGTGATGTCGCAGCACACGAACTCCACAGCATGCCCCTGGGAACTCAACAGCGCCGCCAGGCGTTCGCCCTGGCTTTGCGCGCGGTCCACAAACCCGACCCTGGCACCCTGCGCGGCGAAGGCCCGCACCATGAATTCGCCGATCCCCGAGGCGCCCCCGGAAATCAATACGGTCTTGCCCTTGAGGTCGGGATAAACGGCGTGTTCAGTACTCATAAAAGGATGCCTCGATCAATTAGTCTTATTTTATTTTACGAAATCGGCTTTAAAGGCTATAAATTCGCTGTCCAACCGACAAAATATAGCTATTAGTAGAACTATTCCACTCAAAACAACAAAAGGAAGTTCGACCATGAAGCACCCTCGATACCTGCTGTCCGGCCTGGCGCTGTCCATGATGATCGCCAGCGGCGGCGCCCAGGCGGCCGGCCTGAGCAGCGAGCAAAAACCTTTCGGTAAAACCAACGACGGCACCGCCGTCGAACAGTACATCCTGCGCAACAGCCACGGCATGCAAGCCACGGTGATCACCTACGGCGGCGTGTTGCAATCGCTGAAAGTGCCGGACAAAAACGGCAAGGTCGACGACGTGGTGCTGGGCTTTGACGACGTGCAAGGCTATCAAAGCGGTACGGCGTTTTTCGGCGCAACCATTGGCCGCTTCGGCAATCGCCTGGCCGGCGGCGCCTTTGAACTCGACGGCAAGCGCTTCCAGGTGCCGCTCAACGACGGCCCCAACTCACTGCATGGCGGCGCCCAGGGCTTCGACAAGCAGGTGTGGAAGGCCGAGCCGGTCAAGGACAAGGATTCGGTCGGCGTGAAGCTGAGCTACCTGTCCAAGGACGGCGAGATGGGCTTTCCCGGTAATTTGAAAACCGAAGTCACCTATCGCCTCAACGACAAGAACGAACTGCACATCGACTACAAGGCCACCACTGACAAGCCGACGGTACTCAACCTCACCAACCACAGCTACTTCAACCTGGCCGGTGCGGGTAACGGCGACATCCTCAAGCACGTCACTACATTGCATGCCAGCCATTACACCCCGGTGAATGCCACCTTGATTCCTACCGGCGAACTGGCACCGGTCAAGGGCACGCCGATGGACTTCCTCAAGCCCACCCCGATCGGCCAGCACATCAAGGAAGATCACCCGCAGCTCAAATTTGCCGAGCCGAAACAGGGCGGGTTTGACTTCAACTGGGCGCTGGACACCAAGGGCGACGTCAAGCAACTCGCCGCCGAGGTGCACGACCCGGCGTCAGGCCGGCGCTTGCAGCTCTACACCAGCGAACCGGGCGTGCAGTTCTATACCAGCAACTTCCTGGATGGTTCGGTGAAGGGCAAAGGTGGCAAGACCTACCTGCACTGGAGTGGTTTCACCTTGGAGACCCAGCACTTTCCGGATGCGCCTAACCAGCCGACGTTTGCCTCGACCCGTTTGAATCCGGGGCAGACGTATACCCAGAACACCGTCTTCAAGTTCTCCGCTGATTAACCTGACAGCAACCCGCTTCGGTTAACGAAGCGGGCTTTTTTTGTGGTGAGCGGGCTTGCCCCGCGTTGGGGCGCGAAGCGGCCCTAAAACCCGCCACCCGGTTCAGCCTGGAAGAATGCAGTGACTGTGTTGGGGCCGCTTCGCGCCCCAGCGCGGGGCAAGCCCGCTCACTACGACGGGCCTGCTTACCACAATCAGCGTTGTTTCATGCGGTCGATGACCACCGCCAGCAGCAGGATCGAACCGCGGATCACATACTGGTAGAAGGTGTCGATGTTCTTCAGGTTCATCGCGTTCTCGATGATCGCCAAAATCAACACCCCGGCAATCACATGGCGGATCATGCCGATGCCGCCGCTCAGCGACACCCCGCCCAGCACGCAGGCGGAAATCACCGTCAGCTCGAAACCCTGGCCGATCATCGGCTGGCCCGAGGTCATGCGCGAGGCGAGGATCACCCCGGCCAATGCGCCGATCAGGCCGTGCACGGCGAAGATCAGGATCTTGGTGCGGTCGACATTCACCCCCGCCAGCAACGCCGCTTCCGGGTTACCGCCGATGGCCATGGTGTTGCGCCCGTAGGTGGTGTAGTTGAGCAGCCAGCCGAAAAACAGGAAGCACACGATGGTGATCAGGATCGGCACCGGCACGCCCAGCAGTTGGCCATTGCCAAAGATAAAGAACTGATCCTGGGACACCCCCACCGCCTTGCCGTCGGCAAAGATATAGGCCAGGCCGCGCACGATCTGCATGGTCGCCAAGGTGGTGATCAACGCATTGACCCGCAGCTTGGCGATCACGATGCCGTTGATCAGCCCCACGACCAGGCCCATCAGCAGCGCCGCGCCAATGCCCAGCATGACGCTGTCGGTATCGCGCATCACAATCGCCGCCACCACGCCGGCGCAGGCAATCACCGAGCCTACCGACAAGTCGAAGTGCCCCGATGCCAGGCAGAACAGCATGGTGCAGGCGGCGATGCCCACGGTGGAAATCGCCAGGCCCAGGCCGCGCATGTTCAACGGCGAAAGGAAGTTATCGATGAGCAAGGCGCACAGGACAAAGATGCCCACCGCTGCCAGCAACATCGCCCAGTTGTCGAGCAGTGCGCGCATATCGAGGGGTTTGCGTGCCGTCGGCAGCGCGTTGTTTTGAGTCGTCATGGTCTTCTCTCAGTTCGCCAGGCCGCGCGGCAGGGCCAGTTGCAGCAGGTTGGATTCGGTCGCGTGTTCGCGGGTCTGTTCGCCGCGCATCGCGCCTTCGCACAGCACCAGGATGCGGTCGGAGATGCCCATCACTTCCATCAGGTCGCTGGACACCACGATCACCGCAATGCCCTGGGCAGCGAGGTTATGGATAATCTGGTAGATCTCGGCCTTGGCGCCGATGTCGATGCCGCGGGTCGGCTCGTCCAGCAGCAGGACCTTCATGGGCATCGACAGCCAGCGGCCAAGAATGGCTTTCTGCTGGTTGCCGCCGGACAGGTACATGATCTTTTGCGCGGCAGTCGGGGTTTTGACCTTCATTGCCTTGATCTGCTGGTCGGCATTGCCCTTCTCCCAGCCATCGCGCAGCAACCAGCCGAACGAAGAGTGGGCTCCACGGGCGCTGATATTGATGTTCTCGGCGACGCTGGACAGCGGAATGATGCCTTCCTTCTTGCGATCTTCCGGGCACAGCAGCACACCGGCGGCGATGGCGTCGCGGGGTGAGCGCAGTTGCAGGGCCTCCCCGCATAACTCAAGGCTGCCGGCGCTGGCGCGTTCCAAGCCGCTGAGCAAACGGAACAACTCCGTGCGCCCTGCCCCCACCAGGCCGAACAGACCGAGAATCTCGCCCTTGCGCACCTCAAAACTGACCGGCTCACGCAAACCCGGACCCAGCAAACCGTCGACCTTGAGCGCCACCTCACCGTGCTCGCGCGGGCGGTAGTCGTAGATGTCCTGGATGTCGCGGCCGACCATGCAGGTCACCAACTGGTCGTGGGTCAACGCGCTCATGTCGTCGAAGGTGCGCACGTAACGGCCGTCCTTGAACACCGTGACCGCGTTGCAGATGCGGAACACCTCTTCCATGCGGTGCGACACGTAGAGCACCACTTTGCCCTCGTCCCGCAGGCGCGTAATGATCGCCATCAAGCGGTCGATCTCCCGCGCCGACAGGCTGCTGGTCGGTTCGTCGAAGGCAATCACATGGGCGCCACGGGACAGCGCCTTGGCAATTTCCACCAGTTGGCGCTGGCCCAGGGACAGGCGCCCGAGTTTTTCCTCGGGGTCGATTTCATCCGCCAGGCCCTTGAGGCAAGCCAGGGCCTGCTTGCGCAACAGGCCCCGGTTGACCACGCCGAAGCGCGAGGGCAAATGCCCGAGGAACAGGTTTTCGGCGACGGTCATTTCCGGCACCAGGTGCAGCTCCTGGTGGATCACCGCCACGCCGCTGGCGATGCTGTCGGCGGCGCATTTGAACGCCATGGTCTGCGCGCCGATCTGCACCGTGCCGCTGCTGGGAATATAGGCGCCGCCGAGGATCTTCAGCAGCGTCGACTTGCCCGCACCGTTCTCGCCCATCAGGGCGTGCACCTGCCCCGGGTGGGCGGTGAAGCTGATGCCGTCCAGCGCCTTGACCCCGGGAAAGGTTTTGCCGATAGCGTCGAAACGCAGGGCCGCCGCCGTCATTTCCACAGCCCGATCTTGGTCAGTTCTTCCTGGAAGTTGGCGCGGGTGATCAGGGTCACTTCATCCATGGCCGTGTACTTCGGCGGTTCGGTGCCCTTGGTGACCCACTCGTACATCATCAGCGCGGTGTTGTAGCCTTCGATGTGCGGGCTTGGCAGCATGGAGCCGAAGAAGCCGCTGTTGGCCTTCTTCAATTCGCCGATGGCGTCGGTGCCATTGATGCCGATGCCGATCACATTGGCGGCGGCGAAACCGGCGCTTTCAGTGGCGCGCACGCCGCCGAGCACGGTGTTGTCGTTCATGCCGCCGATGATCAGGTTTTTCGCGCCGCTGGGCAGCTTGACCAGGGCCGAGTTGGTGGCGTCCATGCTGCCGGGGACGTCGAGGGTTTTCAGCGCGGCGGTGAGGATATGGTCCTTGGGAATGCCGGCTTCTTCCAGGGATTTGATCGAGCCATCGGTGCGTTTTTTGCCGGTGTCGAGTTCATTGAAGGTGTTGATCACCGCGTAGGTGTCCTTCCAGTCCCAACCGCGTTTTTTCGCTTCGGCGGCCATGGCCGCGCCTTGTTTCTGGCCCACTTCAAACGCGGCCATGCCCAGGTACGGCACGTCTTCCATGAAGTTGCCCTTGGCGTCGACAAAGCGATCATCCACGGCAATCACTTTCAGGCCGTTGGCCTTGGCCTTGGCGACGATGGCCGGGCCCAGGGACACATCCGGCGGGCAGATCACAAAGCCCTTGGCGCCGTTGGCGGCCAGGCTGTCGATGGCCGAGAGGGTTTTCTCGCCATCGGGCACGGCGATCTTGATCACGGTAAAGCCATGTTCCTTGCCGGCTTTTTCGGCAAAGGCCCATTCGGTCTGGAACCACGG
>NZ_FKLB01000046.1:0-8900 GCF_900067035.1 Pseudomonas sp. 1 R 17
CGCCCAACCGCCAAGCTCTTGGAACTGTCCTTACTGGTCTGACTGGCCGTCTCCATCCCCGAAGTAACGGTGACATCAGCCCCACTCAACTCCATGTTCTTGGTGCTCACCAGATCACTGGCCACCACCTTCAACTCACGCCCCGCCGTCAACGACACATTGCCCGCGCTCGAACCAATCGTGCTGCCGGTCAAGGTCATTTCATTGGCCGTGCCGTTGCGCTTCGAGCTGTTGATGTACAGCTTCTGGTTGCCGGTCATGTCGTCCAGACCGAGCTTGTTGCCGGTCAGCACGCCGGTGAGGTCGCGATTTTTTTCCTTGTGCATGTCGGTGCGGGCGAAGGTGTTCTGCGCCGCGTCGATGGTCAGGTCACGGCCGGCCTGGACGGCGAGGTCGCCGGTGCTGACCAGGTTGGAACCGGTGACCGTGGCGTCGCGTTTGGCGGCGACGGTGACGGTTTCGCCGGAGACCATGCTGCCCAGGGCGGTGGTGCGTTTTTCGTCGACTTTGTCCTGGACTTTGCTCGACTTCAGGCCGCCCCAGCTGCTTTTGCTTTCCTTGCGTTCGTGGCGGGCGCTGTCGGCGTTGCTGACGGCGAGGATGTTCACGTCCTGGCCGGCCACCAGTTGCGTAGCGCCTTTTTCGGCAGTGACGGCGCTGCCGGCCAGCAGCAGGTCCGCACCGGCGACGACGGTGCTGTTCGTCCCCGCGCTGACCAGGCTGCCGACGTTGTTCACGACGTCGGTTTCATCCAGGCGGAATTTCTTGCCCTGGGAGGTTTTCTTGGTCTTGCTGTAGAAGCTGTAGTCCTGGTCTTGCGCGGCTTTGAGCTCGAGGTTTTTGCCGGATACCAGGTACGCCTCGTTGCCGGCATTGACCTGGCTGGCGACCAGTTGCAGGTTCTGCCCGGCGCTCAGGGTGGCGTCGCCGCCGGCCTTGATCACGCTGGACACTTGCTGCACGTGGTCTTCGATGCTCTTGACCTTTTTCGTGTTGGTCGTGGAGTGCTGCTCGTTGGCCGCCGCGAAGGCGTTGAGGTCGCGGGTGGCAATCAGGTTGACGTCGCGTTTGGCATTGACCTGGCTGGCCACGGCGCTGATGTCGCGGCCGCCAATCACATGCAGGTCGCGGCCGGCCTCGACCACCGAGCCTTGCTGGGCGATGGTGGTGAAACTGGAGCGGTTGCCGATGGCGCCGCTGTCGAGGCTTTTCGAGGCGGTGATGTTGACGTCGCCCGCCGCCTTGACTGTGGCATCGGCACCGCTCTTGAGCACGCCGCCGACGTTGTTGATGTTGCCGCCAGCCTGCATGGCCAGATCGTTGGCCGATTCGATGCGCGCGGCGCTGTCGACGAAGTCGCTGCGTTCGGTGCGGTAGCTGCTGGCGCTTTCGTGGGTGGTGACGCTGCGTTCGTTGAGCAGGTCGGCGCCGGCGGCGAGGTTGACGTTGCCCGCGCTGATCACACCGCCTGCGCGGTTGGTCAGGTTGTTGCCGCTGAGCAGGTCGAGGCGACCACCGGCTTCCATCAACCCACTGTTGGTGAGGTTGCTGCCGACGTTCGCCAGCAGGTTGCCGGTGGCGCGCAAGGTGCCGGCGTTGTTGAGGTGGCTGCCGGTGATCAGGTTGACGTCGGTGCCGGAAATCAATGCACCGTTGGGTGCCAGGCGGTTATTCGCCTGGGCCAGGTACAGCACCGGCACCAGCACTTGTTGCCCGGCGACGGTGGCGTTTTCCAGCCACACGATGTCGTGGGTCAGGGCAGCGACTTGTTCGGCGGTGAGGCTCACGCCTACGGACAAATTCAGGGCGCTTTTGCTGCTGATGGCGTTGTCCATCAGGTGCTTGAACAGGTCGGCGTCGCTGGTCTGGCCATCGATGAAGCGCTGGCCGGTGCGGGCGAGCACGGCTTGCTGGATCAGGCGTTGTTCATAGAAGCCATCGCCCAGGCGACGTTGCGCGGTGTCGGGGTCGTAGCCGAGCTTGGTCAGCATGTAGTCCGAGCTCATGAACTGGCGCATGTCGGTGAGCAGCGGGTTGGTTTCGATCAGGTACTTGTGCGGGTTGGCCGCGAACTGGCTGGTGGGCAGGCCTTTGGCGCCATCGCTGTCGTTGAGGTGGAACAGGCCGTTCTGGCCGGTGGGCAGGTCGAAGCCGGGCAGGCCCAGCGGGTTGGCCTGTTGCTGGGCAACGTCCGCTGGCAGTTGCGCGTTGAGGCTGACCAGGGTCGAGTAGCCCGGCGCCTTGGTGTTGGCGCCGCTGCCGACGTAGGTGTAGCCACCTTGCACGACGCTGTTGTCGATGCCGGCCTGGGCTCTCACGTCCACACTGCCACCGGCCTGGATCACGGCGGCGTAGCTCTGGTCGGGCACCATCAGCTGCGTGGTTTTGCGCAGGTCGGTCTTTTCGCTCTCCATTTTGCCAATGAACGACGCCAGGCCGGCTTCGACGCCGGTCATGTCCTGGCCTGCCGAATAGCGTTGAGTGAAGGCCGCGGCTTCACGGTACCAGCCTCCGGGCTTGCGCTCGCGGGCTGAGGTAAAGACGCGGTCATACTGGGTATCGTGGGTCACGACGCCGACGTTGGTGAGTTGGTTGACGATGGCCGTGAGGTTGCCGCCGGCGGCGATGCTACTGCTGCTGTTGAGCAGCTCGCCGCCGGTGAGCAGCATGTTGCCGCCCGAGGTAATGCTGGACGCTGCCGTGGCATCGCTGACGATGAAGTGATCACGCTGGGTAATCTGGAACGGCCGGTTCTGCTTGCCGCCTTCGCAGTCGCCACCGGTCACCCCGTCGATACAGGCGATGGGCGTGATGGAGGCGCTGTAGATGCCGGACTCGGTGGTGAGCACAGTACGGATGTTCTGGATCGTGCTGGCCGCCAGGATCAGGTTGCGCTCGCTCTCGATCGTCCCCGAGCTGTTGATGATGCTGGTGGCCAGGCCGCCCTGGCCGTCGCGATCGACACGCAGGTTGCCCATGGCGTAGATCGCGGCGCCGAGGTTTTTCAGGCGGTCGACCTTGAGGTTCATGTCGCCGCCACTGAAGATCAGGCCGTGGTCGTTGAGCAGGTTGTCCACCGAAAGATCCAGGCTGCCCTGGCTGGCGACGCTGCCGCCCACGGTCCAGTCCTTGCCGCTGCCGACCAGGGCGCGGATGCCGAGCAGTTTGCCGGTGGCGGTCTGTTGCAGGTTATCGACGTTGACGGTCAGGCGCCCGGCCTGGATCGCGGTGCTGTTGGTCCAGTTGGCTTTATCGAGGATCAGGTCGCCATTGGTCACCAGGCTACCGCCGACATCGTCGAGGCTGATGCCGCTGAGGTCGAGTGCACCCGTGCCCACGTGCAATACCTTGCCGCCGGTGTTCTGGAAGCGGGTGGCGGCGAGGCTCAATTGGTCGTTGGCGGTCTCGAGGCTACCGCTGTTGTTGAGCAGGCCGCCGATGGCGTAGCGGGTCTTGCCGGTGGTGCCGAGGGCGCGCATCTGGCCGCTGTTGGTGAGGCTGGCAGTGTCGACGTCGAGGGCGGTGGCGCTCTCGATCAGGCCACGGTTAACCAGGGCCCCGGTCAGGCTGACGTCGATCCGGTTGCCGGCGATCTCGCCGCCGCTATCCACATTCATACCGGTCAGGTGCACGCGATCCCGAGCAAACAGCGCGCCGCTGCCGTTGTTGAAGTCAGTGGCGTCGATCTGCGCATCACCGGCTTTGGCGGCGATGCGGCCACCGTCGTTGTCGAGGGTGCCGGCGGTGAGGGTCACGCCGGACTTTTCACTGTGGATCAGGCCGTTGCCGCCGTTTTGCAGCAGGCCGCTGGTGGTCAGGGTCAGGCCATCGTTGGCGGCCAGGGTACCGTTGTTGCGATTGTCGATGCTGTTGGCGAACAGGGTCAGCAAACCTTGGCTGGCGAGCTTGCCTCCCTGGTTGTCAACGTGGGCGGCGCGCTGGATCAGCAACGGGCCGGCACTCGCCAGCTTGCCATTGCGATTGATCAGGTCGCCGATCAGGTCCAGGGTGATTGCGCCGCCACCGGTGAGGCTGCCGGCGCTGTTGTCCAGGGTATCGCCGTGCAGGGTGAAGGCACCGGTGCTGTCGATGATGCCGCCCTGGCTGTTGTCCAGCAGGCCGCTGACGGTGAGGGTCTGCGTGCCGTCGCTGAGCAGGCGACCGTTGTTGCGGTTGTCTACGCTGGCGGCGGTGACGTTCAACACCTGCTTGGCGTTCATGGTACCGCCCTGGTTGTCCAGGGTATTGGCGGTGGCGCCGAACTCGCGATTGGCGATCACCGTGCCGGTATTGCTGATGTGCTGGGCCTCGAGCTTGACGTCGCCGACGGTGTTGCGCGTGTTATCGGCGTTGACCCCGGCCTCGACGATGCCGCTGTTGGTCAGTTGGCCGTTGCTGGTCAGTGTGATGCTGTCGCGGGCGGCGAGGGTCTTGCTGTTTTTCAGGGTGCCCTTGGTCTGTGCCTTGAGGGTGGTGCCCGCGTACACGGCGCCCTTGGTCTCCAGGCTCGCGGCCTTGATGTCCACCGCACCGCTGGCGGCGGCCTGGGCCATGCTCAGGTGGCCGTTGGCGTCGAGCTGAATATCGCCACCACTGGCTGCCAGTGTGCCGTCGAGCTTCACACCCACGCCGGCTTCGGTGCCCACCAGTTTGATCGCACCGGCATACATGCCGCCCAGGGCCGACGAGTCGATGGCCAGTTCCGGCTTGGTGCTGCCGTCGTCGGCGCGCGCGGTGGTTTTCAGGCTTTGGGCGTCGACGTCATTGCGTCCGGCAATCACGGTGAGCTGGCGCGCATTGATCTTGGCGTTGATCTTGGCCGAACGGGTAATGATCTCGAAGCGGTCGACGTTGCTGGCGTTCAAGCCCTGGCCGTCGATGGTCACCGCACCGCCATCCACCTGGTAGCGGTCCAGGCGCCCGGTCTGGTCAAGAATCGGCTTGCCGGTGGTCAGGGTGACGTTGGGGGTATTGATAAAGCCGCAACCGTTACAGCTCACGCCATACGGGTTGGCCACGATGACCTTGGCGGACTGCCCCGCCACTTCGGTGTAGCCGCGCAACTGGCTGGGGCTGCCGCCGTTGACTTCGTTGAGGATGACATTCGCAGCGCCGCCCTTGAGGTTCGGGTTGCCGACGATGATCCCGCCCAGCTGCGTGCTCTGCACCATGCCCGTGGCGTTGTTGAGGATCACGCCGTTGGGACCGACGTTGTAGTCCTTGAACTGGTTATGGGACAGCCCGCTGCCATTGGGCGTGGCGATGTTCACCACCGGAACGCCGTTGCCCGCCTGCCCGAGGGTAGTGCCGGGGCCGCTGACCACAATACCCTCGGCCTGGGCCAGCAGCGGCTGCCAGAACAACGCGTTGGCCAGGATCAGGGCCAGGCCGCGTTGGCTCAGGCTTTTCAGGGCAGTAACAGGGCGAACGTCCATATTCAAAATCTCAAGGCAGCGGTGTTGAATTACAGGAAGAAATCCAGGCGGAAATAAATCGGCGCTTCGCGCTCGGTCACGACGCCAGGCCTTTCCAGCGAATGGGCAAACGTCACGCTGGTGCTGACGTGCTTGCCACGGGCAAACAGCTCCAGGGAGTTACTCGATACCCGGCCGTGCTGGTCATCGTTGTAGCGATCGTTGCGAATCACGCCCTGGTCGTAGCCGACGCTGGCGCCGTACTCGGCGAAGGCCGGGCGCATCCAGTCGAGGGTCACCGGGCGCGCCCAACGCACTTCGTTGCGCCAGTAGCCGCCGCTGTCGCCGTTCAACTGCTGGTCCTTGAAACCCCGCACCGAGTACGAGCCGCCAAGACTCATGCGTTGCGGCGCGTACAGCACGTCTTCACTGCGCTGCCCGGTGGCCAGGCTGGAAAAACTCAATGACTCGCCCCACAGCGTGAACGGCTGCAGGTAGCTCAGGGTGGCGGTGTATTTGCGGTAGCGCGGCGTGGGCGTGAGGTTGCCGCGGATACGGGTCTGCTCATCCTTTTGCGCATCGAAGGCACCGATACCGTTTTGCATGCCCACATCAAGGTTGACGAACGCGCTGCCGATACGGCGCCCGTGGCTGATACCCACCTGGAATTCGCTGAGGCGGTTGCTGCTGACGCCCAGGCGTGTGTCGTTGATGTAGTTGTTGGTGCGCAAATGAGTGAGGCCGACATTGACCGACGTCTTGCTCACGTCATCGCGATGCACCACACGCTCGGCGCGCAGCTGGTGATTCTGGCTGTCGCCCCATTGCTTGTATTTGAAGTCATCGACGCTGCCCGGCGTGCGGTAATCGCTCTCACTGTAGGTGTAACTGAAGTTCCACCAGCCCCACGGCACGTTGTAGTAGAGCATGCTGTTTTTCGAGGTTTTCTGGTGGTCGCTGATGGCATCGTGGCCGCCGCGCAGGATCAGTTGGTCGGCCAGGCCCAGCGGGCTGTCCCATTCCAGGCCAGCGCCCCACTGCTGTTCGCCGGTACTTTTCTGGCCGTCGTTGTTGCGCGACAGGCTGGCGCGCCAGGGTTTTTGCGGCTGGTTTTTGACCAGCACTTCGCTGCCGCCGATCTGGGTGCCGGGGGTCAGTTCCATTTGCGCCTGTTTGGACGGCAAGCGGCTCAGTTGATCCACCAGTTGCTCGACTTCGCGCAGGTTGAGGGCCTCGCCAACCTTGCCGGGAAACGCCATGGCCAGCTCGCGGTCGGTGACCGTGCTGCCCTGGGCGCCCTTCAGGCCTTCAAGTTTGCCTTCGACCACCAGCACTTGCAGGTGGCCGCTGGAAAGGTCCTGTTGCGGCAGGTAGGCCCGGCTGGTGACGCGGCCCTTGGCAATGTAGTAATCGGTGATGACCTTGAGCAGTTCATTGAGCTGCGTAACGCCCAGGCATTGGCCGATATAGGGTTTGAGCAGGCGGGTACGGTCGGCTGCGGAGAGGCTGTCGGCGCCCTTGAGTTCGATGTCCTGGATGGGGAAGCAGCGGGTGTCAGCAGGCTGTGCCGGGGCCTGTGGCTGATTGCTCTTGCCGGGCAGGTCCTGGAGCTCTTCCAGGCGCCGACGCTGCTCTTCGAGAAGCCGGTTCTGGCGGTCGCGGATAAGGTCCTGATCCCCCGGCGTAGGGGCGGCCAAGGCACTGTTGCCGCTCAAATAAGCAAGCAGCAAAGTGCATAGCAAATACCGAGTCCGTGGCAATAAAAAAGACATGTTCGGTCCGTCGAAAATCAGGGGCCGCGAAACTAACATCGAACTAGCAGTAACCCAAGAAACAGAGTCAGTTGCATGTTCGCGCTAGTTATTCACGCAACACATTGATTAATAACAATAAAAAATCATCAAAAAGATACACGGCCTGACACTGGAAATATTATTCCGACAGGCGGCAGCTGTTCTGATAGCGATTCGTCGGAGAACTTATAAGTTGCCATTACTTGGCCATCAAGTTCTTGCCGAGATAAGTTAGTACCGAAAAAAGCAGATAAGTTCGCGGGAGTTTTGTGAATTGGATCGCAATAATCGGGATCGGCAGGGTAAGAGCCCCATGTGGGGGGCGGTGCGACGATTCGACTTGCTCCCGATAGGGGTGTCAGCCAAGTATTCATTAGCTGATCCACCGCAATCGGGGTGTAGAACCGTAGACATCGTTTACATCTGAAACCGGGGACATCGTTTACACATTTGAGGCCTGGACGCGGGTCATACCTCGTCCAAGCCTCCCCAAGGGATAATCACACAGGTACAAATCCCAAGCTTCATCTTCAGCTTCTTTGAGCCCTATCCTTTCCCCGGACAGCGCCTCGCTGATAAATACCAACTTGCCGTTCCACTTGATCGATCCGTCCTGCCTGACGCTTCGAACTTTCATTTCTGCCGGATATTCCACATCGGGCAAGCATCCTGGATAAATTCGGGTGGACGGCACATACAAGTCTCCCGGACGTTTCATGCCGAGCGCTTCGTGAGGGCGTACGTAATTAAACTCATGCCTGAAATGCTCCAGCAAAAGCTGCTGCTCGACTAAGTTTTTCCCTAAGGGCAACTCAAGTTTCAAGCTACGGTGCATTCGTTCATGGCGACCATTCTGGGCGGGTCTTCCCGGCATGGTTCGCTCGGGATAAATACCCAGCCGAATCCACCAAACTGCCAGTGTGGATATTCTTGCCAGGCCAGGAGAGGCGAACGGTACCCCGTTGTCCGAACGGATAACTTCCGGCATGCCGTACTCCTGAAAAAGCCTCTCAAAGGCCTGTTTTACAGGCTGGGTCATGATCTTGGGATGGGCCCTGCACGCTAAAATCAGCCGCGACGCATGGTCTGTGACGGTCAAAGGGAAGCACATCTGAGCATTAAGCATCTTGAACTGCCCTTTGTAGTCAGCACACCACGTCTTGTTAGGTTCGTCGGCCTTTCGCATTTGTGCGTGGGAAATGCTGTGTCGGCGTTTGAAGCGCCGCTTTTTGACGAGCCCAAGTCGGTCAAGCCATTGACCGGCCGTACTTGGAGAGGGCCAGGTGACGGAGGGATCTTCCAGCCGTAATAGCTCGAGAAGCTTTTTCGGCCCCCATTTATCGTGAGCCTCCTTCATCGCGACTACACGGGCCAAAATCTCGTCGTCGGTTTTATTTGGGCTGTTGTGAGGTCGCCGGGACAGTTCGGATAAAGACCTCAAATCGCCGTCGTGCCGGGCAATCCACTTATCGACGGTAGGTCGGCTAACGTCAAAGCGGCGTGCCAACTGGCTTTTGGTGAAGTTGCCAGAAAGCCAATCAGCTACCAGCTTGATTCTTTGATTCATGGGGGACTCTTGGTTCCAGGGCATGATCAGTTACCTCCTGATCATGCGTATTAGCCTGTAAACCATGTCCCCGGTTAGAAATGTAAACGATGTCCCCGGTTTGTACCGGGGCAAGCCCCCTCCCAC